>JBJFGN010000113.1:0-34732 GCA_051892775.1 Methanobrevibacter sp. | reverse complement strand
TCTTATTTTTATATTAGTTTTCTTATGGGGTCTAATTAAGTATAAGTATAATAATTTTATAAATAGAAAATATCATTGTTTATTTTTATAAAAAGGTTATATTATGGTTAAAAAAGGTTCAACAGAAGAAAGAGATTTAGTTCATAAATTATGGGATAGGAATTTTGCAGCTATGCGGGCTCCTGCTTCTGGTGGAGCCACTAAGAGGCCTTTACCTGATGTTATTGCAGGTAATGGTGAAGTTTATTTAGCTATTGAAGTTAAAACTACAGTTAAAGATAAAATTTATATTGATTTTCCTCAAATTGATGAATTAGAAAAATTTTCAAAAATATTTGGAGCAAAGCCATATTTGGGTGTTAAATTTAAGTATACAAAGTGGTATTTTTTAGAACCTAAAAATATTGAAAGAACTAAGAATAATAATTATAAAGTTGAAAAAGATTATGTAATTGAAAACGGTTTAGAATTAGATGAAATTACTCAAATTGATAAACAAGTTAAATTTGATTTATAGTTAAATTTTTAATATTTTTTAAATTTCTTTAGAATTTATTTAATTATTTTATTAATAATATTTTAAATTATATTTTAATACCATTTTATAAAAATCAAAACATTTAAATATTAATTTTTACAAAACTATTATTGTTATTATACTAAATATAATAATGATTTTTTTTATTCATTTTGGGGTTATAGTGTAACCTGGCATCATCTGGGACTCCAGTTGTCTTTGAAGAAAATTTAGCGCGTAGTCTGACAGTATAAATTGATACAGAATGATGATCAATTGGAGTACTGAGACAAGAGAAATCCTAGGATCGGGGTTCAAATCCCTGTGACCCCACTTTTATTTAAAACTATTTTTATGAATTTTAAGGATTTTAATACAGTTTAATTTTTTATTTCTATTTCTAATTAGTTGTTTAAATTATTTTTAAAAGATAATTTTATTAATATTAAATTCAAAAATATTATAATAATATTTAATTAATTATTTTTTTCTTTAATAAAAAATGTTAGGTGTTTTTTAATGTATGCAATTATTATGGGAGGAGGACGTGTAGGTCTTTCTTTAGCTTCATTATTAATTGAAGACGGTTATGATGTTACTCTTATTGAAAGTAATGAAGAATTATCTAATAATGCTTCTGTTGAATTAGATGCATTGGTTATTTGTGGTAGTGGAACCGATACAAAAACATTAGAAGAGGCTAATATTGAAGATGCAGATTTCTTTGTTGCAACTACAGGTAATGATGAAACTAACTTACTTAGTTGTATATTAGTTAAAGATTATGGGGTTCCTAAAATTATTGCTCGTGTAAGTAATACAGATCATGAAGAAGCATTTATTAAAGTTGGAATTGATAATGTAATAAGTCCTGAAAGAACAGCTGCAGGGTATCTTGAAAAAATTATTACAAGACCAAATGTTGCAGATTTAACTACTTTTGGTCAGGGTGATGCTGAAATTTTAGATATGATTATTACAAATAAGAAAGTAATTGGTAAACCTATTTATGAGGTTTCTCCTACTGAAGATTATATTATAATCGCAACATATAAAGAAGGAAAATTAAACATTCCTCAACAAGATGATATATTAACAAAAGGAGAAAAAATTTCTATTCTTGTTAAAAGAAATGCTCTTAAAAAGACTGAAAAAAAATTTGAGTAGTCTTTTTAATTTTTTTTTATTTTCTATTTTTATATATAATTTAAATTATTATTTTTAAGGTTTTTCATTATCTTATTAAACTTTAAATTTTAAAAGTTTATTCTTAAGTTTTAATTGATTTTAAGGATTACTGTTTAAGTTCTATTAAATTTTTCACTAAATGCTCTTTTTTGTTTATTTGTTGGTTTAAATATTTCAAAGAATTCTCTTATAGTTACAAGAACTGGAATAATTTCAAGTTTTCCCATTAACATATCTAATATCATAATAATTTTAACACTTGGGGACATGTTAATATTTGTAATACCTGCACTTAATCCATTATTACTTATTGCTGAGATAATTTCAAACAATGATTTAAATCCATCATAACCATGTAAAATCAATATAATCCAACTTACAAATATTAAAATGAAAAATATAAAAACATATGATCCTGCTTCTTTTATTGCTCCTGTTGAAATTTCTTTATTGTCTATAGTTACTTTAATAACTCTTCCTTCAGGAGACAATATTCCTATAATATTTTTTAATATTCCTTTTAAAAGAGTTATAATACGAATAATCTTTACACCACCAGAAGTGGATCCTGATGAACCTCCTATTATCATTAATAACATTAAAAAGATCAATGATGCATCTTTCCAACTTAATAATTTTGGTATTGGTACAACTGAAGCTCCTGTAGATGTAATTGCTGAGATTACTGTAAATAATATTTCAATAGGCATGGCTTTTGTTAAGAAATATATGATTATTGTAGTTATTATTATAGAGAAGGCTATAGCTTTAAACTGAACATCATCAATAATGGCTTTTCCTTTAGTTTTAAATACTTTATAATGAACTGGAAAACTTATAGTACCTATAATCATTAGTATCATTGTTATTATATAAATTATATTATTGTGGTAGTAACCTACATTAGCATTTTTAATACTCATTCCACCAGTACATATTGATGAAAAACATAAATTTATTGCATCAAATACAGGCATTCCTGCAAGTAAGTATAAGATTATTCCAATCATAGTATAAATACAATATATTTCAATTGTTTTTTCCATCGTGTTTGCTATACTTGGTTTTATTCTCTCATCTCTTGCTTCTGACTTGTATAATTTAGCTGCAGCAGTTCCTTTCCTGATAATAATTCCTACACTAATAATTACTATCCCTAAACCACCTAACCATCCTTCAAAACTTTTTAAAAACAAGATGGATTTTGGGAATGCTTCAACATTTTGATATAAACAAAGTGCTGTACCTGTTAATGATGACATATTTTCAAAAATACCATTTAAAATTGGTATTTGTAAACTTATTTTCATTACAAGTGCACTTAAAAAACTAGCCCAAATCCATGTCAATGTGGATATAATCATTGCATTTTTTAATTTGATATTTGATTCATTAATCTTTATTTTAGTAAACAACGTTCCAATTATTAAGGATATCGTACTTGATATTATAAATCCAATTATTTCTGGTGTTTCTTTATAAAAAATTGCGATTATAATAGGTATAAGTAGTGCTATTCCTGTTAATTGCATTGTTTTTCCTAAATAATAAGCAATGATTTTTATATCCATTGTGTTTATATATTTCATTAAATTAAAATTTGACTTTTTATCTAAAAATATTTTATGTTTTTTATAATATTGGTTCTTTTAATCATTTTTTCATGTATGTTTAAATACTAAAAATTAGGTTCTTTTAATCATTTTTTCATACATGTTTAAATACTAAAAATTAATAAATAATTATAATTTAAGAATTTTTTTAAAATAATTATTTATATTAATACTTATAAATATTGAAATAATTTATTTTAATTGAATTTTTTATTATTAAAAAATTTAATAAGGTTATATTATGAAACATAAGACTCTGTTATTTTTGATTTTTGGTTTAATTATAATGGGTGTAATGTTATGGTTCATTGGTATTGATGAAGTTTTTAATGCATTAAGGATGTCAAATATCCTTTATGTTATTCTCGCAATACTTATTGAAATTGTGGTTTATGCTTTATATACTCTGAGATGGGAAATTATTAATAAAATTGTGGGTATTGGTACTGATTTTAATGATTTATTTCCTATGGTCATGTTAAGTTTAGCAGTAAATAATATTACTCCAAGTGGACGTGGTGGTGGAGAACCTGTAAGGGCTTATGTTCTAACTAAAGAATCAAATATTCCATTTGAATCAACATTTGCAACAGTTATTGCTGATAGGGCATTTGATACATTTCCATTTATTTTACTTGCAATACTTACATTAATTTTGGTTATTTTTAATTATTCACTTGCACCTTGGATTATTGCATGTTTGATTATTGCAGTTATTGCAGTAATCATTGTTGTTGCAGCAATTATTTACATGTCTATTAATGAAAGTTTTGGAGTAAAAGTTACAAATGCTTTAGTTTGGTTACTTCATAAAGTTTCTAAAAAAAATACTGAAGAAAGAGAAATGCGTTTAATTGAAGCAGTTGATGGTTTTCAAGATACTATGAGATTAACTGTTTCAAATAGAAAATTAACATTATATGCATTACCATTGTCATTATTAATTTGGATACTTGAAATTTCACGTGTCTGTGTTGTATTTATGGCATTTGGGTACCCTGTATCCCCATTAATAATAGCAGAATCTTTTATCCTTTCAGTATTAATTGGTTTTATTCCAATTTTACCTGGTGGTGTAGGTCTTATTGATGGAACTATGATTCTATTATTTGCGTCTGCAGGAATCCCATCTGGAATAAGTGCAGCCGCCACTGTTGTAGAAAGATTAATATCCTATTGGATGACTACCTTCCTCGGTTTATTAACTATTCCTAAATATGGTATTAATGTTCTTGATAATATTACTGGACCTAAAGAAGAACCTAAACCTGTAGTTAATAATAGGAATTTAAGTGAAGTAAACCATGCAGTTGATAATATTAAGAAACTACATGAAAATACTAAAAAGTAATCTTTTTTATTATTATTTTTAATTTTAAATTCTTTCTTTTGAAAAAAAATATTTTATTTTAAATTTGGTTTTATTGGTTTGTTTTTTGTAGGGGTATTTTATTTTATTCCTCTTTTTATTTATTTTAATAATTTTAATTTTATTTTTTCTATAATCCTTTCAATTAAAATAGAAAAGTTTATTTTATATTTAAATAAAATATTAAAAATGTATAATATAATATTATATTATTTTCAATATAATCTTAAAATTAGGTGAAATAATGGAAATAAATGGTGTAGAAATAGATGATACTTTTGCTGAAGGATTTGGAATTAAAGTTTCAAGAATGATTGTTACTGCTGCTACTAAACATTTAGCACTTATTGCAGCTACTGAAGCTACTGGATACGGTACTTCTGTTATTGGTTGTCCTGCAGAAGCAGGTATTGATTGTTATGTACCTCCTTCTGAAACTCCTGATGGAAGACCAGGTTATGCAATCATGATTTGTCACATGTCTAAAAAAGCTTTAGATCATGAATTACTTGAAAGGGTAGGTCAATGTCTTTTAACTGCTCCTACTACTGCAGTATTTAATGCACTTGATTCAGAAGATACTCTTAATACTGGTGCAAAACTTAGATTCTTTGGTGACGGCTTTGAATATGAAACTGAAGTTGATGGAAGAAAAATGCATGCTATTCCTATAATGTCTGGTGACTTCTTAGTAGAAGCTAATTTAGGATACAAAGATGGTGTTGCTGGAGGTAACTTCTTTATTATGGGTGATAGTAGACTTAGCGCTATTACTGCTGCTGAAGCTGCTGTAGATGCAATTCACTCAGTACCTGGAGTGGTAACTCCTTTCCCTGGAGGAATGGTTGCTTCTGGTTCTAAAGTAGGATCTAATAAATACTCTAAATTTATGAATGCTTCAACTAATGAAAAAATGTGTGTAACTTTAAAAGATAAAGTTGATTCAGAGTTACCTGATGATGTTGAAGGTATGATGGAAATTGTTATTGATGGTGCTGATGAAGAATCTGTTAAAGAAGCTATGAAACAAGGAATTAATGCTGCTTGTCAAGTTCCTGGTATTATTAAAATTAGTGCTGGAAACTATGGTGGAGATTTAGGTCCATATCATTTCCATTTACAAGATTTATAGATAGTTATAATTTTTTATAACTATTTTTCATAATTTTGTATTTTATTTGGTTTTATTATAATTTTATATTCTCAACTAATTTCTATTTTTAAATAAATTAACTATTTATTATATTTTTATAAATTAAAAAAAGGTAATCGTTAAAACTGTTATTGTTTTTCAAATATTTCTTTAAGATTTTCTTTATTTAATTTAAATAAGTCTTCATCACTCATATTTACTCCAATTAATAAATTATTTTCTTTTAATTCTTCAATTACTTTATTGATAGCTTGTTTATTAGGTCCACTTATTAACTGTGAGTGTGTTCCACTACTTAATACTTCAAAGGATTCTTGACTATTCATTCTTTCTTCTATTTGTTCTTTAAAGTCTTTTTCAGTTTTTATAGAAACTTCTCTTTTAAATGGTTTTTTAATTCCCGGGAGATGGTATTCTACACTTTCAATATTACATCCATGCTTTAAGATAATACTAACTTCTTTTTCAATAAATTCTTTTTTATTAATATCTGTAATTCTAATAAGGTAAGGTTCTATTGCAGCAAGGAACAAATCTAATCCTCCACTAGTTTCAGGAGAAATAACTTTATCTGCACCAGCATTGTATAATCTTTGAATATTTTCTCTTTTGCTTGCTCTTGATATAATCCATGCATCAGGTGCTCTATCTCTTAAACTTAAAACAATAAATACATTGTTAACATCACTTCCAGTTGTTAGGATTAAACCATATGCATCCTCTATATTGAATTTGTCCATTGTTTCTTGATTTGTAGCATCACCATATAACACTAAAACATTATCATTATCTAAAATAGAATCATGTTGTTTAAGATCTTCTATAGTTTCTTTATTATTATCAACGATTATTATTTTTTGATCTCTTTTAAGTAATTCTTTTATTACAACAGAACCTACTCTACCATAACCACATACTATATAATGATTTTTCATATTTTCTAATTTTTTTCTCATTTCTGAACCACTTCTTGATTTTTCAAGTCTTTCAGAGAAATTATCTATTATTGCAGTAAAAATATATGCTATGATTCCAATTCCATCAAATGCCAGTATAATTACAAACAATTTTTGTAAAGATGTTATTGGTGTTATATCTCCATATCCTACAGTTGCAATTGTTATCATTGTAAAGTATATTGCATTTTCTAGATTTAAGTGCATGATATAGATAGATCCTAAAATACCATATGTGAAAATTATTAATATTAATGTAATACCTATCAATGTTGATTTTGCAGGATAATTTATTTTTTTTTCAGTATTTATCTTCAATTTAACACCAATATAATTAAATGAATTATTTTTAAGGATTTTAACTAAATTTTTAATTTTATTTATTTTAATAAAATTAATTTCTAATACTTTTTTATAAAATTTTATTAATAAAATTTTTAATATTTGTATATTAAAATATTATATAATTATTAAATTATTTATTTTTTTATAATATTTTAAATTAGGTGATATTATGGATCCAATTGACATGACAGTTACAGACTTAAATTGTGAATATATTGGCCTTAACAGAATTTGTTTAATGGAAGCAGCAGGTAAATCTCTTTCTGATGAAACTGCTAAAATTGCAACCCATAAATTTTCCCATCCTGTTAAAATTGCAATATTTACAGGTTCTGGTGGAAATGGTGGAGATGGTTTTGTTGCTGCAAGGTATCTTTTAAATAGAGGTTTTGAAGTAGAAATTTATTCTTTATATACTCCAGATAAAATTAAATCTGCTGATGCTAAAAGAAATCTTGATGTACTTAATAATATGGTGCCACGACTTTCACGTTTATCCATATTTTATATTAAAGAGTTATCTGATTTTGATAATCTTAAATTTTCAAGTAATTATATAATCATTGACGGAATCATTGGAACAGGTATTAAGGGAAATCTAAGACCTAAAGTTAAACGTGCAATTGAAATAATCAATGATTCTAAAGCCCTTAAAATTTCAGTGGATGTTCCATCTGGTCTTGACCCATTAACTGGTGAAGTTGATGATGTTTCTGTTAAAGCAGATTATACCATTACATTCCATAGGGTAAAAACTGGTCTTAAATTAGCAGATAAAGAATTAGTTGGAGGACTTGTAACCTGTGATATTGGAATTCCTCTTGAAGCGGAATTATTTGTTGGTTTTGGTGATTTAATTAAATTAAATCATAGAAATCTAGATTCTCATAAAGGTAAAAATGGTAAAATTTTAATTGTAGGTGGAAGTAAAGATTATTCTGGTGCTCCTGCTATTGCAGGAATGTCAGCTATTTCTTCTGGAGCAGATCTCGTATATGTTGCAAGTCCAGATCCTGCAAGTTTAGCTATTAAATCATTATCTCCTGATTTAATTGTTAAAGGGCTTAAAGGCGATTATTTATCTCTTGAAAATTTAGATGATATTATAGAAATGGTTGATAATGTTGATGCAGTACTTTTAGGTCCTGGTGCAACAATAAATGAAGAAACTGGAAAACTTTTCAATGTTTTAGTTCATAAGATTAAAAAACCAATTGTTTTAGATGCTGATGCTTTAAAACAAGTTGATTTATCTTTAATTAAAAATAGGGATGATTTAATTATCACTCCTCATTTATTTGAATTTAAATCATTCTTTGATAAAGTAATTAAAGAATCAGGTATTAACTCAGATTCTATTAAAAATATATCTGAAGATGTGGATTATCATTTAATCAATAGCCAAATAGAAACTTTACAGAATATTGTAAAATCTATTGAGGGTACTGTTGTTTTAAAAGGTAAATATGACATTATAATGCAGAATAATAAATTTAAAGTTAATATAACTGGAAATCCTGGAATGACTGTAGGAGGTACTGGTGATGCATTATCTGGTATATGTGTAAGTTTACTCTCTCAAGGTTTAAATTCTTTTGATTCTGGCTCTCTTGCTGTATATCTTAATGGTCGTGCTGGTGATTTAGCTATGAATAAACAGGGTTATGGATTTTCAGCAACTGATTTGACAGAATATTTAGGTGCATTAATGGCTAATATTATTAAATAATTTTTTTTATTTTTTTTTAAATCTTTAATAATTATTATTTTTTAATTTAATATTTAATTTGGGCTTTGTTGAATTTCTTTAATCTAAAATAATATTTATTCTAATTTAAATTGTTGATTTTTATGGGATTAAAGTTTTAAATTAATATTTTTTTAGTAATATAGAATTTAAATTGTTGAGTTTATAGGATTAAGTTTCAAATATAATAGGAAAATTGAATTAATGTATTTATAAATTTAATAGAATCTTATTTTTATTAGTTATGTGGTTTTATGTCTAATTTTGTAAAAGCTATATTTAAAAGTAGGCCTAATCGTTTTATTGCTATATGTGATATTGATGGAATTGAAGTTAAATCTCATGTTCCGAATACTGGTAGATGTAAAGAACTTTTAGTTGAAGGTGTTGTAGTTTATTTACTTCCAAGTGATAATCCAAATAGAAAAACAAAATATTCTCTTTTATTCGTTGTAAATAAAGGTGAACTTGTTTCATTATATTCTCAAGATGCAAATAGAATCGTTTTTGAGGGAATAAAATCAGGTAAAGTTAAAGAACTTTTAGGTTATAATATTATTGAAAGAGAAAAAACCTATGATAAATCTAGAATTGATATTTATCTTGGTAAAACAGATGGTGATAAGGTAATTGAAGATTGTTATTGTGAAGTTAAAGGTGTTACTCTTATAAAAGATGGATTTGCACAATTTCCAGATGCACCTACAGTAAGAGGATGTAAACATCTTAAAGAATTAATTAAACTTAAAAAATCTGGTCATAGGGCAGTTGTATTTTTTTTAATTCAACATCCTGCAGGCAATTATTTTAGGCCTAATTGGGAGAATGATTATGATTTTTCATCTACTCTTAAAACCGCTTATAATGAAGGCGTTGAGATTTTAGTTTATAAATCTAATAATACTCTTGATAAGGTGGAACTTATTGCCGAATCCTTAGATTTTACACTTGAAAAATAGTATTTTTTTATTATTATGGAATAAATATTAATTTATTAATTATATTAAAATAAAAAAAGTATGTAGTTAAATTAACTACATATTAAGTTTTTGATAGTTTGTACCTTGAATATTATGGTATTTAATCATACCTTCAACTTCTTTTTGATCATTTTCTTTATCTTCGAAACTGACTTGTTCAATACTATGTAAGCTGAAAGGTGATTCTCTAGTAAGTGGTTGAATTGAACCTTTAAATAATTTCATTACTACTTTACCACTAACTCTTCTTTGCATTTGATCGAAAGCTTGGTCAAGGTCATCTCTAAGAGGTTCTTGCCACATAGCCCTGTATACTAAATCTGCATATAAAGTACTCATATATTCTGCAAATCTTAATTCATCTACAGTTAATACTAATTCTTCTAATGCTTTATGAGCAGCAATTAATAATTTAGCACCAGGAACTTCATAAGTTTCTCTACTTTTAAAACCAACCATCCTGTTTTCAATAGTATCTACTCTACCAATTCCATTATCTCCAGCTATTTTATTAGCTTCTCTGATGATATCTACTAAAGGCATCATTTTTCCGTTTATTGCAATAGGAATTCCTTCTTCGAATTCAATAGATACTTTTTCTGGTTTGTCATTTGCATCTTCTGCAGATTTGGTCCATTCATAAATTTCTTCTGGTGGTTCATTTGCAGGATCTTCAAGAACGTCTCCTTCAATGGATCTTCCCCAAATGTTAATATCTACACTGTAAATTTTGTCATTTTTAAGAGGAAGGTTATGTTCTTTTGCATATGCAACTTCTTCAGTTCTTGTTAAATTTAATTCTCTGATTGGTGCAATAACTTTTAAATCACTCATTGCATTAATTACAGCTTCAAATCTAAATTGATCATTACCTTTTCCAGTACAACCATGAGCAATAGCAGTTGCACCTTCTTTTTTAGCTACTTCAATAATTTTCATAGCAATTAATGGTCTTGCAAGTGCAGTACTTAATGGATATCCTTCATATTCTGCATTTGCTTTAATTGCTTTTGATATATAATCATTTGCAAATTCTTCTTTTGCATCAATTACATAATGTTTACTGTTGTTTAACTTATCAGCAGAGTTTTGTGATTTTTCAATCTCTTCTCTAGGTTGTCCAACATCTACGCATGCTGTAATAACTTCATAATTATATTTTTCTTCTAATAATTTTACACATACAGTAGTGTCTAATCCTCCACTGAATGCAAGTACTACTTTTTCCATTTAATCACCTAAATTAAATAAATAAGTTTTATAATTAATTAAAATGAAATCATTTTTAATACTTTTTTAAAATAAGTTCATTATATTATATTAATATATATTATTAACATTATATAAATCTAATTTAAAATATTTTATTTTTATATTTATTCATATGTATTTTTTTATTTTTTCTGTTTTTCATTTTAAGTAGTTTATTTTATTTTTAAATTTTACATTTTTATTAAAGTATGATTTTTTATTAGTATTTGTATTACAAAAAATCATTTAGATTAATTTAAATAATATTTTTTAAAAATCTATAATCAACTAAGATAAAATATTAATTTTTTCTAATTTGGGTAATTATTTTCTTATTTGTATTAATTGTTGTTTAATGGAGTTTATTTAGTATGGGATATAATGATATAGATTTAAAAAATTTTGATAATTCATTATCTTCTACTAATTGTAAGCTTAGTATATTAAATACTTGTTATAATTCTGGAGGTTATATTTCTCATAATAGAAACCTTTATAATTCAATACCTAATTCTAACTTTTTTAAGATAATTTTAAAAAAAGCAATAAAAGGTACTCCTGTAATTAAAATTGGAAGTGGTGATTTTAAAGTTATGATTGTTGCAGGGGTTCATGGCAATGAGCTACCACCTCAACTTGCATGTCTTTATATGATCAAATATTTAATTAATAGAAATATTAAAGGTTCTGTTTATTTAATTCCATTTGCAGCACCAAATGCCACTATGAACAATTCAAGGTCTTTTGATGGAATGGATTTAAATAGGTCTACTTTAGATGTAGGTTCTGTTACTAATAGAATTTTTGAAGTAATCAAAAAAGAAAATATTATTGCTGTAGGTGATTTTCATTCTACAAGTATTAATAGTAATCCAGGCAGGGATGCAATATTTTGCACACTAAGTCCTACAGTTGAAAGTTATAATATTGGTAAATATGTTTCAGAAAGAGTAGGTTGTGATTTATTAAAATATGATACTGCAGGTTCTAAATTTAAAGGCGCTTTAGAAGATGAATGTAATTTAATTGGTATACCTTCAATCACTGCTGAGGTTTTATCTCCTTTTGGATATTTAAATGAAAATAGTTTTAAGCGTTCAATGTTTCAAATGTACTCTTTTTTAGATTATTTTAAAATATTATAATTTAGTATTTTTAAATTTTAATACCTATTTTTTTTCAAATAATATATAATTTAATTTATTTTTATTAGTTTTCATATACTCTTGCTAATTCTTATTTTAATAATTAGTTTAATATTTATTATGATTAAAATTATTAAACTATAAATTAAAATAATTAAGGTAATATAATGTCATCTTATAAATTACATAGTGTTTTTGCTATCATCTTGGGATTTTTATTTTTCCAAAATCCATTACTTATTGGAGCGTGTTTTATTGGAGCTAATCTTCCAGATAATGATCATAAACTAAAAAAAGACAATGTTTATAAACTAATAATTGCAGGTTTAATTTTATTTATAATATTATATATTTTGAAATTACCATACTATTTGGCTATTTTAATCTGTTTATTAGGTTTAATATTTTTATTTTCTTCTCATAGGGGATTTACTCATTCAATATTTGGTGCAATTGTAATAAGTATAATTTTATATTTGATTATATTAATGGCTTCAAAACTATTATTTTTGATTCCAGGATTTAAAAGTTTAAATAATTATCATATTTTATCTTTAATGATTGTTTTAATATTTTTATCCGTATTTTCATTGAACCGTGAATTATGTTCTTTATTCACTTTACTAATAGTCTTATCATATGTTATATTTCCATTTAATAAATTAAATAATGATTTATTATTATTTTCATTGTTTTTAGGTTTATTTTCTCATATAATTCTTGATTCTTTCTCCTCATCTGGAGTTAAAGTCTTCAGTCCATTATATAATAAGAAATTCTTTAAAACTTTTGGTATTATGATGATATTTTTATTGTTTATTTTAAGTTTTTTAAAATTTAGAGGAATATTATATCTTTTTATTAATTATTTATTTTTTTATCATTCTCATTTTTTATTAAAATTTTGGTTATTTTATTAAAATTTAAACTTTTTTTAATTTTTAGTTTTTTTATTTAATATAAAAATATTTTATAATTTGTAATTATTTATCATTTTTTGAGGTTTGTTTAGTTTATATCTTTATTTTTAAAAAATTTTAGTTTATTTGATATTTTTTTAAATATTTTTTAATATTTTTTATATTTATTTTATTTTTGTTTTTCAATTTTCAATATTAAATCAAAAGATTTATAATAAATAATCATGATATATTATTCTATAATTCATGAAAATATTATCATTCATGAAATTTTATGATTTAAATTTTTTAATTGGGGCTTTTTAAAATGTTTTTAAAAAGAGTTTATTATGGGATAATCTATTTTTTAGATTTATTGTATGAAATTGTCAAAGCTACTTATGATGTGTTTATTAGGATAATTCATAAAGATATGATTGAACCTGTCGTTGTTGATATTCATACTGATTTAGAAAGGACTGTTTCTCAAACAATTTTAGCAAACAGTATTACTTTAACTCCAGGTACTTTAACTGTTGATCTTGTTCCTGAGGATCAAATAATTAAAGTTGCAACTATAGCTCCAAGAGATACTGAAGATATTATTCCTTTTGAGAAATATATTAAAAAAATGTTGGAATAATTTTCTTTTTAAAATCTTATAATATGTGATAGTATGGAGATACTACTAATTTCAGAATATATTTTAATTATAGCACTTTTATTTATGATGTTAGTTGCTTTAAGACTTTCTTCTAAAAGGAGTATTTTATCTACCTTGATTGGTACTTCCGCAATCACTTTAACAATGGGTGTTTTATTAATCCTTATTGGTGAAGTATTTTCTATTAATTTTTGTAAGGATATAGCGCTAGCAATTATATTTTTAGGTGTTGTAGGTACTATAGGTTATGCTGTTGTAGCGAGGAGGACTTAAACTATGTCTTTAATACTTAGTTATATACAATCTATTTTGTTAATTATTTCTGCTATCTTAATTATCTTTGTCGGAATTGGAATTCTTAGATTAGATGATGATTTAGATAATGTAGAATATGCTAAATTGCATATATTGGGTATATTGGATATGGCATGTATTTTAGCATTGCTTGCATTAAATCAAATACTTATTGCAATTCTTTACTTTATAGTAACTCCTTTTGTAGCTCATGCTATTGCTAATGCATATTACTATAGTGAAGATGAACTTAACAACAATAAATGTGGGGATAATAATGATTGAAGTTTTTTTAGTTATTATTGTTACTTTAGTAGCTAGTGTATTAGCTTTAGTACAAGAAGACTTATTAAAAGTAGCAATTTTATCAGGTATTTCTGGTATTGGTATTGCAGTTTTATTCCAGATTCTTTTATCTCCAGATGTAGCTTTAACACAGGCTATTGTAGGTGGAGCAATTACTCCTGTCTTTATTGCTTTAGCTATTAAGAAAACACAAAGGATGGAAGGTGAATGATATGGTAATAAGTACTCAATTATTATGTTTATTTACTGCTGGTGCACTTATTGTCATTGGTATTTTATCAGCTATTTTTATAGATAATATTATTAAAAAAGTAGTTGGACTTTCATTTATTGAAGAAGGGGTTAACTTATTTATTATATGTTTAACCTATAAAGAGGGAGGAGTTGTTCCTATCTTTTTACCTGGAATGAATGCTAATTGGTTTGCACAGAATGCTGCTTATCCATTACCTCAAGCACTTGTGTTAACAAGTATCGTTATTGGAGCAAGTACTTTAGCAGTTATGTTAGCTTTAACTATGGTTTTATATAAAAAATATGGTAGCTTAAGTGCCCATGAAATTTTAAATAATAAATATGATATGGGGGATGAAGAATGAATTATTTAATCCCTTTAATGGTAATTTTCCCAATATTTGCAGCTTTACTTATAAACTTATTTGAAAAACATAATAAAACAATTAAAGTATTATCTTTTATTGTAGGTATTATTCTTCCAATAATTACATTATTTGCAAGTTATGGTTTACATTTCTTTGGTGGACATAAGCCACTTATTGATACAAATATTACAGGTTTACCATCATATATAACTGGAACCAATATATATTCAATGCATCCGGCTATTACATATTCATTTACTCCATTAGCTAAAGTATTTATATTTATAATGTGTATTATTGTATTTTTATCTGTATTTAGCTATTTAACATCAGAAAAAAAAGCGTCTGGACCATTTTTATTCCTTGTATTTATGGGAACTGCAGCTGTCAGTGCAATGATGTTGTCTGACGATTTATTCAATATGTATGTATTTTTTGAGATTGCAGCTTTAATCCAAACAGGTATTGTAATTGCATCAAAAGCTGAAGATAATTATGAAACTGCTTTGAAATATATGATTATTGGTTCAATTGGAGGGCCTATTTTATTACTTGGTATTACAATTTTACTTGCTATTACTGGTAGTGTAAATATAAGTGATATTGCAATTGTAGTAAGCAATGTATTAATTAAATCTCCAAGTTCAAAAGCAGTAGTATTGTTCTCATTTGCATTAATCCTATTTGGTTGGTTATATGCATCTGGTTTCCCACCATTCCATGTGATTAAATCATCACTTTATAGTAAGTCTGAACCTTATGGATCTTCAATTCTTCAAGGAATGAGTTTACTTACATTAGTTGCTTTCCTTATTGCAATGGCTAGGATATTCTATTCAGTTAATATATTTAATGCATCAATTCTTGTCGTTTCTGTTATTGCAATGATTCTTGGAGTTTCAATGGCAGTTATGCAAACTGACTTTAGGAGAATGATTGCATATTTGTCTGTTGGGGAATTAGGATTTGTTGGTCTTGGATTTGGTTTAGGAACAAAATTCTCTATGACTGCAGGATTATTCCAGGGTGTTAATGAAATGATTGTCACTGCATTATTATTCCTCGGTTTTGGTTCTGTTGTGTATTTAACTAATACCTCAAACACTAGAAAACTTGGGGGTTTAATTTCTAAAAGTGAATCTATGGCAATTATGGTATTGCTTGGTGGTTTTGCAATGGCAGGTGTTCCTCCATTTAATGGATTTAGAAGTAAATTTATGATTATTCATGCTGCTTTACTTGCAGGATATCCTGAAATTGCAGTTATTGCTATACTAATAAGTATTGCAACATTCTTTGTATTTGTAAAAGCAATTCATGGAATCTATCTGAAACCACAACCTAAAGATTTAGAATTTGTACATGATACTATCCCTAAATCTTTAATCTTTTCAGTTGCAGTTTTAACAATTATGTGTTTAATTTTAGGATTATATCCTGAAATTGTAACTGTACCTATTTCACAAGCTTTAGGAGGATTAATCATATGAGTTATTATGATGACTTCTTAAAATTTATTAAGGAAAAATTTTCTAAAAAGCATATGACTAATGAAAATGTTTCAGGAGCTATTGCTTCTGAACTCATTGTTATTTCATCATTACTAGTCATGGCTTTATTACTTAGACATATAAGTGTATTATTAACAGGTATTGTAATAATTGTCCTTGTTTTATTAATTTTAAGTAATTTACCACTATCTATTAAATTATTTGATGAACAAGATGATTCATTAGATAAAATGATGTTTTATGCTGTTATGGCATTAGGTATTATAGTTAGTTTAATTTATTGGGGTGGTTTCTGATGGCAGATTCTATAAGGAAAGTATTAGCATCAGTAATAACTATACTCTTTTCTGTATCATTATTTGATGCATTATTTAAAATTAGTAAGATTATCACTCCAGGGATAAGTAAAGTTTATAATTTCCTTGGAACTCAAATTGAACCAAATATGGTTACTTTAATTGTATTTGATTGGAGAGGTTATGATACTTTAGGAGAATCTTTAATTTTAGTAACTGCAGTTTTAGTTGTTTTACTTGTATTTGGTAGAGGAAGACTTAAAGGAGATGACCAGAATGAGTAGTAAAGATGATGATATGAGTCCAATTCTTAAAATTTTTGCATTGCCTGCTTCATTTATCTTTATTTGTGCAGGAATTTTAACTATATTGGGAGGACACATAACTCCTGGTGGAGGTTTCCAAGGTGGAGCAATGATTTCTGCGGGTATAATATTATGTATTTTAGTATTTGGTTTAGACAATTCTCCTATTGAACTTTCTAGTGATTTTATATCTACTATCGAATCTATCGGAGCTTTAGGATATGTTATCTTAGGTTTAATTGGTTTATATTTTGGAGGATCATTTTTATATAATGTAGGTACTGATTTTTATTCAATAGTACCAAGTTATATTGTACATATTTTCCATTATCCTGATGTTACAAATGCAGGTATTGTCCCATATTTTAATATTTTAGTAGGTTTAAAAGTATTTGTAGGTTTAACTGCTATAGTAATAGCATTTATGGCTTTTAGATCTTTAAATGATGAGAAGGAGGAGGAAAAAAATGATTAATTGGGGACCTATAATATTTGGTTTTATATTTGGTTGTATAATTGGATCTAGATTTAGATTAGATGATTATTTTAACAAAACTTCTCTTCTTGCAATATTCATTGTTGCCTTGGTTGTGGCTTATTTAGAAGGAGCATTTCCATTTTACACTGACTTTAGATTTGCTACAGGATTTGTTTCTGCAGCTATTGCTTTAGTTATTACAAATTTAATCTTTGGAAGAAAAAGAAATTCTAATTCAGGAAAAAATACTGATTAAGGAAGTATGATTATGTTTTTATCTACAAATAAATGTGATGGAACTGGGGATTGTATTAAACATTGTCCTACTGAAGCTATACATTTGGTAAATGGCAAAGCATTTAGTTGTATTACTTGTGGTGCTTGTTATCGTTCTTGTCCAAATAATGCTATTTATATAAATAGATATGGTGGATATGTGGTTGATAGGGCAAAATGTAATGGATGTGGAATTTGCCAATATAATTGTCCTATAAACAATATTAAAATCACTGAAGATGGTGTTGTTAAAGGAATTTGTGCTCGTTGCGGTGCTTGTGTAGATTCTTGTCCAAATGATGCTAGGATTGATGGTTTTACTTTATTTAAAAGTAAACAGTTAAATTATTTAAAATCTTTTGGTGTTGAACTTCCTGAGATGAATACTCCAACAATATTTAATAATAAAACAGTCTCACGGGTTTCTATAAATACTAATATTGATGATTGTATATTATGTGGTAGATGTGATTATTACTGTCCAACTAATGCAATTAATGTTACTATTGATAAGTCTGAAGGTATCTGTAATAATTGTGGTGTATGTGAGGATGTTTGTCCTACTAATTCAATTAAAAATGGAATACTGAATAATGATACTTGTACTAAATGTTTAAAATGTCTTAAATCTTGTCCAAGTCACGCTATTAAATTTGAAGATTTCAAAATAGATATTGTTAAATTGAATCAAGAGAAGAATGATGGAACGATTATATCTTGTTTAAACTGTGGATTATGTGAAGAGTTAGTAGATGGGGATTCATTAGTTAAAATTGATAATAAATTAGTCTTTGATCCTAGTAAAGATTTTAATACGTGTGATTTTGATGATGCTATTGAAAAATGTCCAGTTTCTATCTTGCATTTAAATAATGAAAGTGTTAATATTAATGGAATAAATAAAGATTCTTTACTTGAAGGTTATTGTGTATTATGTGGAAATTGTGTTAATGTTTGCAATCAAGATGCACGTTATTTTACTACTGTAAAATGGGATGGTTCAGTATCTGATGATTGTATTCGTTGTGGTACTTGTGCAGAAGTATGTCCTCATGATTTAATCACCCTTACTAAAGATGGAATTCTTGTTGATTTAGATAATTGTATTTTATGCGAAACTTGCGGAATATATTGTCCTAAGGATGCAATTAAAACAACTACTCTTGCTAAAAAAGAAGTTCTTGATGGATTTAATCAAATTGATCCTAAATCTTGTATTTATTGTAAATTATGTTATGATATTTGTCCAGAAGGGGCTATTGTTGATAATGGAGATAGCGTCTCTGTTGATGAGGATAAATGTATTTATTGTGGAGCATGTTACAATATTTGTACATCAAAAGCAATTATATTTGATAGAAGTTTTGTTAATAAAAATCAGGTGTTTTAAATGAAAAATTTAATTAGAATAATGTTGGAAGGTGCTTTTTCTAACATTAAAAGAATTTTCTTTGCTTCAGATAGAGTAACTGATATGAAGTTAAGGGAAGATATCTTAAATGGTAATGTTAAACCTGAAACAAAAGTTGATGTTGATTCTTGTATTGGTTGTGGAGGTTGTGCCAATGTCTGCCCTACTGGTGCTATTACTATGAAAAAATTAAGTCAAGCTGAATGGTTAGCTGATGGTTGGGTTAAAAAAGAAATACCCGAGTTGGATTCAAGTAAATGTGTTGTATGTTATTGGTGTCATGATTTTTGTCCAATTTACGCACTGTTTGGATTACCTGCATCAATACATCCAAATTCTGTTGGAGAATTTAGTACTTCACCTAAAGATTTAATTGAAAAACCATTTAGGATACCTGAAGATAAAGTTCAATTTATATCACAATATTTATCTGATAAAACTATTATTAAAAATCATGAAAAAATTAAAGAATGATTATTATTTATTAAAATTATTGTTATAGGAAGGTTGTTATGAGTTTAAAAACATATTCAAGAGCAAGAGCTATACATGTTATGTTAGTTTATACTGGTGGATGTAATGGTTGTGATATTGAAATAGTTAATTCTATACTTTCACCAAAATTTGATGCAGAACAGTATAAAGTATTTTTAACATGGAATCCTCGTGAAGCAGATGTTTTAGTTGTAACTGGTCCTGTTACTCATTTAAATAAAAATCCATTAATTAAAATTTACAATTCTATACCTGATCCTAAGATTGTTGTTGCTGCTGGTTCTTGTGCATTAATGGGTGGAGTTTATAAAAACATTCATGGAGATATTCCATCTGAAGAAATTGAAGGTCCTGTTGATAAAATTATTCCTGTTGATGCTAAGATTCCAGGATGTTCTGTAAGACCAAAAGATATTTTATCTGGTGTAGTTTCAATTTTACCAAAATTATTAGATGCAGATTAAATTTATTAGTGATTCATATGGTTAAAAAAATTTTAAGGGAGTTTAAAAATGATTGAAGATAAAAAACCTAATAAAGGTCAATTCATTGAGACAGAAGTTCCAATGGGTACTGTTCACCCTGCTGCTTTAGAACCATATCGTGTTAGATTTTTTGTAGAGGATGAAATTATTCAGGAGGCAGAAATCACTATAGGTGTAAACCATAGGGGTGTTGAGAGGATTATGGAAGGGCTTCCTGTAGAAAAAGCTAATGCTTTAACTGAAAAGATATGTGGAATATGTTCTAATATTCATACATGGAATTCAGTATTAGTAGCAGAAAAAGGTTTAAATGTTGATGTTCCAGATAGAGCAAATTATATAAGAGTTATAATGGGCGAGCTTGAAAGATTACATAGTCACTTATTATATTTAGCACATGGTTGTGAAGTTTTAGGGCATGAAACATTTTCAATGAGAGTATTTTATATTAGGGAAACTGTAATGGAATTACTTAATATGATTGGAGGAAATAGGGTTCAATATGGTGTTTCTCTTATTGGTGGAGTAAGACCTAGATGTGAACTTAATGATATGAGAATCCAAAAAATTGAAGAAGGTATGAATACACTTGAAAAAAATCTTAAAAACTTTGTTGATAGATTCGTTGCAGATCCAATGGTTAATTCAAGAATTGATGGTGTAGGATTTTTATCTCTTAAACAAGCTAAAAAATTAGAAGTCACTGGACCTTGTATTCGTGCATGTGGTTATGAACATGATTTAAGAACTGAAATGGAACAGTACGATGATTTTGATTTTAATGTTGTAAGTCTTGATGGTTGTGATGTAAAATCTAATTTTTTAGTAAGAGCATTGGAATGTTTTGAATCAATTAAAATTATAAGGCAAGCTATTAAAAATCTTCCTAATGGTCCAATAGTTAATAGATCATGGGAAATGAATGATTGTGGTATAATAAAACATTATATTGAAGCTCCAAGAGGAACATTATATGATTCATATGCTTTAGAAGATGGGAGAGTTAGAAGTTCTATTATTAGAACTCCTTCATTAACAAATATTGGAGCTACTCAGTATGCTTGCATTGGAAATCATATTACTGATGGTCAATTATGTATAGTACAATGTGATCCATGTTTTACTTGTACAGATAGAGCTTTTGAAATTATAAATTTATAGAGGGAAAAATATGGCAGATATAACTGTTTTGTATTCAATTATTGGGGTAATTATTACTTTAATTGTTTGTTTTATAATTGGGTCATTTTTACCAGGTATTGAAAGAAAATTTGTTCATGCAAGAATTCAACAACGTATTGGTCCACCATTTACCGTTCCAGGTATTGTAGCACCAATTAAATTCATTTTTAAAAAGAATTTGGAACCTAATTCTCCGGCTCCTGGAATTTATAAATCATTACCAATAATTAGCTTTTTAGCTATATTGTTTATATTGTTATTTTTAACTCCGCAAATGTATCATGTTTATTTATTAAGCAGTATTATTGCTATTGTTGGATTGTTAAAAGTAGAAGAAGTTAGTTATGTATTTATGGGTGCTTTATCTAAATCGGTTATGTCATTATCTATGAAGTTTCCAGATTTAGTTAAAGGTGCGGCTCATACTGATGTAATTAGATCTCATATTGAAGATATTAGTTCTAAAAGATCTCTTAGGATGATTACTTATGGTTCATTTCCATTATATTTAGCATTGTTTGTTCCTGTTGTATGTTCTGGAAGTCTTTATATTTCAGATATTGTTAAATACCAACAAATTCATGGGCCTTTCTTATTTACTACTGCAGGTATTTTGGCTGCAATAGCATTCTTCATTGGATCTATGGTTGTAATGAATGAATCTCCATTTAGTTTAATTGAAGCGGAATCTGATGTTATTCAAGGACCATATATGGAATATTCTGCAGGATATCGTTCAGTTATTTATTGGGCTAAAGGTTTATTGATGTTTACATTAGCGGCATTATTTACAATATTCTTCCTTGGTTTCCCTCTTAATATCTTTTCATGGAATATTATATTGTTTATAATTGTTGCTTTAGTATATACATTAATTGTTGGAATTTTAAGTGCATTTACACCAATATTTATTAATAGACAATTATATCCGATTATAATTTCTTCAACACTTATTGGTGTTCTTGCAATTGTTGTAGGAATTTTGGTTTAGAGATGATAAAATGAAATTTGTAATGAGACCTTATCATATCTTAAGTTTAGGTGGGTATATCGTAGAAAGAGATTTTCCATATAGGAATTTAATAATTGTAAATAAAACACCTGAACCTATTAAAATGGAAGTTCCTGTATTTGAGGAATCTTGGATTGAAGAACATAGGAAATTAGGTTTAGAAGTTATTCCTGTAAAAGAAGAAGACAATTATCTTATGATGTTTAAAAAAGCGCATGCTGAATTAGATAAAATTAAAGCTAATTTATAATTCTTTTCATTCAATAACTTTTTAATTTTTTTTAATTTTTTATAATACTCTTTTTTATATTTTGATTTATATAATATAATATTAATTAATTTTTTTAAAAATAGTGATATAATGTCTAATTATTCAATAAGTATTAAATCTCAAGAAGAACCTGGAGTTTTAGAAAAAATTACAGATATTATTGCTGACCATAATGTTAATATAGTTTATCTTTATCTTTTTGTTGAAAATAATACTAAAGGAAATATTAATTTAGAAATTGAAAATGTTTCTGATATTGATGCTTTAATAAATGATTTAAAAGCTTTAGATTCTGTTGAAAGTGTGGAAATCTATGCATCTCAGGAAGATGTATTTGGAAAACGTATTATTATTTATGGTGGAGGAGCACAAGTGTCTCAAGTTGCTTTGGGTGCAATTACAGAAGCAGATAGGCATAATATTCGTGGTGAACGAATTAGTGTTGATACATTACCTGTTGTTGGTGAAGATAATATTGCAGAAGCAGTTAATGAATTATCTAGAATTCCAAGGGTCAGTGTTCTTGTTCTTGCAGGTTCTTTAATGGGTGGAAGGATTGTTGATGAAATTAAAAAAATTAAAAAACAAAAAGATTTGACTGTTATAAGTTTAAACATGCCAGGTAGTGTCGTTGATGTTGCTGATTTAGTTGTAACTGATCCAATACAAGCTGGTGTTATGGCAGTAATGCAAATAGCAGATACTGCAGTTTTTGATTATAATATCCTTAAAAAAAATCATAGAAAATTTTAATTTTTAATTTAAATTTTTAATAAAATTCAAACGTCAATAGGATTTGTAAATTCTTCTTGACAAATCTCTTTATATTCACATTTTTTACATTTATTTAATTCATATCTTACTGCCGGTATTTCATTATTTATCATTATCTTTTTTATGGAATCAATTATTCTAAATAAACTTTTTCTAAGATTTGCATCTATTACAACAGCTCTTCTTTCTGCAAAATTAAGGTATTCTACAAATCCAACATATACATCTGTTTCAAATTCTTCTTCTATTAAAATACTATTGCATGCAAGTTCAATTGCATCACTATCCCATACTCCTTGTATTGGAGGGATATTAAATTTATAACTTATTGGATAATATTTTCCTTTAATTATTTCTATTTTATCTATAGTTCCATTAATATCTAATTGCGAATCTCTTAAAAAGTAGTTATACATTGATGTGGGATATATTATTTTATTTATATCATATCCATTTTTATTTGTTAAAATCATAAAGCGTTTTACCTTTATTGACAATAATTTAATATTAAATTTACTTTCTTCAAGTAAATCTATTTTATATTTTTCAAAATCTGCATTATCATATTCTCTGTACTTAAATATTTCATTTAATCTTGTTATTATATAGTATTTAATATTTTTATTTAGTTCTTGCTCAATAGTCTCAACAGTCATTGATTTATTTATCCTTTTTAAATTTTTTTGTATAATGTCTTTTATATCAATTCTTAACTCTTTAATCTCTTTATTAAATTTATATTTCTTATTTTCTTCATTTTTTTGAATATTATTCTGGTAATATAAATTTAAAGGACAATACATATATGTTTTTATTGTGTTTAAATTAATCATTCTATCACTTCTTATATTTAAGGATATTAAATTATTGTATTAAATTATAAATTAGCTAATATTTAAATATTTAAGTATAAAATTAGTATAAACTTTTATTTTTAAAAAATATTTAATTATAAGTCATTATTTAAATATAAAAAATATTTTAGATTAAAAAAATAGTGTTTTAATATTATTTAAGAATTGGATTTAATCTGTATATAAAATCCTGTTTTCTGTTATTTCGGATTCTTGGTTTTTTGTTAAAAATAGTTTCTATCTATGATTTTTATTTAATAATATTAAAAGTAGGATAAATTAAAATTAATTTATAAATTTCTAATTAATTTAATTAATAAAAAATTTAATTAAATAGAATATTATATTCTATTTATTAATTTATATAATATCTCTTATATATTTAGACTGGACTTTCTTTGAGTTTTATGTATTCTCCTAAAGATTCTCTTGTAGAACCTACAAGTATTCTATATTCTGGTTCTTTTCCTTTAGTAATAACTTTTTCAAGTTTACCTCTAGCTACTGCATGTTCATTTTCAAATACTTCTCCAGCATATGTATGGGTAAATGAGGCAAGTTTGCTAATTTCTACATCAGGTCCTTCTAATACTTTAACATCTTTGATTTCATATACTGCAGGATTGTCCATAAATTCAAGTGCATTACTTATGGTACATTCAACTTTAGCAATACCTTGTGGTTCGTAAATTGTATCTTCCCATTCACCTTCAATTTCATCAAAGTTTCTGGTGCATAATATATCAAATAATGTTCCTCTAATTACTCCTCTATTGAATTTTCTTGATTCGTACCAACAAAATTCTTCTTTAGTTAAACTGCCATCTTTGATTCTTTTATGATATAAACGTTCCCAAAATTGATTTTGGATGGGGTTCAATGTTATTTTTCTTTTAGAATCCCCTTCCCCTACTTCCACTTCCTGATCATGGTATTTTTTAAAGGTATTTACAGCTTTTCTATGATTTTCAAGTCCATAAACTACAAAATCTAAGTCTGAACTTTCTGTTTTCTGAAGTCCTGGACATGTAGAACCGGAAATACCTAAATTTTCATAATCTATACCTGCAATATAATGGAAAAAGTCAGATAAATCAATTAATTTATTTCTCGTTTCATCAGATACTTTAATGTCTTTACCTTCTCTAATTTCTTTAAGACGATTTTCTGGTCTTATAATTTCATCTACTTTTTCAAGGGGTACCCCCATCATTTCTACATTGGTGACTTCAGAGTAATAAAGGTATTCTGGATAATTTTCTCTTAAATATTTATAAGCTTCTTCTGAATTTACTTTTGAGTATCTTTTTCCGTCTTTTTCCCTATCCCCATTTGGATCTGGGATATATCTTAAAAAACAGATTATTCTATTATCTGGATGTAAATAATTTGTTGATGCAAAATATAAATCATCAGTACTATGTACAAAATCTCTTGTTCTTACTTTTATCATAACATCACTTGTTTTAAAAATTTAGTTTAAATTTATTATTAATATATCTTGTTTATTATTAATTAAAAGTTTTTAATTGATTTTTTATTTATTATTAATTTTTTAGGTTTTATTAAATAATTTAATCTGGTTTTTCTAATTAATTTGTATTTTAAATATATTTTTTTATAAAAATGTTAATGTTTTATTTTATTAAAGATAAATATATCACTAGATTATAGTTTTTTAATTTTATTAAAAGTTTTATGATAAAAACTTAAACTTTTTAAAAATTATTGGAGTGGTTATATGTCTATTATTCATAAACATATACAAGAGAAATTTCCGTATGATGGAAGTCAAATAGAACCTATGTGGGCTTTTAGAGAATTTAATGTGAGAGGTTCCTCTATAATTTCTTGGAGAGGACCTATGAATATCCATCCAGAGAATATTAAAGATTTTGCAGATGTGGGTACTGAAATTAAATCAAATGAAATGTTTCATACTATGACCGAATTCTTTGATTGTCAACCAGCTAATATGAGAATTGCATATTTACGTCAAAGATTATTAATTTTAATTTTTAATGAGCATTTAACTAAGAAAGGTATTATTGCTAATAGGGATGGGGATGATATTTATATCAATGGGAGAAAACTTAGTGTATGTATTGCTACTGCATCAATAAGTTCTATGAAAATCCATTTTGCTCTTAATATTCGTGATGAAGGAACTCCAGTTGATGTAGACACTATAGGCCTTTTTGATATAAAGGATTCTGAAGGCAATCAAATATTTGATGATGATAATATATGTGGTTTTATGAATGAAGTTTTAAGTGCATATATTGATGAATTAAATACTTTAGAATTGGATATTAGTAAAACTAAAATTTTATAATTTTTATTCATTGGTTTAAGTTATATAATAATTTAATTTTTCTAATCTAATTTGTATATGTTCTAATCATTTTTTTAGAATTTAATTAAAGTCTTTTATTAAAATTAAAATTTAATATTATTTTAATTTTAATTAATATTTTTAATTTAGGTTATCTATAAAAGAATTTTCATTAGTGTCAAAATTTCTATAAAAATATATATTTTAAGATATTAATTTTAATTATGAGGTTTTTAATATGAAAATAATTATTAATGGAATAAATGCTAATTTAAGATTTTCAGCAGCTCATATGATACCAACTCATAAATCTTGTGGTTTTATCCATGGTCATTCTTATTTTGTTGATATTGAAATAGAAGGTGAAAAATCAGGAGATTTCAACTTTGTTGTTGATTTTAAAGAGGTAAAATCAATTGTTAAAGATATTTGTAATAGTCTTGATCATAGGTTTTTAGTACCTATATATAATAATCATATGGAGTTCAAAGATATTGATGAGGATAATTTATCTGTTGAGTCATTTGATGATTTTAAAAATATTCAGTTTAAAATAGAACATAAAGGTTATACTATTCCTAAAGAGGATTGTGTACTTCTTCCCATAAAATATACTTCTGCAGAAGCTTTATCTGAATATTTTGTTGAAAAAATCTATGATAAACTTTCTAATACCAGTAATCTTAAATCAATTTCTGCATGTGTTAATGAAGGTATTGGTCAAGGTGCAATGTTTACAAAAACTATCAATTAGGTTTTATTATGTTGGAAGCTCCTATTGTTGAAATATTCTCAAGTATTCAAGGTGAAGGTTTACTTGTAGGTAGAAGACAAATATTTGTAAGATTTGCAGGATGTAATCTTAATTGTAGTTACTGTGATACTGAAGCAAGTAAATCTTCTAAAAATGGAACTCTTAGGAATGTTGATTATGTTGTAAATAAGATTAATGAGATTAAAACTCCTGATTTACATTCTGTTTCATTCACTGGTGGTGAACCTAGTTTATATGCTGATTTCATAAAAGAAGTTATTGATAGAATAAATTTTCCAGGATTTCTTGAAACTAATGGTACATTAACTAAAGAAATTGATAAGATTGATAATTTGAAATATGCTTCTTTAGATATTAAATTACCTGAAAATTTAGAAGATGCTTTTGATTCTAAAATAATGTCTTCAGAAATAAATTCTATTAATCTTTTAATAGATAAGGGAATTGATGTTTATTGTAAAATTGTGGTATTTCCAAATTTAGATTTGAAATTATTTGAAAATTTAATTCTTAATATATCTAAAGCTATTAATAAAAAAAATAGATTAGCAATTATAATTCAGCCAGTAAGTCCTATTGAACTTTGGGAAAATGATAAAGATAAATTATTTAAGTTTTCAGAGATTACGGGTAAATATATGGATGTTTTAATTATTCCTCAATTACATAAGTTTATGGATATTGAGTAAATATATATTTTTTATTATATTCTTTATATTTTTATATGTTCTTTCATTTTTTTCTATATTTTTAGTAATTTTTTATTAATTTTCATGTATTATTTATAAATTTTTTAATTTTTTTCAATATTTTATTTGTTTGTATATATAAAAACAAAAAACCATATAGAAAATATTATTATATATTAAAGATTTAATAATATTTGTTAAAAGGTGATTAAAAAAAAGTATTCTGTTTTTTGTATTATACAATCTTAGTATTCTTTTTATATTTTGTTTATATTTTCGATTTTTTAGATATATTCAATTTTGAAATTCTAATCTAAGATTTTTATTGTATAATATTTTTTTTATTATCTTATTAAAAAATATGAGGTGTGTTCTATGAATGATAAAAGCACTAAAAGTTTTAAAAAATCAAGAAACAGAGGATCTATCGAACGTGAAACAAAAGAAGCTGATCATGATGGAGATTTAATGACATTAGTTTCAAAAGATGTTATTTCAGTACCT
This sequence comes from Methanobrevibacter sp., assembly GCA_051892775.1. Lineage (GTDB taxonomy): Archaea > Methanobacteriota > Methanobacteria > Methanobacteriales > Methanobacteriaceae > Methanarmilla. The sequence continues at coordinate 6,050 of JBJFGN010000113.1, read as the reverse complement.
CCTACTACCTCTATTATTGATACAGCACATTTAATGATAGAACACGAATTTAGGAGAATTCCAGTTACAGACCCTGGTTCAAAAAAACTTTTAGGTATTGTAACAACTATGGATATTCTTAGTTTTTTAGGTGGTGGAGATAAATATAACATTATTAAATACAAATGTAATGACAATTATCTCGCTGCAATTAATGAGCCTATTAAAGAAATTATGACTCGTGGTGTAATTACTATGAATCATAAATCTACTATTAAAGAAACTGTTAAAGCTATGGTAGATAACCATGTAGGTGCAATGCCAATCGTTGATAAAGATGATAAATTAGTAGGTATTGTAACAGAAAGAGATTTTGCTTTAGCACTTGCAGGAGTTTTAACTAAAGAAACAGTTAATGACTATATGTCTACTGATGTAATTACTATTACTCCAGGAACTTCCTTAGATTATACCACTAAATTTATGGTAAGAAACAGTTTCAGAAGATTACCTATTGTAAGTGAAGATGAAATTGCACCAGAACTTGGAGATAAAATTATTGGAATTGTAACCTCAACAGATATTTTAAGATATTTTGTTGATAAAAAATTCTTCTCACAAATGGATACAAATGTTGCATCTGACTTATTAGAAGAAGTTAAAATATCTGAAGTTATGTCTAAAGGGGCAAGAACTGTTGAACCAACAACAAGACTCGGTGACTTCGCTGAATTATTGAAAGAGAAAAATATTGGTGGTGTTCCAGTAATTAGTCATAATCAAGTTGTTGGAATAATTACTGAAAGGGATATTATTAAAGCAATCAATGATAATTAAATTTTTAAATAATAGTTCTTCTATTATTTTTGAATTTATTTTTATATTGTAAAATTAAACACGTTAATAAATAGAAGGGGACTAAATTATGCAAATTAAAAACATTATGTCTGAAGATTTAATTACTATAGATAAAGATCAAAATCTTTTAGATGGATTAAAATTATTTAGGAAAAATAAAATTTCTAGATTACCAGTTATTAATACTAATAAGGATAATGAAAAAGAATTAGTAGGTATTGTATCTGAAAGAGATATTGCAAAAAAATTAGGTTCTTCTAAATATGAAAAACTCTCTCCATCTGCATTACATATTTCATCTGTAATGGTAAAAGATGTTATTACTGTTGATGAAACAATGAACTTAGTTGATGTAGCTAATATAATGCTTGATAAGGGTATTGGTTCTGTTCCTATTGAATCTGATGGAATTATGGTAGGAATAGTATCTAAAGCAGATTTTGTTGGAATATGTTCTGGTAAAGCATATGAAAAATATACTGTTGAAGATATTATGACTAATGATATTATCTCTGTATCAATTGATGAAAGATTAGTTCATGCAAGAAGGGTTATTCTTGATAATCATATTGGTAGGTTACTTGTAACTGAGGACAATGAACTTGCAGGAATTATCACATCAAAAGATATCATCAGATGTTTAATCGACTTTAAAAAACATACTCCTGATAAATATCAAAAATCACAAATTAAAAATCTTTATGTCAGTGATTTAATGTCTGAAAATGTTGAAACTGTCTCTAAAGATGAAAGTGTTGTTGATGTTGCAAATAAGATGTTAGAAACAGGATATAATGGATATCCTGTTGTTGATGAAAATGATAAAGTCATTGGTATCATCACTCAAACAGATTTACTTGCTCTTGTAGCAGATTTAGAAAGTGACTAATTTTATTAGGCTATTTATTGAGATAATTCTTAATATTTAGCTATTTTTTTTATTTTTTGGAGGTTCTATTATTCGAGATATTGCTTTTTTAGGACCTGAAGGTACTTTTACACATGAAGTAGCATCTATGCTTAGTAATAATTTACTTACCTGTGATTCAATTAATCATGTAATGGATGCTGTAATTAGTGGTAAATGTTCTAAGGGTGTTGTTCCTATTGAAAATTCTATTGAAGGTTCTGTAAATATAACTTTGGATTTACTTGTTCATTATTATGATTTATTAATTGAAAAAGAAATAATATTTCCTATTAATCATAATTTACTTGCTCCTAAGGATGTTCAACTTGAAGATATTACTGATGTATTTTCTCATCCACAAGCTTTAGCACAATGTCATAACTATTTAATGAAACACAACATTAAACCACATCAAACATTAAGTACTGCTGCAGCATCTAAGAAAATTTCTAATATTGAGCACTCTGCTTCTATAGGTACATTAAAGTCAGCAGAATTATATGGTTTAAATGTTTTGGAAAAAAATATTCAAGATGTAGATAATAATGAAACACGATTCGTTGTGATATCTAATCACGATTCAAGACCTAGTTCTAATGATAAAACATCTATAGTGTTTTCATTGTATGATGATAAACCGGGTGGTTTATATGAGATATTAAGCATCTTTGCTAATAATCATATAAATTTAAGTAAAATAGAATCTAGACCATCTAAACAAGGACTTGGAAAATATATTTTTTTTATAGATTTATATGGTCATAGAAAGAATGATAAAATAGGTGGGGTATTAGATAAAGTTTCTAAAAACACTTCATTTTTTAAAGTTTTAGGGTCATATCCTGTATTTAAACATTATTGATGTTTATTTTTATTCTTTTAGTTTATAATTTTTCATTATAATTTAAATTTAAATAAAATTCATATTGTTAAGATTAATTTTATAATTTTTATTATTTAATTTTTCTAAATGTATAAAACATAATAAATTTATATGTTAATAATCTAATAAAAATTATATATAGGTTAATTTAAAGATTTAATTAAATATTAAAATTTTAAAAATTAGGTTGATGGTATTATTAATCCAGATAAAGAAAAGCTTATTAAAGTCATGAAAGAACTTAAAGCTGATCATCAAAATGGTAAGATTTCTGATGAGAAGTATAAAGAGTTGTCACGACAATATATGATTAAGTTAAAAAATATTGATGCTTCTAGTAGGATTAGAACCATGCAAGGTAGAAAACAAAGATATTCATCTTCCAGTCAATATTCACAAGGCATTAGACCAGATAAAAGGGCTGCAGAATTAAGTAGGTTAGAAGATGAAAAATTAGTTCAAAAATATATAGTTAATCCTAAAAAATCATCAAATAATCAAAGACCTAAATCTCATGGAAGTAATAGTGGTAAATGGAGTGTTATTGCAGTTGTTTTCTTGATTATTGCATTTACTGCTGGAATTGGATTTGGTATGTTGAACTTCGATTTTAAAGCAACAAATATTTCAAATGCTTCTGCTATTGTTACAGATTCTGCTTTTCCTGCAGAAATTTCTAATAACACAACAGCAGGTACTACAAATTCATCTTCAATAAGTTCAACATCATCCGGTACTGATTCATCATCTGATGTATCTTCAAGTAGTTCTACTAGTTCATCATCTTCTTCAGATACAGGTGGTTCTAGTTCATCATCTTCTTCTTCAGATAATGGTGGTTCTTCTTCTTCTTCTTCTTCTGGAGGATCTAGTTCTGGTGGTTCTTCAAATAATGGTGGTTCTTCTTCTTCTGGAGGATCTAGTTCTGGTGGTTCTTCAAATACGGGTAGTTCTAATCAATAATTTATTAATTAATTTTTATTTTTTCTAATTTAAATGGTGAATATTATGAAAAAGTCATATTATGTTGTTGGAATTATTATTATAGTTTTAATAGTTGCTGCAGCAGTTGCTTTATCTAGTCATGATAGTGGTGCTAAGGGAAATAGTAATCAAACAGAGGTTCAGACAGTTTCTCAAGGCGGGGTTATAGTTAAATTTCCGTCTGATTGGGTAGTGGCTAAATCTCAAACAAATGATACTGTTGTTGCAATTGCAGATTCTAAAACATTAGACTCTTCTAAAAATGCTAAAGTTAATGTTAATATTGAAAAAAGGGATTTAGATGGTCAAAGTTTAAATACATACTTTAATAAAACATACTCTTCTTTACTTTCTAATTCATCAAATCAATTAATATCCTTAGGTAATTCAACAGTAATTAAAGATAAAGAATGCTATGAAGCAGATTATGTTTCAGACAAAGATGTAGATGCAAAAGAACATAGGGCAATTTGGGTTGAAAGTAATGGACAAGCTTATGTGATTTTATGCACTGCACCACAAAAAAGTTTTGAAAATTATAATAAATATTTTAATTATATTATAAATAATATTAAAATTGAATAATTATTTTTATTTATTTTTTTTAAATTTATATTGAAAAATCTGTTATTTTTTTATGAGGTTTTATTATGACTATAGTTTTATGTGTTACAGGTAGTATTGCAGCTACAAAATCAATTCAATTAGCAAGAGATTTAAGAAGACATGGACAAGATGTTAAATGTTTTATGAGTGAAGCTGCATGTGATATTATTAATCCTATTTCTATGGAATTTGCAACTAATCAAGATGTAGTAACTAAATTAACTGGGAAAATTGAGCATGTTAAATATTCCCAAGAAGATTTAATCTTAGTTGCTCCTGCTACAGCAAGTACAATTAGTAAATTTGCTTATAAAATATCTGATACTCCAATCACCGCTCTTTTACTTGCTGCATATGGTCATAATACTCCAATATTAATGGTTCCTTCAATGCATGATGCAATGTATGCTGGCATTAGTGAAAATCTTGATAAACTTAAATCTGAAGGAATCCATTTTGTAGATCCTAAAATGGCCGAAGGTAAAGCAAAATTCCCAGATATTGGGAATATTGTTCTTGAATCATTAAGATTAATAAATCAAAATAAATAAAATTAATTTAAATATTCTAGAATAATTAATATAAGAGGTATTATGTCTAATTCTATTTCTAATAAAAAAGTTTTAATTAATTTAGGTGGAACATATGAGCCAATTGATCCAATCAGAGGAATTTCTAATAAATCTTCTGGTAAAATGGGTTTAGCTCTTGCAAAAGAAGCATATATTCGTGGTGCAGATTTAACATTAATTGCAGCGAAATGTGATGTTGAAATACCATCTATTTTTAATACTCTTTATGTACAGACTTCTTCAGAAATGAATAATTGTATTAAAAAACTTATTTCTGATTTTGATGTTTTTATTGCTACTGCAGCAATAAGTGACTTTGAGCCTATTAAAATGCAGTCACATAAAATTAATTCATCATTAAATCTTTCACTAGAATTTAAACCAGTCGAAAAAATTATAAGACAAATTAAAGATATAAATCCTAATGTATTTCTTGTTGGTTTTAAAGCGCAATACGATATTTCTGAAGATGATTTAATAGATTGTGCAAATAAACAAATTAAAACTGCAGGATCAAATTTGGTTGTTGCAAATGATTTGTCTCATGAGGGGTGCGGTTTTGGTTCTGATGATAATGAAGTTATTTTAGTCCGTGATAATGGAACTTATAAAAAAATAGATTTATCTTCTAAAGATAAACTTGCAAAAATTATATTTGATGATATTGAAAATTCCCTATAAAATAATTATTTTGCTCTATAGTTTTATAATTTAATTATTATTTATTTGGGTTATATGATGTTTTTAATATTTTTTTAATTTTTTACTTATTTTAATTTTTATTTAACTAAAACTATTTTATATATTTTTTAATAATTTATAGGATTTCTATCTATAAAAATGTCTATTTTTTTAATATGAGATAAAATAAGTAATACTTTTTTCTTAATTTTAAGGAGTTTTTAAAAAATCTTTATTTTCTAAAATTTTCTAAAAGTATTTAATTTTTATATACAAAATTAGTTAAAATAAGTTAAAATAAAAAAATAAGTTCAATCCTCTAGATAATAATATTTTGGAGTATTCATGGAGTGAATTCTATCTAGAGGCGGTCTTTTGAACTATTTCTTATATTGCATTAGCATATATATTTTTAATGTTCATAATATAAAAAGATTTCAATAGTATTACTTTTTTGATTTTTTTAAGTTAATTTTTACTTTATAAAAAACTATCTTTTTAAGATTTAGACTATTATACTTTTTTTATATCTTATATAGGTATAGTAATAAAATATCTTTTTTAATCTTTCATTGTA
>JBJFGN010000112.1:0-1836 GCA_051892775.1 Methanobrevibacter sp. | reverse complement strand
CTCCTTGTATAATGTAGTTGTAATATTTAATAGAAAACTTTCAAGTAATCTACCGAACATTAACAACTTTTCTAAATTTTAATTCTATTTAAAATCCTATCGGATCTTAAGTCATTTCTTAACTTGTTTTCTATTAAATTATCAATTCCAGGGTGGATTCAACTTTGGTAAATATAGTACAATCTTTACTGGATAGAGGATAGATGTACCCTCCTTGGGAAATCTTAGAGATTTATACCCGTAACTGAGCGTATCATTCCATCAGTAATAATTCTATGTTTAGCTGGTTGAATTTCCCCGAAGGGAATTATTCGTGTAACAAACAAGGTTATAGAATTACTGATAGAAGTGGAATCTCTATTCTATCTCTAACTCTAAAATATTTAAAAATAAAGGAGATACTAAAATGCCAAAATATATTAATAGTCCAGTATTTGGAATAGATATAGCTGCTGATTATTCAATAGTAGCAGTACTTACACCTAACGGTGAACTTTATAGGAAACCATTTAGAATAAGTCATACATTAGAAGGCCTTGATTATCTTGTTTATGAAATAAAAAAAGTAGAAAAGAAATTTAATATGAAAGCTGCTACTTTCATGGAATCCACTGGGATATACCATAAACCTCTTTTCCACTACCTAATTAATAAAGGATTTGATGCACATACCATAAATCCTATTATTATCAATTCTAACAAGAATTCAAACATTAGGAAAGTGAAAAATGATAAACAAGATGCGATAAATATTGCAAAAATATGCAAATATCAAGATATTAAGCTTTCTAGTGGTTTCGATATTGATCTGTATACCTTAAAATCGCTCGAAAGAGAGTATTATAAACTTACAGATACAAAATCAACCTATAAGAAAAAATTATCTAATGACTTACGTGTAATGTTTCCTGGATATTGCAATATTTTTTCAGATATAACATCTAAAACATCTTTAGAAATATTACAAAAGTATCCAAATCCAGATAGTATTTTATCTGCCGAAAAAACTGAAATAATAAATATAATATCAACTTGTTCTAGAAAGGGTCTTAAATATGCTGAAAACAAATATTCTGAGTTATTTGAAGTAGCAAAGAGTGCTAAAGTTATAGGAATTTATAACCGTTCCCTTTCTGTAAAGATAATATCTAATATAAATATTATTAAAAGTTTTGAATCTCAAATAGAGATATTATTATCTGAAATTAAAAATTTGTTATCGGAACCAAGCTTTCCAAAAGATATAGTTCATAATATTGAATTATTACAAACTATACCTGGAATTGGCGAATTAACTGCAATTACTATAATTAGTGAAATTGGTGATATAAAAGATTTCACAAAATCAAAACAACTTGTTGCTTTTTTAGGATTAGATCCATCGGTAAAAGAATCTGGCAAATTTAAAGGTAGTAATAATCACATTTCAAAACGTGGAACTCGCATAGGTCGAAAAGCCTTACATACAGCAGCATTAGCATCTATTAGATGCAATCGTAATGGTAAAGCAAATAACCCTATTTTACTGGAGTATTATCAAAATAATATGAAGAACAAAAGTAAAAAAGTTGGATTAGTTGCCATTATGCACAAATTGGTTAATTATATTTTTGCTGTACTACGTGATCAAAAACCTTATGAATTTAGAAATCCTAAATTACACAGTAAAATGTTTTTAGAAAACAAATCAATTACTAAAACAGCCTAACGGCTAATACGAACTATTTTTTATAAAATCCATCAAATTTTCGTGTTAATTTGATGGTCTATTTGTTGTGCCTAAAAGTACAATACAAAAATAATTCTAAAAACTATTGACTTTTACTAGCTGGTCTC
>JBJFGN010000111.1:0-8656 GCA_051892775.1 Methanobrevibacter sp. | reverse complement strand
AAACCTTTTTATAATAGAAATGGAGAGAATTATTTAGAAGCAAGAGAAGATGAAAACATAGAAGTTTTAGAAGATTATCAAAAAATGGATTTTACTATTTATCAATCTTTAGTGCAAGGAATAAATAATTGTATAACCAGATTGATAATGCCAAGATATAAAAGAGATGTAGAAATAGAAGACTTAGATAGAAATTTTTGGGTTATTGGTCAAAATTTAACATTATTAAATAAAATGATTTTTGATTTAGGAGATTTATTTGGAGAGGATTTAATAGCAGAATTATGTGGCTTATGGGATAATATTTACAGATTATGGCAAGCTGTTTTTGAATTAATAGATTTAACAGATAATATAAATACAAATGAGAAAGTTAGAATTATATTACGTATTCCAGAAAATGGATATAAAACGGCGATAAATAATTCAGTTGTATATTTTTCTTATAATGAATTTTTAGAGAAAATTATAGGGAAAACTAATAAAGAAATTATTCAAAATTATCATATTGATAATGCAAATGATTCTATTATTCAACTTGATTGTAATAAAGATACACAAGTAAATTTATCATCTTTTTTTCAAATGGCTTTAGAAAAGAATTTTTCGGTTTTAAGAAACTACAATGAAGAAGGACAAAGAATATATGATATTTGTTCTTTAAGTTTTACCGATAGAGAAAAGTTTCAAATGAATGGATATACATGGTATAAAAAAACCATCAAAATTGAGCATCTGTGGATAGATTTTATATGTGATAATGGATATATATATACCTACACAGATAATAATTTTGGAAATCAAACAAAATTATTAAATTATGATTTTAATATTTCTATCCCATTATATTTTAATCAACTCGAAAATAAAGCAGATTTTAGTTATCATGATATAATAAGAATTAACAAACCAATACCGTACTTAAGAGGTTTAGAAGATAATAAAAATTATATGGAACATGTAAATGCTTTTAATGATGGCGGCACATGGATTTATAAAAATGGAGAAGAACCTCCTGTTGGATATGATGGTTTTTATGGAATAAATTTTTCAGAATATCCTTCTTCTAGAGCTATTGATAATATTAAAGGTAGTTATTTTAAATTATCTAATAGTAATTTATTCAGTATTAGAGTAAACTCATCTGATTTAATTGATTGTAGACATCCATTAAAGGGACAAACTTATATTGAAAATGAGTATGCCAAGAAATTTACTGAAAAAGAATTTACATTAAATTTAAGATATTTAATAGGAAGAACAAATAATCAAGAAGTTGAAATTTTAACAACAAAAGATAGGATTGGAGCACCAGTAAAATATGTTCCTATTATAAATATTGCAAATGATAATATAGGAAAAATTACTTATACTATTACTAATGGAAAAAAGACTAATATTAGATTAGATTTAAGTTTAGAGAATGATGTTAAAAAGTCAATAGGAATTGATGAAATAAAGACAAGTAGCAACACTCTGAATATGTCAACTTTATGGGAAAAAATTTCAAAAGATTTAGAAACTCATTATTTAGCAAAAGCTGGTAATCTTCAAGACCGTGAAATGAAAGTTTATCTTCCTTGTGTTTTTGCAAATCCATGGTGTAATGATGGTATAAATGTTTATAATTCTGGTATAAGATATTTATTTGTAGTGTGTGTCTATAGGATAGGAGATAATATTAAATTTAAAAAAATATTCACTATTAATAAAAAAATTGACTTTTTTAAAAAGAGTAAACTTCAGGATGCAATAGAAGATACTGGATTAAATGCTTCTAACGCATATTTCCCATGGGTTGAGGGCATGGCAGTTGGGGGGTTCTCTATGTACATTACTGACTATTCTATGGAAACGTCCGATACAGATTTAACAATGCAATTAAAACAATTAGAAGGAAGAATAAGATATAACAGTACTTTAAATAATTCCGCTATGACAGTTTCTGGTCCAATAAATAGTAATGGAGAATGGGCAATTAACAAAATAACAGGAAGACCATTAGGAAATTATATTATTCCACCCGTTCAAGATTCAGAAAGATATAGTACAGTTGCCAATAGAATTGATCAAACTTATAGAAAACCTCAAAACGTGTATATATATGGTGGGAAGATAGAAGGTGATAAAGTCATTACGTCAAATACGCTTATTAAATTAACAGCAGCCACTACACCATGGTCAGAAAATGCAGATTGGGAATAATATAAATGAGGTGAAAATATGGACAATATAAAAGAATTACAAGATAAATTAGGGAAAATTCTCGAAAATGATGAAGCTGGATTCGCGGAAAAAATTGACCAATTTAAACCAGAAGATGCAATGGCCAGTTTATCAAACTATTGGAATAGTAGCGTTCAAGATTTTTATAATGCACTAAAAGGTATTATCCCAGCCGATTGGGATAATACAGATACAGAAGGTCATGATGCTGGATATAGTTTTACTAAAAATCCATATGTTAATCCAAATGTAAATAAAAAAGAAGAAAATTATAATGATGTTCGTGGCAATGATAAAATAGTCGCTGTATTAAAGAATAAAGAGCATTTAGATTATACGATTGGAAACGATGAAATTAAACAGATAGCAGATGATATAAAAGAATATATGACAAGATTATTAATGCCACAGTACCAAAGAAGAGTAGAAGTGGAAGATTTAAATCGTGACTTTTGGGTTATTGGTCAAAATTTAACTGCTCTTAATGAAGTAATTTTAAGAATTGGAAATGAATTTTTAAATTTACTGATTGCAGAATTATGTGGTTTATGGGACAATATTTATAGATTGTGGCAAGCATTATTTTATATTGAAGATTCTATTGAGAAAATGGCTTCCGGAGAAAAAATTAGAATTATGATGGAGTATGGTTATGGAGAATTAGAGGATAAAAAAAATCAACCAGGAATTATTTTTACAAAAAATAATGCTTATAAATATGGTATTCTTCCATATATTTCTAAGAAAAAAATTGATGATAATACTTATACAGCTTTCGTACAATATAATAAAAGATTATGGAATTTACCACAAGATAATATTGATTTATTAAATGAGTATACAGACAATAGCAGTCTGATTAAATTAGAAAAGAAGACTAATCGAAAATTATTAGAAGTATTTAATTATATTAAATCTAAAAATTTTGTTTTGTTTGCTAAAGGAAACAAGGATTGTTTTTCAAGTATTATTTCTGCGGAAGACCCTATTGCAACTGTTTTAGATTTTTATAGAGATTTTATTGTTTGGGTAAACAATGCTGATAAACAAGAAGCGTTGAATATTATTATTAAAGATACTGCGGTTTGGAAACAAGCTGGATATTTGAAAAATATTGATTTTAACACTAAAAATTCTGCTACAGAAATTACAGAGAATATTAGAAATTCTTTTACAATTGTAAAAGGATTAATAGCTAATAAACATTTTAATACAGATATATTTTTTGATAAAGTTATTAATTGTCAATCAACAGCAATAACTCAATTAATATCAGACATATCAAACCCCTTTGATTATTTAATTAAGGATTTTTATAATTTATTTTCTGATTGTCAAGATTTAATAAACTTTAAAGGATACGAAGAAGATCCAGCTTTTAATGCTCCTAACTCTATATATGAGAGCCCATACAAATATACTGTTCCATCAGAAGAGTCTATTAAGGACTTTAATAAACAAGTAGCAGAGTACACTAAAACAAATGCTTTTGAAAAAGATAAAATTTTTCGAATGTGGACAGGTAAGGAGTTACCAATAGTGGTATGGGATTTACTTTCAATGAGTGATAGTATTCAGGCTGGTCAATCAATGAACGGATTTGGGGGAGATTATTTCTGTCCATATAAAGGTAGTTCAGACCATTTATGGATAGATTTTGTTGCAAATATTCAGACCGATTCATATAATTTGACTAATGCAAATAAAGAAGCAGGAATTGGAGAAAAAAGTACAATAGGAAGCATTACGATAAATGATTTAATGAATGATGATAAAACACAGGAAAAAGATACAGTTTATGATGTAAATATTTCAGTACCAATTAATAAACGAAAGGCAACAAAGGATGATAAGTCTAAGAATTTATTACCAGCATATCATGATTTTGTTAGAATTAATAAGCCATATCCAAAAGTTACTACTATTGAAGCAAACGTAAGAACAGTTGAAGATTCTATAGAGTCTGGAAAATTAAAAAACTGGAATGATTTGAGACATTTATATGATTTGAATAATGAAGATAATTGGATTACATATAAAGATGGAAAAACTTATTATTGTGTAGATGGATTTTATGCTTTTAATGATAATTTTACTTATTCAAATATAACAAGTTCTGGTGAAATGAAGAATATTATTACAGTATCAAATTCTAAAATCATGAAAAATTTATTAACATATCAAATTTCAACTAGTGATATGATTAGTTGTGAGCATGAAGAAAAGGGACAAAGTAAGGTAAAAAATCTTTATGATTTCTTAGATCCAGTTGTTAATTTAAGATTTATTAATGGAAAATTTAATGGGCAAGAGATAGAAATTATATTGACAAAAGATAAAATTACCACTCCAACAGCTAAAATAAAACCAATTGTAGATTCTGAGCTGACATACATAGAGATTCCACTTAACACTAAATTAAAGACTGATGATGGGTTAGCCGAGGATGAAGTTGGAACTGTAGGAGTAGATTGTTTTGGAAATGGGAATACACTTTATAAAAAGCCTGGGTATGAAATAGATATAGCTAATTCAAATCTAGATATTGACATTTATGAATCGTATTATAATGTAGACAAATTATATTATCGACAAGGATGTTCTATAGAAGAATCAGTAGATTCAGGAGCGAAATATGATAAAAAGACAGGATCATGGGGCTCTTCAGAAAAACTATTAACAAAAAAACAAGCTAAAGAATATATTAATGCTAATATTACAAATGATAAAATACAAATGTTTTTAGTGACTAGACAAATAAAAAATAATTTACGTAGCGAAAAAGAAGAAGGAGGAGAAGATAATATGGCGGGATTGTATTTAGGATATATAGTAATATATTTCCCAAATATAACAGAACCGCGAATTTATCCTATAAATAGAGTGATTACCCCAGTAATTTATCATAAAAATTCTAAGGAACAGAATAATACTTATAGTTCAAAAGTAGGAACAACAGGTAATAAATTAGCTTTGTGGAAACGAGCCTCTAAAGTACTATATATGAGAGATTCAGGAGAAGGAACCTTTGGACATTTACACTCATTTTTTCCAAATGGGAAAGACAACACCACTGATAATACTTGGATAATTACTGCTTATGGACTTTTAAGAAGCTATAATTTTGACGATTATGATAATCCTTCTTTTGAAATTGATATAATTCTACCAGATTTTTGTTATAGTAGACGAGCTCCCACAACATTATATCCTTATACAGATATTCAAGAGTATCGAAAAAATATTTCATGGGATGTTCTTAAAACAAGTACACAGGTATATGGACAAATAAAACTTATAGTTAAAGACGATGAACTTTCTGAACTAAAATTTTTATGGCATGATGATAGCAAATTTGAATATAAAGAAATAAACGAAGGAGGGTATAAACTTAATTCCGGAGAAATGTATGGAAACAATGAGAATCAAATAACAGTAAATTAAGGAGTGAGTAAAAATGTCTTTTAATCACACTTTCACAGACGACGATGCTGGTAAGACGTTCCGTCTTACAGCATCGCTATTAAACAATGAGTCAATAACTGACTCAATTCTAATTAAATGTAACGAAAAACCCGCTGAACCTGAAGAGCCGCCAGAAATTATAGAAGATGTTACAACCTCTTATCCTGATGGTCTCTCCTCTTCATATTTTTCAATTCTATATAACACAATGGACACTCCAGTTTATGGTGATGGAACTCCATTAAATATTGACCAATTAAATGAAGATGCAAGGGTATATATGTCAAATCTTTATCCAGACCAAAAAGAAGAGATTTATACTAAAAATTATTATGGTAAAGACGATTATGGTATTTATGTTGTAGTTCCAAAACCAATAGAAAATCCAACCGACAGCCCGTTTAGTAATCGTATTTACGGATATAATGAAGATAAAACCATTATCTTTTATAAAGTATATATTAAGGGTGTATGTTATATTGTAGACGTAGGTTCATTAGATAATAATATTAATTTAACATTAGCTAACGGATATGTTTACGATATTCAAAATACTTTATATCTTTTCTTAAATACTATGATAAAAATGATATATTTTAAAACAAATGACGATGGTTCTCTTAATTATTCATATTTTAAAGAAACATCAGATGGTTCATACAGACTTATTCAACCAGATAATTCCATGTATGTAACTGACGGATATTATTTAGAACATTTTGAAACCTCAGACGGTTCTATTCAAACAAAATCATTATCTAATTCAGGAGAAAACAATACAATGATGGTAAGTGGTGGAGTAATTGATTCTATTATTACTTCCAATAGTGTTGTTAAAATCGATCACTTTATGGGTGGACCAAATGTATATGAGGTCGTTTTCTCAGATAACTTATTAGAAATAGGTGACTATGCTTTTGCCGGCAGCGCATTAAGTGGAACAATTAGAATGGCAAGTAAAGAACCTCAAATCCAAAAAATTGGTAAGTATGCTTTTTCAAAATGTCCAAATTTAAAGCTTTTCTCAGAAATAGAGGGTCAAACAATTTTACCAAAATCTATAACTTATATAGATGACTATGCTTTCTTTGAAGCTCCGGGCATTAAATACTGTGACTTTACACAGTGTACAAATTTACGCACAGTAGGATTAGAAGCTTTTTCATATTGTAATAATTTAGGAACTGTAAAATATTTATTAAAACAGGTAGAACCAGATGAAATTTCTTATACACGATTATTATATCTGCCACCAGATAAAGGAACTGATAATAATTTTGCCCCAAGATATGTAACTGATTCTACAGGAGTAAAAGTCACAGCAAGTAATTCATATGACGATTATAGCGAATGGATAGCTGATGCATTAACTACTGAAGAACGAACCAATAGAGAGAATGAAAGAGATGCAGAAGATAATAATAAATGTTTCTTACACGCAGGTCCATCTGCAATAACTTGGATATGTCAAGCAAGTTAAATTTTATATAATAATTTTAAGTCAAGGAGCAATCCTTGACTTTTTTATTTAATTATGATATAATATTAATAGACTTGTAGAAAGGAGAAATAATATGAGAGGAATTAAAGTGGTTGGAGAAAGCTTTGGAAGATTTTCAGATTTAATTGATTATCTTGGAAAAATGTCTAACAAAGAAGATTACAATATTATTGATTATAAAATCTTTAAAAGTGAAAGACCTACAATATTATATAATATAGTAATCCGTTATAAAGAAAGGGGTGTATTATAAAATGAATTTTAATGTTCGTCAAAAGAAAGTTATTAATGCAAAAGAGCCAAACATACTTTGTTTAGCAGGGGCTGGATCTGGCAAAAGTATTCCAAATTCCACTATGGTTCCAACTCCAGATGGTTGGAAAAAAGTTAGTGAAATAAAAGAAGGAGATTTTTTGTTTGACCAAGAAGGTAATCCAACCAAAGTATTGGGAGTTTTCCCTCAGGGTAAAAAAGAAGTTTATGAAATTACCTTTGGAGATAAAAGAACTGCAAAATGTTGTATAGACCACATTTGGTCAGTGCATAAAGATACATGGAAAGACAAAAATAAATTTAAGGATTATACTTTAAGGGAAATTTTAGCCGATACATGGGAAAGAATTGATAAAAGAGGACATAAGTCTCATCAATTTTCAATTCCATGCTCAAAAGCTGTAAAGTATAATACTACTGAAAAATTAATTATAGACCCATATTTATTAGGAGTCTTTTTAGGAGATGGTAGCTGTTTAGAGCCGGCTTTAACTTTATCTTCTAATGATAAAGAAATAGTTGAAAAAATTCAATCAATACTTGGATGTCCAGATATTTATCAAAATTCTGCAAATTATCACTGGACTTTTTATAAAAATAATGAACATCAGAGAGTGCAAACTAAAGAAATTTTTGGTAAATATGCAGAAAATGTATGTCGTTATTCTTATGATAAATCTATTCCAGAGGTATATAAACTAGCCTCTATAGAGGATAGATATAAATTAATTCAAGGACTTATGGATACAGATGGGTCTATAACAAAGTCCGGCGGTAGATATCACGTTAGTTTTACAACAACAAGTGAAAAATTAAAAAATGATTTTATTGAAGTTATGGGTTCTTTAGGATATGTATGTACTTGCAGAATAGACAAAAGAGAAGAAAAATATACAACAGGTCAAGCATATGAAGTAAAAATTAATATTCCAAATGCAGAAAAATATAAATTATTTTCTCTTTCAAGAAAGAAAAGTATTGCTGAGGAATGTATAAATAAATCTCAACATAGAAAATATGATAGAACTACAATAATTGATATTCAAGATTTAGGATATGAAGAAGAAATGACTTGCTTCTATGTTGATAATGAAAAACATTTATTCTTAATAAATGATTATATAGTAACTCATAATACAGCTTGTTTAACAGAGAGAATAAGAACAATTATTCAAAATGGTTGTTCGCCGG
>JBJFGN010000110.1:1722-8944 GCA_051892775.1 Methanobrevibacter sp. | reverse complement strand
AATAGAATATTAAAACTGATTTTTTAAAAATAAATAAAATTAACATGATTTTTTAAAAAAATAGACTGTAAATATTGGAATAAAATAATAAAAAAATAATAAAAAATAATATTAAATTATAAAAAAGTATTATTTCAATAGACTAACATAATAAAAAAATATGAAAATTAAAATAAAAACAGTATACCTATTAAAATAAATAAAAAAATATAACAATTGTTAAATTTTAAAAATATAAAAATGGAATTAATGAAAAAATAGAAAAATAAAAAATAATAGACTAAATTAAAAACTAAATAAAATAAAGCCAAATATAAGAAAAAAGAAATCAAAAAATCAATTAATCGATTTTATCACAGAATTCCGGATTATTTAATAATTTTTTCTCAAAAAGATGTTTAAGTCTTGAGATACACTGACGAGAATAACCTGTTTCTTCAGACAATTGAGTAATTGTTTTACCATCCATATTAAACAATATATACAACATCATACCCATAGGAATTCTACTTTTATGAAAAATAGTTCCAGTAAAATCATTAAAATTAGATTTACAATCTTTACAAGAATATCTCCTAACCCTACCTTGCTGACCTCTATTTACAATATTGTAAGATTTACATTGAGGACAATATACACCATTAACCCATCTAAGACTTCTAAAAAAAGCCATAGCTATCTTATCATCTGGTGTTTTAATTTCAGTATTCTTAGAATCATTCATAATAGTACATATATAATAAATAAAATATAAATTTTTTGAAAAAAAATTTAATATAAAAATTATAAAGCTTTAAAAAATAATCTAAACCCATATAAAATTAGAACAAAAAACTTATTTTATAGAAAAAATTTAAGATTAGAAAAAAGTAGGAATATAAAAAATTAAAATTCATTTAAAGTTTTAATAAAATATCACAACTATTTAAAATTAAAATATAAATTTAAATAAATTCATGAAAAAACTTATAAAACAAATAAAAAATTAAAAATAATAAAAAAAATGAATTATAACAATTCATCTCTTAAATCAATTGTTTCTTTTAAATCAGGCCCAGTAGAAATAATAGTTACAGGTACACCAGTAGCAGTTTGAATCTTATCAATAAATTCTTTAGCATCAGCAGGTAAAACTGAATAATCAGTAACACCAGCACAATCATATAATTTATCAACACAAGTTAATGCGATTTGAGTTGTACCATTAATTCTACAAGATTCTTTAGCGAGGTCATAATCAAATAAACCTACTCTTCTACGTCTACCAGTTACAACACCATACTCTTCAATACCTTTTTCAACGGCTTCTTCCTGAGAAATTTCTGTAGGGAAAGGTCCTTCACCAACACGAGTAATATAGGATTTAAATACACTTATTACTTCATCTACTTTAGTTGGTCCTACACCTACATCTGCAGCAAATGTACTGGCACAAGTATCTTTACTAGTTACAAATGGATAAGTACCATAGTATAAAGATAAAGCAAAACCTTGAGAACCTTCAATAAATACATCATTACCTTCATCAATTGTATCATTAACTTTTAAAGAAACATCAGTAATATAATCCTCTAATTCAGGAATATCTTTTGCTAAATCTGCAATTCTTAAAACCCTATCAGAATTTGCAGGCCCACAACCTGATCCAGTACTACCAATTTTATTAGATAAATAATCAGAGTGTTTATCTCTTTCACGGTGTTCTGGTTTAATAATAGCACAACGACCATCAATTAAAGTTCTACTTTTAACATCGTATTTTTTTAAATAATCAAATTCATGGAAAAGTACTTCAGGATCAACTAAAACTCCTGCACCAACAAGAAGCTCAGAATCAGTATTTACAAATCCAGAAGGAATAAGTCTTAAACCATATTTTTCGCCATTAAATTCAACAGAATGTCCTGCATTAGGACCAACACCAGCACGAGCAATAATGGAAGGATTATCATTCTTACAGAAGTAGGTAATACATTTACCTTTACCTTCATCTCCCCATGCACCACCAGTTAAAATACTACAAGTCATTTAAAATCTCCTAAATAAATATAATAAATAGTCTTAAAAATTTTGTAAAAAAACCCTTTTTTTCACATAAAATATAAATTTAAAAAATGTTTTTATCGACCATTACAATATTAATAATTTAATATTAATAAAGTTTTAGAAAAAATTTAAAAATATTTATAAAAATATATAAAAAATTAGAATTAAAAATAAATAAAAAATCAAAATTTAAATTTACTAAATCGTCTAAAACCCTTATTAATTTCAATTGGATTTAATTCACAAAGAGCATCATAATCATATTCATCTTTAGTACCTTTATTCATCCAATATGAAAGATAATATTGTGACCACTTATTTGATAAAATCAAAATATCATTATCTGTTAATTCTTCAAGCCCCATATAAATATTTAATGAATTTCCACCAACACAGACACCAATATCACTAGATAAAAAAGACATTATAAAATCAGGTGCATCATCCTTAAAATTATCTAAAAAAATTAATTCATTTTTAAACTTATTAAAGTTAGAATTAATAAAAGACATATCCTGAAATTTAAACATACCCCTATCCAAATTTCTATTAAATTCCATTAAAAAATCATTTTTACCTCTTTTAGTGAGATTTAAAAAATCAATATCCTTTTTATCATTATAAAAAATAGAAAAAAGAGAACTATCAGAAAACCTGATAGAAATATTAGAATCCTTCTTTGAATCATCATGAATATTGAACAACTCAACAGATGAGAAGTCTAAATAAATTGTATCACCAAGAACTTCTAATGAAATCCATTTACCTGCATCAGAAATAACATCTTCCAATATTAAATAAGATTTATTATTCATAGATATCAATTCAAATTATTTTCTATAAAAAATATTAAAAAAAATATTTAATAAAATTTTATAATTCCAAACAATAAATATAAGAGAAAATCAAAGAAAAAATACCAAATTCAATAATTAATTAGTGTTAAATTGAGTAAATTCCTCGTAAGCTCCTTCCATAAAATAATTATCATCATCAAATACTTTAATCCAATTAAAATCATTAATGATAATTGGATTTTCAGGATTATTATCCCAATCCAATTTAAATCCAAATGATTCTAAAGTTTTAATAATTATATTAGCTAATTTATTAGAAACTTTTTTATCCCCATGAAAATCTCCAAAATAAATACTTAAAAAATTATCATCTAAAACAGTTTCAATATCAAATAATGTATAAAATACAAAACCTATTGGTTTATAATTATTGTTTATTAAATGAGTATATATCTCAATAGAATCATGTATACCTTCTTCAGGATCATAACCACAGTTATGAATTGAAAGGATACCTTCCTTAGATAAACTATTAAAAGCTTTTTTTAAATTATCAAAATCAGAACTATTTGATTTAGTATTATTATGTTCTGTATAAATATCATTTATAATATCAGATACTTTATCTAAATCAAGATCATAATCAATAAATTCATCATCAATAGTTTCTAAGATTTCTTCCATATCATAAAAACCTGTTTTTACAAGAAAATCAATTTCATAATTTAACTCTTCTTTTAAATCATCACTCATAAAATCACAATAATCGATAATTATGTATTATATATACTTATTAATTATATAAATTTGATTTCAGAATTTATATAAATAATTCTTTAAAAAAAATAAATTGCATTAAAAAAACTAATTTATTCTTAAAATATGACCCTGATGAAAACTCATTTTATTTAAAATTTTTTTCAAAAATTAAATTATATTTTAATTTAAATGATTTAAAAAAAGCTAAAGATAATAATTAAGTAAAAAATTAGAAAAATAAATAATAAAGCAAAATATAAAATTATATCATTAATTTAAAAAATATGAATTGTATATGAACATAAAAAAGCAATTAAAGAATAAAAAAAAGAAAGATTATTCATTAGGTTTAAATGTCTTAATAAGATTTACATTACCCCTCTTAGAATATCCAATCATTATTTTATCTTCACCAATGATTGCAACTTGAAAATTATCCTCATCATAAACATTAGTAGGATAACCTTTAAGTGCTGCATAACCTTCAAATGCTATTTTACCATTTACATTATAATTTTTTTGGAAATTATAATAAATAAATTCAAATCTATCTATAGTATTATCTTCAGGAATATCATCAGAATTAATAGTTACAAAGAATGCAAAGTTTCCAATTTCTGCAACATAATAAGCACTATCATCAAATAAAGCAATGACAGTCATGAGTAAAAAGTGTGCTTCTTCAATATCAGCATTAAATATAGGAGTTGTAAATTGAGGAATATTATATTCTTCACCAAATTCTTTAATTTTTTTAGCTTCATCAATTAATTCATCAGGAAAACCAATTTCACTATTATCCCATGCCCATGAAAATTTATTATCATCAAGAGATAAATAAGCAATTAATTGAATAGAAAAACTTAAATCTTCACCAAAAGATAATGTACCATTTTCAATATCCAAATCTCCCTTTTTTTCTCCAATCAAATCAGATAAATTTTCCTGTTTATCTAAAGCATAAGCACCATATTTTGTAAATATTGATTGCAAATCATCTTCAGTGGTAATTTCCAATGGTAAATTAAACATAATCATTCTCCTTAATAATTGTATAAAAAAAATAAAATAAGAATATAATTTAAGATATTATATAAATTTAAACTTTAAAAAAATTAAATAAAATTAAATCTAAAAAGATTGAATATTTAATTTCTAAATTTGATTAAAAATTTTAAATATTAAAAGGATAATTTTGAAATTCTATCCATAGCTTCTTTTGTGTTTTCATAAGTATTAAATGCAGTAAGTCTAAAGTATCCTTCACCAGAAGGTCCAAATCCTGCACCAGGAGTACCTACAATATTTGCTTCATTTAATAATAAATCAAAGAATTCCCAAGAAGGCATATTATTTGGAGTTTTTACCCAAATATACGGAGAATTAATTCCACCAGTAACACTTAATCCAATATTAGATAAAGATTCACGAATAAGTTTAGCATTTCTAAGATAATAATCAATATTAGATTGGATTTCTTTTTGACCTTCTTCAGTGTAAATAGCTTCTGCAGCTCTTTGAACAGGATAAGATACTCCATTAAATTTAGTAGATTGTCTTCTATCCCATAAAGCATTTACAGAATGTTTATTACCTTCATTATCTTGAATTTTAAGATCATTAGGAACTACACAATAAGCACAACGAGCACCTGTGAAACCTGCTGTTTTTGAAAAACTTCTAAATTCAATAGCTACTTCTTTAGCCCCTTCAATTTCATAGATACTGTGAGGTATATTATCCTCAGTAATGAATTTTTCATAAGCTGCATCAAATAAAATTAAAACATTATTTTCTTTTGCATATTTAACAAATTTAGCAAGCTGATCTTTAGTTAAAGTTGAACCAGTTGGATTGTTAGGATAACATAAATAAATAATATCGAAATCTTCATCAGGAATAGAAGGTTCAAAATTATTTTCTTCAGTACATGGAAGATATACTAATCCTTCATATTTACCATCATCTTGCATTTCTCCAGTTCTTCCTGCCATAACATTTGTATCAACATATACAGTATATACTGGATCAGTTACTGCAATAATATTATCATTTGAAAATAATTCTTGAATATTTCCAGTATCACATTTAGCTCCATCACTAATAAATACTTCATCAACATCCAAAGAAACACCTAAAGGTTCATAATCTCCTTTAATAATAGCTTCACGTAAAAATTCATAACCATGTTCTGGACCATATCCACGAAATGTTTCAGAATCACCCATTTCATCAACTGCATCTTTAAATGCTTTAACTACTGTTTTTGGTAATGGTTTTGTTACATCCCCAATACCCATTGCAATAAGATCAATATCTGGATTTTCTTCCTCAAATTTTGCAACTCTATTTGCTACTTCAGCAAAAAGATAATTACTTTTTAATAAAAGATAATTCTCATTTACTTTAACAACCATTTTATTCCTCGATAAAATTTAAATTAAATAAAATTAAATTAAAAAAATTATTTTAAAATAATATTTTTAAAAATAATATGTAAGATTTACATTAATAAGATATTAGGTTTTATAAATATATAAATTAAATGGAAATTTATAATTAAATAATATTAAAAAAATATAAATTAAAATTAATAATATTTAATAAATAATATATATTAATAATAATAAAAATTATTATGATTAATTTATTAATCTTTAAAAAAGAAAGTTGAGGATAATATGCCATTTAAAACAATATTAATACTGATTAACATTGCCATTATATGTATAATAGCATGCATAATCGTTAAACTGTATTATAGAGATGAAGAAAAAGGAAGAAAATTAGAAACTCATGAAATTGAAAGTAGTTTAAACGGACATAACCAAATGCCTTTATTTAAAGAGGAACATCATAAAAAAGACAATATAAATAAAATCAATAATACAATATCATCTACTAAAAATAAAATATTCAAAACTAAACAAGTAAATGAAAATAATGATAATCTTAATAAAGAAATTGAAGAACTAACAATTACAAAACCAAAAACTACAGCAACTCCAACCAAAGAAGAAAAAAACAAAATAATACAAACAACAAATACAAACGGAACCATACTAAAAGAAAAACCAAAAAACAACAATAAACCAAATGGAAAACCAATTAGTATAAATGTTAAAAACAGTCCAAAAATAAAACCAAAAGTAGTAAATGCTAAAACTCAAGAAGAAATAGCAAAAGATAAATTAAAAACTACAGCAACAAAACCAGAAGTAAGTAAAGAAGAAATTGAAAAAATTGAAGAAAAACCAATTAAAGCTGTAAACGACGAAACAATAAAACCAATCAAAGAAGAAAATGAAATAAAAGAAAAAGAAGAACCAAAAAAAGAAACTAAAGTAAAATTCATAAAACCAGAACAAAAATCACATGCAACTCCAAAATTAAGAACAGAACCTAAAATAAAACCAGAAACACAAAAACAAGAAAAACCAGAAACAAAACCACATACAACCCCAGAATTAAAAACAGAACCTAAAATAAAACCAGAAACACAAAAACAAGAAAAACCAGAAACAAAACCACATACAACCCCAGAATTAAAAACAGAACCTAAAATAAAACCAGAAACACAAAAACAAGAAAAACCAGAAACAAAACCACATACAACCCCA
>JBJFGN010000110.1:0-1622 GCA_051892775.1 Methanobrevibacter sp. | reverse complement strand
CCACATACAACCCCAGAATTAAAAACAGAACCTAAAATAAAACCAGAAACACAAACAAAACAAAAAACAAAAACACCAAAACCAGAAACACAAAAACAAGAAAAACCAGAAACAAAACCACATACAACCCCAGAATTAAAAACAGAACCTAAAATAAAACCAGAAACACAAACAAAACAAAAAACAAAAACACCAAAACCAGAAACACAAAAACAAGAAAAACCATTTGAACTTAAAAATAAATCAACTGAAGCACATATTTCACAAGAACCTATTGAAACTCAACACCAAAATATTATTAATGAAACTAGAAAAGTTTCACAAACAGAAACAAATAATGTAACCATTGACGATTATAATGAACCAGAAAAAGCTAAAGAAGTTATAGATGCTCCACTTAAAAGCGTTAAAGGAACATTTAACTCAATAAAATCAACATTCTTAAGTCATGCCAAAGATAGAGAAGAAGAAGAGATTAGTCCAGAATTAAGGGATAATCTTAATAATTATACAAATGATGCAGTTCTTGAAGAAATCTTAAACGATAATTCTACAGAAGACGATTATGATGATAATGATGAATTTGTAGCAATTACCCCATTACATGATCCAGAAGAAATTAGACAATATGAAGAAAGTTTAAATAACAACTATGATACTAAGGATGTATTCAATAATATTAATAGTGATACTACAGAATTAACTCCTGAAGAAATTTCATACTTTGATAACTTAGAAGAAGAATTTAATGACGAACTTAACCAAAATGAAAAAAATAAATATGTTGCATCTAAAACCGATGATATGAAAATTACTGTAGGCAATAAACCAAAAGTAAAACCAGTAAGTAACAGAAAAATGAAACCATCAGAAAGATTCCATAAAGAATATCAAGGACATAAAGTTGAACCTGAAAAAGGAAAAACTACAAATAAAAAACCAGCTAATAAAGATGATGGTGAATCAGTTGTTAATATACAAGGTGTAAACCACACCCTAAAAAGAGGCATGAGTATTATTTACCAGCATCATGGCGAGAAATATGGTAGTTCTATCCATAGTGTAAATGGAGATAATATTAATGTTACTTATAGAGGTAAAAAAATCTGGATTAAAGCAGATAAAATTACTAAAGTATTTTAAACACGATGAATTTTATTAAATTAAAATTCATTCAACTTTCTTTTTCTATAATTAATTTTCCTAATTTAAACGATTACCTTTTTGAAAACTTATTTTATTAAAAATTTAATGTATTTAAATCAATTTACTCTAAAATTTATACTAAATTTTATCCTATTTTTAAAAGTTCTTTATTTTTAAAATAATGCAATTTATTTTATATTCCAATAAAAATAAATTAATAAAAATTTAAAAAATATAAAGAATCATAAAAATTAAAGTAGATATGTACAATTGCTACACGTTTTGCATTTTTATTAACACCAATGCTGGAAAGTAATGCTGTTACACAGGTACCGATATTCTGGCCCATAATCACCGGCATTGCCATCCCAAATGTAATACTTCCGGTCAGGGACAATGCCTGTAATATTCCTACAGAAGCTGCTGAGCTTTGAATAATTCCCGTAAATCCGGCACCCACCAATACACCCAGAATC
>JBJFGN010000109.1:0-1943 GCA_051892775.1 Methanobrevibacter sp. | reverse complement strand
CCTGTTTTTAACAGTTAGAGAA
The DNA here is from genome assembly GCA_051892775.1 of Methanobrevibacter sp. Classification (GTDB taxonomy): domain Archaea; phylum Methanobacteriota; class Methanobacteria; order Methanobacteriales; family Methanobacteriaceae; genus Methanarmilla. The sequence continues at coordinate 1,921 of JBJFGN010000109.1, read as the reverse complement.
TATAAAAAGCTCGTAACTCATTGATACATGAGCTATACGAGCTTTATTTATAAAATTTAGTTTGTCGTAAGTTCTTGGTTATTTTTAAAATTTTAAAATTTTTTTTAAATTCTTGGTTCCTATAAATTCTTGGTCAATATTAAAAGTATAATTATTATTTAAAGCTGTTGTTATTTCATTCCTTTGATATAATTGTTTATAACCAATTCCTTCAATTTTATTGGTTTGCATATCTTTTAATGTTTTAATTATTTCATCTGTTGTATATTTATCTTGTAGTTTTTCTTTTTCAAGTATTCTGTAAACTAATAAAGATAAATAGCAAATTACAAAATGAGCTTTAATTCTATCTTCTAATCTTAAATATACTGGTCTTGCTTTAAATTCTGATTTCATTATTCTAAATGATTCTTCTATTTCCCAACGACCTTTACTTACTTGCAGTATTTCTTCTACGCTTGCTTCCATTTCTTCAGGAACACACAGTGCATACAGACCATCAAATTGTTCTTCATATTTTTCTAAACCTTCTTTATAATATAATTTGTATTTTTCGGCGCATTCTCCATCATTAGTAATATTTTCCTTTTGTATAAATCTTTTAGCGTTATTCTGTGGTAATTTTGTATATCTTTCAGGATATTTTTCGATTATCTCTTTAGCTCTAAAGATTTGAGCATCTCTAATATTTTTTTGATAGGCAGCATACTTTGGAGAAAAAGTTACTATCATTCTTTCTTCTAAAGTTATTTTTTCTTTTGTAGTAGGATCCTTTTTTGTTCGCTTTATTAAAATTTCTTTGTAATAAATATTTTTGTTTTTTGAATCATATTTATTTAGCTTATTTAAATCTATTGACTTTTTATTTCCTAATAAATGCCAGCCTATATTAGAAATAGCATCTGCTTGATATTCTTGAGATAGTTGCTTTAGGGATTGTGTTACTATATAAACTCTATCTCCTTTATTATTAAAATTTCTATTATCGAATGAACCTAAACCAGCATCTGTACATACTAAAAATTTAGAAAGTTCGAAGTCTTTCATAATTTGTTTTTCTAATGGTCTTAATGTGGTTTGTTCATTAGTGTTTCCTGGATTTATATTAAATGCTAGGGGAAAACCACTACCATCAATAAATAATCCCATTTCAACTATCGGTAATGGTCTATTTTCTTTATTCTTTCCATATTTTCGTAATCCATTTTTATCTTGTTCTAAATCATCTTCATCTTCTAATTCAATTTCAAAAAAATAATTTGTACAATCATAATATAAAACTTTAGTATTTCTTTCTTTTATTACATTGAGACTCTTTTCATAGCACCACTTTTCAATTTTTTCTTTCTCCTTGGATATTACATCTAATGCACGATAAACATCATGAAGCTTATATTTTGGTTGTCTTAAAAAGTTATGAGCATCTTCGAAAGAAGATAGTTTTGAATTAGGATACATAATTCTTGTACATATTAAATCTTCAAGAATATCAGCTAATTCATAATCAAATTTATAATCTTTTTTTATATCTCTACATAATTCATCTAATTCTAACTCTTCAAAAATTTTTCTCAAAAAGATATGTCCTAAATTATAAATTTTTTGTTCTGAACTAAGTTCTTTACCTTCAATTAATTTTTCATAATATATCCCACGATTTTCATTTTCTTCTTTTGTTTTTTCTTCAACATATTTTTTTGCCCAAACAATTGGATCTTCACCATTAGCCTTTTCTCTAACTTCTTCAATTTTTCCCAAACATTCAATAATTTTTGTAGTATTTTTTCCTTTTTCATTTCTGAATGATTTAATCATATAAAAATATGTATTATTTTTAGTATGTGTTATAGATAATCTCATATAATTTCTTCCTTTTTTCATTTTTTATCATTATATCACATACCTAAACATACGACAAGAG
>JBJFGN010000108.1:0-1952 GCA_051892775.1 Methanobrevibacter sp. | reverse complement strand
ACAATGATTTGTTTACAAAGTACAGTTATCCAAAAGGGAATATTTTAATTGTTGAGAATCAAGAAAAGAAATCTTATGAAAAAGGTTGGATAATTGTTTTAAAAGATGACAAACCAATAAAAATTATCAATAATTCAGGAATGGATATTATCTTTGTAAATAGTCAAGGTACTATTACAAATACAGTAAAATATGAATCCGGAAGTTATACAGAGTTTTTTGGGAAAAATATTGGTCTTTCAAAAGCAGAAGCAAATAGCTTATTTATAAAAGCTAATTATACTTGGACTTCTGGAAAAATGGTTGGTGGTTATAAGGCTTTTGATTTACAAGGCAAAGAAATAGAACCAACGATTGATGGAAATGCAATTGAGGCTAAAAAAGAAATCATAGAAACTAATAGTTCATTACCTACCATTACTATAAGTAACAAAAATAACAGTTCTCAGAATTCAAACGAAATTGAAACTTCTGAATTAGATAGATTTATTGAAATTGCCAGAAATACAGTCGGAGCTACATATGATCATACTAGAAGTCCAACGAAATCAAAAATGGATTGTAGTGGAGTCTTCGTTTATGCAATGCAACAGTTAGGATATAAAATTGACAAACATCTTACAGCGGCTCGAATGGCAAGTGGACAAATATCAGGAATTATTCTATATAAATCAGTTGATAATGGACGACAAGGGAATAAAGGTGTTCTAAATTTTTATAAATGGGGAACTTCTACTGTACAACATGTTAATTACGGTGTCGGTAAAAATGAAAATGAAAATGAATCCCAAATCATAGACGCAAGTGAAGGTGATACATGGCAGACAAATCGTAATAAAAATGAAAAACAATTAGTAAAAGCAAAAAAAAATACAGTAAATCAAACTTGGGCTCCATTTTCAACTAAAACAAAACCAGATATTCAGGCATATTTAGATTTTTCTAAATTTAATAAGGAGATTGAGATCAAATGAGAAAAAAATTGTTCATGATAATTTCTTTAGTAACATTCTACTGTTTATTTTCATGTTATTCACAAACTTTTGAAAACTACAACAGTGTTATCTTAACTTCTGATAAATATTCATTTTCTGATAATTGGTCTGATTTATCAAAAGAAGGCAAGGTCTATTTATTTTATAAACTAAAAAATCTTAATGGAACTGAAATCATTACCAATTTTTTCTATTCGCTAGAAACTAATGAGCATGAGTTTCTATATCTTGGAGGCTTTGATGTTCACAAAGGATTTATAAATAATAAGAAAAAACAATTTGTTAAACGAAGTGCCGTTTCAAGTGAAAGCCAATTTATAAAAGAAGATTTAGTTGGAATATCAAAAAAACTATTGGACGAACCATTTGTTATAATTGGAATTATTCAAGATGCAGATGATAAACAGTTGTATGAAACTGAAAGTCTAGAGTTTTTTTACATAGATGAAAAAAATAAATCCATCATAGAGTGGTTTCCAGAGTTTTAATGAAAAAATTATTGTTATTTTCTATTTTTATTTTAAACTTTATATCGTGTTCTGTAGCCTCCGAATTATCATTACAAAAAATAAAAGATGATTTATCAAGTCCTTGTTGTGATGTTTATAGTACCAGAGTTCTTGAACTTATTAATAAGAAGCCATCGGATTGGCCATCCCCATCTGGATATAAAGTTTGTAATACACCCAACTATACAGGAGATAATTACAAAGATTTTTATTCTACAAAATGGAAGAGTACACCTTCTGAAGGTTGGAATGTTATGATAATGTGGGCAAATTCTGGTGAAAAGTTTGAAAACTCTCCACATATGGCTGTATTACAAAAAACTAATGATACTGTTAATCTTACTCATTTTACTGGAAACGAGCAGATAATTAGAGAAAAATATAGTTTTAAGAATTGTTCTGCCCAAAGTGAACTTGGACTTTTTTATAAAAGCTAATAAGGTGGTTT
>JBJFGN010000107.1:0-1966 GCA_051892775.1 Methanobrevibacter sp. | reverse complement strand
GATAATTATGTTAAAGAAAAATGCTCAAACATTATTTGAACAAAATATATGGTTGCCTTTCAAAACCATATGCCACAAAATTTTTTCTGTATGTATTTCTCCTTAACGTTGTTTCAAATAGCGTTTCGACCAAACTTTACAACGATGTGCTGTCTATCATCCGTATAGTTGGATTATCTGCCTTAACTGCATATCTATATTCATTCATTTTTATTATTTGTACAAATAAATTAATGAAGCGAATATACATTTCGTTTGTTGTAATTGTACATAATGCATTGATAATTACAGAATTTTTTATTTTTCTAAATTTCCAAAAATTTATAGATCAAGATATTATTGATATTGTTACAGACACAAATCCAATTGAAAGTTCAAATTTCATAAACTCATATATCCTACCACATGTCATAATAACTTATATTTTAGGATGCTTGCTATTAAATATTTTTTTAGTTTTAATTATCAAATATGTTTCTAAAATTCAGTATAATAAACTTGCTTTAGCCATTACTATTATAGGATTCTTTACCATTTCGGATTGCTGTTATAATTTTGTAAAGTATCGTAATGGTAAAAATATTCCTCAGCTTACTACTATCACAAGACTTGGATATTCCATATATTGTGTTCATGAGAGAATAAAACAGACAAAGGAAATATTGAATGTTTGTCATAACCTTAAGGTAGAGCAGAATATTGAAAAGAAACCTACTGTTGTGGTTATTATTGGTGAATCTTTCTCCGTTTATCATTCCTCGCTATACGGATATAGTAAAAAAACTAATCCATTGCTTGAAAATGCGCAGGAAAATCAGAATTTAATAGTATTTGATAATGCCGTTACTTTACAACCTTTTACAACTGCCTCTATGTGCGCTGATTTTTCTTTAGATTCATTGGGGGTAGGTTACACTTCATTACCTATGTTCCCTTCATGTTTCAAAAAAGCCGGCTATTATACAGCAATGTATGATAATCAATATTTTGTAGGTTCAGGAATATCCTTCTTAACAGATAAAGAATTGTCCGATGAAATGTTTGATTATAGGAATAATAAGAGATTTACATATGATGAAGATATGATAAAATCGATACATGTAAATAATAAGCCTTCTTTGTATGTTATTCACTTATGGGGACAACATTATACATATAAAGAAAGATACCCTAATAATTTCCAAAAATTTACACTTAATCAATATGACAAAAAATATGATAGCGATAAACAGCAAATAATAGCAAATTACGATAATGCTACATTGTATAATGATTATGTTGTTAATTCAATTTTTAATAAGTTTAAAGATGAATATTGTATAATTTTTTATTTTTCAGACCATGGAGAAGAAGTTTATGATTTGAGAAACTTTATGGGGCATGGTAGAGCAACAGATTCTCCAAATGCTAATTATCAACTGCGTGTACCTTTTATGATATGGCTTTCACCTTCATATAAAATAGATAATCCAAAAATTTATGAAAAACTCAATGCGGTTAAACATTATCCTATATGTATGGATGATATTGGACATACACTTATTGACATTGTAAACATAAAATGTAAAGGATTTGCACCCACACGAAGTTTCATAAATAATAGTTTTAACAAACGTAGACATAGAATTGTATTAACTTCTGTTGACTACGATGCGGATTTACTGTATAAAAGATGAGAATTATATTGGCGCAGTTGTGCGGTCTCAGCCCTGTTTCCAAATCGTCTGTCACCATCACGAAAAAGTAAATTGCTGATAGCCAGTATGTTGTCAACAGACGGTGACAGTGACAGATGTTTTGCAACTTTTTTTTATCCAACTTTCGTAAGTGCTTCTGCCCCATCGGGCGCACCAAACTTTCTTTTGATATCCAATCCATTTGAACTTTCGAAATCTTGAATAAAGTTAATAAAACGATGTTTTCCCAATCAGAAAACCGCGTTTTTTACATCAGAAAACGGCGTTTT
>JBJFGN010000106.1:8324-37285 GCA_051892775.1 Methanobrevibacter sp. | reverse complement strand
AAAAATATGCTATAAATATAAAAGTATATTAAGTATATAATTATAATATAGTATATTAAATAATTATTATCTTATTATTAAGTTTTTAATACTTATTGGGTGTATGTTAAATAATTATTATCTTATTATTAAGTTTTTAATACTTATTAATGATATATTGAATAGTTAGTGCTTATTAGATGTTTAAAATACATTAAACACTAATTAAAAGTTTTTATTAGCTATTTCAATAACTTGTTTTATTATCTAAAAAATTTATGATAATTGATATTATGACTGATGTATCTATTGATGATTTTAAGAACGATATTCGTTTCAAGAAAAAAATTGAATATATTGAAACAATACCTGCCCAAAAGGCTACTTATAAGAAGGTAGATAATCTCGATAAATCTATTGTCAAATATTTGGCATCTAAAAAAATCAGCTTATATAAACATCAGGCAGAAGCATATGAGGCAGTAAAGGACAATAAGAACATTATTATAACAACACCTACCGCTAGTGGTAAAACTTTATGCTTTAATTTACCTATTCTTGAAACACTTATTAATGATGAAGAGGCTACCGCATTATATATCTATCCAGCCAAAGCTTTAGCAAATGACCAACTGCAGATTCTCAAGGAATATGAAAAAGATTTGGACATTAGTATTAATCCGGCTACCTATGATGGAGATACTCCACGTAGTAAGAAGTATGGCATACGTAATAAATCAAGGATTGTACTTACAAATCCCTATCAGTTACATCATATTCTTGCATGGCATCATCAATGGGAGAAGTTCTATTCTAATCTTAAATATATTGTGATTGATGAGTCACATTATTATAAGGGCATATTTGGATCTAATGTAGCACTTTTAATACGTCGCCTTAAAAGAATTATAAAACATTATGGTTCTAATCCACAGTTTATATTATCTTCTGCTACTCTTGCTAATCCAATTGAACTTGCAAATAGGTTAACCGGTGAGGAGTTCGAATTAATATCTGAGGATGGTTCACCTAGCGGTGAAAAGGATTTTATATTGTATAATCCTTTTAAAAACTATAAACCTAAAAAAGGTAAAAGGGATAATGCTCCAAATATACACCAGGAAACAGAGTTTATATTCATATATCTTCTTTTAAAAAACATCCAAACATTATGTTTTACAGTTTCACGTAAAATGGCTGAACTCATCGCATTATGGGCAAGGAGGGATATGGAGAATTACAAGAAAAAATTGGTCCATAGAATTAAGGCGTATCGTGCAGGTTACCGTGCTAAAGAAAGACGTGAAATTGAGGAAGGTCTTAAAGCACGAAAATATCTTGGAGTAACTACCACTAATGCATTGGAGCTTGGTATTAATATCGGTACTCTTGACGCTGTTATAATTTCAGGTTATCCTGGAACCATGGTTAGTGTATGGCAACAGGGTGGTAGATGTGGTCGTAGTGGTAATAAATCCCTTGTTATTCTAGTTGCTTTTGAAAATCAATTAGATCAATATTTCATGAAAAATCCGGAGTTCTTCTTTGAAAAACCACATGAGAATGCCATTATTGATTTGAAGAATGACATATTATTAAAATCACATATCCAATGCGCTGCTAATGAATTAAGATTAAGTCGTGATGAAATTCATGATTTCTCACCAGAACTTACAAATCAGGAAATTGCTTTTATATTTAAGGACTTACTTAGAAATAAAGAATTGGCACAGAATGTTGCAGGGGAATATTATTATCCTGGAAATGATAGTCCATCATTTAAACATTCCCTTGATCAATTATCCAAGGATTTGTTTAGGATAATGTGCGGTAGGGAAACTATTGAAACAATGGAACTTGCGCAGGTATATTCTGAAGCATATGAGGGTGCAGTGTTAATACACCAAAGTGAAACTTATGTCGTGACTAATATTAACTTTAAAACCAAGATAGTCAATGTTGTAAAACAGGAAGTTGGATATCATACACGTGTTTTAAAAGAAACTGATATTCATATTATTAAAAAGCTTAAAAGAGTCAGAATTTCTAATTTCACAGTTAATTTTGGTATTATAGAGGTAAGGGAAGACTTTAACAAGTATAACAAGGTGCATTACTCCAAGATTATAGGCCAATATAAACTAAATCTACCTCCTTTAAGGTTTAAGACAAAAGGATTGTGGTTTACTATTGATGAAAAAATTAAAGATGAGGTTGAAGATAAATTTGAAGGTAAGGATATCTTTGCTGGAGGTCTTCATGGTGCAGAACATGGTTTAATTGGCTTATTCCCACTTCATACCATGTGTGATAGGTTCGATATTGGTGGTTTATCTACAAACATACATCCAGATACACAGGAACCTACCATCTTTATATATGATGCATATGAGGGGGGCATAGGTATTACTGAAAAGGCTATTGATGTGTTCTATGATCTTGTAAAATCAACAATGGATCTACTTGATACTTGTGAGTGTGAGGAAGGCTGTCCAAAATGTATATATTCGCCTAAATGCGGTAATGATAATAAACCATTAAATAAGGATGCAACTAAGTATATCCTCCATTGGATGTATGATAAATTATCTGATAATCCTGATGACATTACAGTTTATGATAATACTAATTCAATTAAACCTGAAAGGAAAATTAGAAAAATTTCCAAAGTAAAATCCAAATCTAAAGTTAAAACTAAAAAACCTAAAAGGATTAAAGTTAAAAAAGAACCTAAGGCTGTTGAGGATAAATATGTTGAAGCCTTGGATTATTGTGATGATGGTAATTATGGTTATGCTAAGGATCTTCTTGTTGAGATAATTAATGAGGATAAAAATTATTCTAATGCATGGTATATGTTAGGTAATATCTTAAATATTCAAGGAGACAAGCAAGGTGCAATTAGTTTTCTTAAGAAAGCCATATCCATTAATCCAGCACATGAGGATGCCAATGACTTGTATCTTGAGTTAACTAGTAAATAATTTATAAAACACGATTTATTCATTTTTATATTTTTAGTTTATTCATTGTAGGATTAAATAAAGTGTTTTCTTATATTTTTACATAAAAACATTTATTATGGATAATTCAATATATAAGATACACATCTAAACTAAAAAAAAACATCAAACATACATAATTCAATAGAAAATATCTATCTAAACTAAAAATATTCATATATGCAATAATATAACTTAAAATAATGTATGTAAAAATAAAAAAAGACGTGACGATATACATAATATTATAGTTCAAGAAAAATTGTATACATTCAAACTAAAAAACCTTTATTTTATATACAGTTATATAATTCAATAGAAAATTTATATATACAATCTAAAAATTTATTATATATATCTAAAATAATTTTTTACTATTCTTTTGATTTGTAAAACGGTATTAAATCATATAATTATTAAAGGACTGTTTAAATCTATTAAATAATTTATTGAATTTTAAATCATAAAAATTTATAGTTTACTTTCAGTAAATTATAATTGTTTAAGATTATGATTTTAATTTTAAGCAATATAATAAAGAATTATCGAAAAATATTTTAATATTAAAGTTTAAACAATCATGTGTATAAGCATATGTATTATAGAAACTTTAATAAAGTTAAGTAATAATTCAATATTAAATATTTATTGTTTGTTTATTAAAATCTATGACTTTATTATCTTGTATAAAGTATATTTTCAATTGTAAAAATATAATGATCACTTAATTTTATGATATTCTATAATCTGCTTATACATTCTATTTAAAACTTAATTTTAGCTTTAATCGAATTCTTTTTTTAAAATTCTAATTATTTTATTTATAGGATAAGTCTATTGAACATATGGTTTACTTTTTTTGAAATCTTCTAAATCTAGTATGAAATTTATTATAATTTTAAAAATAGATTATATTTTAGAAAAATTGGATTTTAAATAATGTAAGTTTTTAACCTAACCTATTTTTATTAAAATAATTTATTTAAAATGAGGTAATTTATTTTAAATTAATGATGTGTTTATTTCTCTAATTTTCATCTATTTAAATAATGATATATTTTAAATTAAAAGAAGATTTTATTATTTTATAGTTTTTTAAAAAATATTGTTTTATTTTAATCTAATTATCTTAAATTTATAAAATTATTTTCAGGTTAGCATTTTATTATAAGTATATGTATATCATTGTATCTATTTTATACTATTTTTACAAATTTAATAATTTCACATTTTATAGTTTTTCTTTACTTCAATAACTTATAAAATTTTTAGGTACACCTAAATTTATATACTATTAATAATAAATTAAGTTTATACAATTTTTAAAAAAATAATATATTTTTAGAATATTGATTAACTTAATTAGTTATTTATAAAACTAACTCATTAATCTATATTTTTTTATGAAATTTTTTATTAAATGAATTTATTGTTTTTTTATAATCTTAAAATCTATTCATGATTGATTCCATTTAATATTAAATTTAGTAATTTAATGATATATGGTATTAGATTAAATTATTCAATAATTTAAAATGTCATCATCTATTTAGATTAAATAATTTTGTAATTAAATGATATCTGGTATTTAGATTAAATAATTTAAAGACATCATGTATAGATTAAACAATTTAATTTCTAGTGAGGTGAAATATTGACTAAAATAATTGAATTTAAAAATGTAACAAAAGAGTATATAAGCGGGGAGCATGTTCTAAAAGCAGTGAATAATTTGAATTTTACAATTGATAGAGGGGAATTTGTAGTAATTCTCGGACCATCTGGTTCAGGAAAATCAACATTATTAAACCTCCTTGGAGGATTAGATAATGTAAGTTATGGTGATATAATATTTGATAATAAAAACATTGCCCATTTTAATGATAATGATCTTACAAATTTTAGAGCAGAGGAAATTGGGTTTATTTTCCAATTCTATAATTTAATTCCAAATTTAACTGTCTATGAAAACATTGAATTAATTTCTGAACTTACAAATAAAGATATTGATGTTTATTATGCTCTTAATGAAGTTGGCTTACTTGATCATTCAAACCAATTCCCCTCAGAATTGTCTGGTGGTGAACAACAGAGAGTATCAATTGCAAGGGCAGTAATTAAAAAACCAAGATTATTACTTTGTGATGAACCAACCGGTGCATTAGACTCAAAAACTGGTTTTAAAATTATTAAAATTCTTCATGGCTTAACCTATAATAATACAACAGTTATTGTAGTAACCCATAATGAAAAGATTGCTGAAATTGCAAATAAAGTTATTTATCTAAATGATGGGGAAATTGAAGACATTAAAATCAATGATAATCCAGAAACTCCAGAAAATATTAATTGGAAATTATGATTTAAGTTTTTTTTCAAGAATTTAAAAATAGAGGAAGGTTAAATCATGCTATTATTCAAAAAGATGCTTAGAGACGTGTCTAAGCATAAATTACAATTTATTGCAATATTCTTAATGACTTTTTTTGCAGTATACATCTTTGTAGGTGTTGGCTCAGAAGCATATGGAATTGAAAATAATTTAAATGATTATTATAATGGTACTAATATGGCAGATGTATGGGTATACAATAATACATTTACTAATTCTACAATAAAAGAAATAGAAAACTTAAACTCTACAAATCAGATAGAACGACAGTTGACAATTGATACAATTGGGGATATGGAAGATAATCCCAATATTAAACTTCATTATACTGAAAACAATACCATTTCTAAGTATTATCCAGTTAAAGGACCAAATATTAATATTAGTGACAAAAACGGTATCTGGCTTGATAAACGATTTGCAGATGCTCGTAATATAAGTATTGGAGATAAAATTAAAGTTAAATATAATAATATAATAATTGAAAAGACAGTCAGGGGACTTGGATATTCACCAGAATATGTATTTGAAGAACCTAAAAAGACGTTCATACCTGATTTTAATCTTCAAGGATTTGGATATTTGTCATATAAAGCATTTCCTGAAGACGATATAAATTATAATACTCTCCTAATCAGAACTAATGAAAATGCAAGCAAATATCAAGAGGATTTAAATACAGTAAGTAATAATTATTCTATCTATTTAACAAGGGAAGGACAAGGAAGTCATAAAACAATAAATTCTGAAATAGATCAACATAAAATGATGGGTGTAATGATTCCAATAATTTTTGTAATAGTTTCATTATTAACACTCCTTACAACCATGATAAGAATTGTATCTAATCAAAGAACACAAATAGGAATATTGAAATCATTGGGATTTAAAAATAGGACAATAATTAACCATTATCTTTCTTATGGCATATTTATAATAATATTTGCATCAATCTTAGGTTTTATTCTAGGTCCTTTAACATTACCTAAAATATTTGAAAGTTCAATGTCTACAACATATACCTTACCGGTTTGGTCACCAGGATTTAATTGGAGTTTTATAATTGTTCCTTTAATCATGCTAATGTTGTCTATATTATTTACTTATGCTACTGTTAAAAATATCGCTTGTGAATCTCCAGCATCAACATTGATGCCTAAAGCACCTAAAGTATCCAGATTAAGATTTATTAATAATACCGATCTTTGGAGAAAATCTAACTTTAATGTTAAATGGAATATTAAGGATATGAGCCGAAGTAAAATAAGAACACTCGTTACCATTGTAGTAATAATTACATGTACAATACTTGTCATCACTTCATTAGGAATGGACGATGCAATGAATGGAATAGAAAAATGGGAATATGGTGGTATAAATCATTATAATAATCAGATAAATCTTAAAGACAACATTACAGACTATGAAATAGATTCGATATCAGAAAAATATGATGGAACACAAGTAATGAGTAAAGAAATTGAAATTAGACATGACAATATAAGTAAAACTGCAAATCTGAATTCATACAATAACACTAAACTTATTACACCAAACAATGAGGATATGGAGAAGATAAAATATGATAATAGCAGTGTTTTAATTTCTAAAAAGACCGCAGAATTATTGAATCTTAAAGTTGGCGATACTGTTGAATGGCATATCTACACAAATAACACATGGGTAAATTCAACCATAACTGGAATTTATGCAGATTCATCAAATCAAGGTCTTATAATAAGTCCAGATAAAATTAAAGAATTAGGAATTGATTATACTCCTACAACAATTGTAACAGATCATACTTCCGTTGATGATAATCTTTCAGGTATAAGCAGTGTAAGTTCTGTATATGATTTACAGAACAGTTGGCAAGAAATTATAAAAACAACAAATGAAATGGTTGGAATATTAATTGTATTTTCAATACTATTAACGGTAGTTGTATTATATAGTTTAGCTGTACTTTCATTTACAGAATCCGAAAGAGATCTTGCAACATTAAAAGTTATTGGATTTAAATCCAAATATATATCAAGATTATATCTTAGCAAAAGTATATTTTTATCAGTAATAGGTTTTATCATAGGTTTACCTATTTCATATTATGTTTTAAGACTGATATTAGATAGTTCTGGGGAAAGTTATTATTTCCCTACATTTTATTCAATTACCACTATAATTTTGTCATTTGTATTAATTGTTGGGGTATCTGTTCTTGTAAATATTATTTTTTCATATAAGATTAGGGGTATTGATATGGTTAAATCCCTTAAAAAAGGTAGGGAGTAAGTATAAAATTAGGGGTATTACAGTTTTAATTCTTTAAAAAGATATATAAAATAAACATAGTATTTAAATATTTAAAATCTATGAAACAATTTATAGTATCTAGAATAATTTAAATTCTAGAAAAATAATTTTATATTTTCTAAAATAACCTAATATATAGGAACAGTCTTATATCTTTTATATTAAAAGTTTTTATTTTAAAAAGTTTAAAATGGATTTCTAAAATTAATTGCCTTAACTTTTTCAGTTACCCCATTTATCTAATCTCTTATATAGCCAAAAGATTAAATAATAAAATCTTTATATTATTTCTTAAATATTTATATTAGATATTAATTATTTGTGTAGGGATAGTATGTTATCAAAAGATGAAAAAAACAAAATTAATGATGAAGTTGTATCAAAAATCAATACACTTTTAGCAGAATATGATCTTCCATTTGTAATGGATAAATTGACAGTTTTAAATTTAGCTAATTCCACTACATTTATGGGTAATTTTAGAATTCATAAACCTGATGTGGTTAATGAAGTTAATAATAAAGCAGAAGATATACTATCACAATATGGTGAATTATCATATAAATGTCAACGTGTTGTTCCTTGTTGTGATTTACCATATCATGCAGTTAGTTTTAACTTTAAAATTAAAGATGAGGATTAAATTCTAATCTATAGATTTTTTTATATTTATAAATTAATCAATATTAATGCTTAATTTTTTGATTTTAAACTTAAAATTTTTTAATTTATATTAAATTCAATGATTATTTAGTTTCTAATATAAATTTCTAATTTATTAATATTTTCTTATTCTATTTGTTTTAGTTCGGATTTTTAGTTTACTGATGTTTTGCTTTATTCTATTTGTTTTAGTTTAAATTTCTAATAATGAATGTTTATTATTCTACTTTTAATCTAATTTTTATATGATGATTTTTTTAAGTTATCAATTAATCTAAGAATTCAATTGATTTATTTTTTATATTTATTAAAATATTAGTTTTCATATGCTCTTAGAAAAAACAATTTTTAATATATAATATATATTATAGTAAATATAGAAAAATTATTAATACATATTAAATAATTTTATAATTTAAATTGAAAGATAAACTTTTATTTCTAAAACTTAATAATTAGTCCCATATAATTAATAAATTATACAAATCATCAAATATTATTCCATATAAGAATATTAAAGAGAATAATATCTGTATGTATTTTTATTATTAAAGAGAATTAAAATTTTAAATAAAGTTTACATATCTCTATTAAATAGATTATTTTCTTAAAAAACTTGTTAAACAATAATTTTATATATTTATGATATTATGAAAGAATTTAAATTACATTCACCATTTAAACCATTGGGAGATCAACCTAAAGCAATCAAATCTTTAGTAAATGGTGTAAATAAAGGAATGCATGAACAAACATTACTTGGTGTAACTGGTTCTGGAAAAACATTTACTATGGCAAATATCATTAAAGAGGTTCAAAAACCTACTTTAATTATTTCACACAACAAAACTTTGGCTGCTCAATTATATGAGGAGTTTAAGGCATTTTTCCCAGAAAATGCCGTGGAATACTTTGTAAGTTACTATGATTTCTATCAACCTGAAGCTTATGTACCAAGTAGTGATACATTTATTGACAAAGAATCATCAATTAATGAAGATATTGATATAATGAGACATTCTGCTACTCAATCTTTACTTTCACGTGATGATGTTATTGTAGTAAGTAGTGTAAGTTGCATTTATGGTATTGGTTCTCCCCAAGATTATGGGGAATTTGCATTTGGTATTGAAGTAGGGGATGAATTTGATAGGGCATATATTCTATCAAGATTGATTTTCCTTCAATATGAGAGAAATGACATTGCATTTGAAAGAGGTCAATTTAGAGTTCGTGGGGATGTTATTGAAGTAAATCCAGTTCACGGTACACCCCCAGTAAGAATCGAATTATTTGGTGATGAAATTGATGCCATTTCAATCATTAATCCAGTAACTGGTAAAAAAATGGAATCACTTGATAGATACATGTTTTATCCAGCAAAACATTTTATTGTAGGTCAGGATAGACTTGAACAAGCACTTCAAGACATTAATGAAGAACTTGATGACCGTTTAAAAGAACTTAATTCATTAGGCAAATATGTTGAAGCCCAAAGACTAGAGCAAAGAACAAAGTATGACATGGAAATGCTTCAAGAAGTGGGTTATTGTTCAGGTATTGAAAATTATTCCATGCATTTGTCTGGACGTAAATGGGGTGACATGCCATATTCATTACTCAAATATTTCCCAGATAATTTCTTAACTATCATTGATGAATCCCATGTTACAGTGCCTCAGATTCGTGGTATGTATAATGGTGATAGGGCACGTAAACAGACACTTGTTGATTATGGTTTCAGGCTACCTTCAGCAAAAGAGAATAGGCCATTACGTTTCGATGAATTTGAAAAATCCGTAGATCAGGTTATATATGTGTCTGCAACTCCTGGTGAATATGAACTTTCAAGGAGTACTAATGTTGTAGAACAAATTATCCGTCCTACTGGATTGGTTGATCCTGAGGTCATTATTCGTCCTATTGAAAATCAGGTTGAAGATTTACTTGGTGAAGTTAGGAATTGTATCAAAAACAATGAAAGGGTTTTAATCACAACATTAACCAAACGTATGGCTGAGGATCTAACTGATTATTATGCTAAAATAGGTATTAAAGTACATTATCTTCATTCTGAAATCGACACTCTTGAACGTATTGAAATCATTGACGATTTAAGACGTGGAACATATGACTGTATTGTTGGTGTAAACCTTTTAAGAGAAGGATTAGATTTACCTGAAGTTGCTCTTGTAGGTATTCTTGATGCTGATAAGGAAGGTTTTTTAAGAAGTGAAACTTCATTAATACAAACCATTGGTAGAGCAGCTCGTAATGTTAATGGTAGGGTAATAATGTATGCAGACAATATGACTGATTCTGTTAAAAATGCTAAACACATTACAGATAAAAGACGCCATATACAAATGGCATACAATAAAAAGTATGGTATTACACCTAAATCTACTGAAAGAACACTTAAAGATAAAAAAGAAGAAAAAGATTCCAAGAGAGTTGCTGAAATTAAAAAAATGCCTAAGGATGAACTTAAGCTTCTTATTAAAGATTTACAAAAAGATATGGCTGATGCTGCAGAAGATTTGGATTTTGAAAGAGCGGCTAAGTTAAGAGACCAAATCGTTGAACTTAAGAGCATGTTATAATTTAAAATTAATTATTTTTAATTAATTATTAAATTATTTTAAATTTTATTGAGTATTTTATAAAAGAATAATTTTATTATTAAATTATTTTAAATTTTATTGAGTATTTCATATAATAAAAGAATAGTTTTATTATATACGAATTAAATAATATTAATGTTATGAATTAATAAAGAATTTCTTGTTGAAAATGTATGGATTCCTATAGATTTTATTCAATTATAAAACAATTGGATTTTTAAATAAAATTAGATTCCAACAAGTAAATTATATGAAAGATAGATTTCCAAGTATTATGTTTTTATAAAAATGGTGAAAATATGGTAAGAAGGTCTAATAAAAGAGAAATTGTTATTAAAGGAGCAAGAGAACATAACCTTCAAAACATAGATTTAACTCTTCCAAGAGATGAATTTATAGTAATTACAGGTCTAAGTGGTTCTGGAAAATCATCACTTGCTTTTGATACCATCTACGCTGAAGGACAACGTAGATATGTAGAATCATTATCTTCTTATGCAAGACAATTTTTAGGTCAAATGGACAAACCAGAACTTGACTATATTGAAGGTTTATCACCTGCTATTTCAATAGATCAAAAATCAACCAAAGTTAATCCAAGAAGTACTGTAGGTACCATTACTGAAATATATGATTATTTAAGATTATTATATGCACGTATTGGTATTCCTCATTGTCCAAATTGTGGTAGGGAAATATCCCACCAAACTGTAGGCCAAATTGCAGAATCCATAATGGAGGAAGGGGAAGGTCTTAAACTACAAGTTTTATCTCCAATTATCAAAGACCGTAAGGGAGAACATAACCAAGTCTTTGAAGAATTTAGAGAGAAAGGTTTTGTACGTGCTAGAGTGGACGGTGAAATAAGGGATTTGGAAGAGGATATTAAACTTAAAAAGAACAATAAACACACCATTGATATTGTTATTGATAGACTTAAAATAAGAAATACAGTCGATTTTAAAAGAAGATTGACTGATTCTCTTGAAACTGCACTTAAATTTGGAGAAGGTGTTGTAAAGGTTTTATACACACCAAAGGATGAAGAAGAATATGAGAAATTATATTCCGAAGACTTCGCATGTGTTGATTGTGGATTAAGTTTCGAAGAACTAACACCACGTATGTTTTCATTTAACTCTCCACAAGGAGCATGTCCTGAATGTAAGGGTATTGGTTCTAAAATGGAGATTGATCCAGATCTAGTTATTCCAGATAAGAACTTATCCTTAAATGAAGGTGCTGTAGTACCATGGAGTAAGTCTAAAAATCAGGACAATTATTATCATCAGATGTTAACTGCTGTTGCAAATCATTTTGGCTTTTCAATGGATACACCATTTAAAGATTTGGATAAAAAATATCAGGACATAATTCTCTTTGGTACTGATGAAAGAATAGCATTTAACTTCAAAAGAAGGAATCGTTCATATATGGTTAATAGACGTTTTGAAGGTGTAGTTATAAGACTCCAAAGATTATACTTTGAAACTAAATCTAATTGGAATAGAAAAAACATTTCAAAATACATGAGTGATAGAAAATGTTATGTTTGTGGTGGTAGGAGATTACGTCCAGAGGTTCTTGCTGTTACTGTTGGTGGTAAAAACATTGCTGAAGTCTGTGAAATGTCTATTAAAAATTCATTTAAATTCTTTAATGAACTTGAACTCACCAAAAGAGAACAATTTATTGGTAATGAAATATTGAAAGAAATTAAAGCAAGATTAAAATTCCTCGTAGATGTAGGTTTGGATTATATTAGCTTGGCAAGATCATCAGGTACATTATCTGGTGGAGAAGCGCAGAGAATTAGACTTGCAACACAAATAGGTTCAGGGCTTGTAGGTGTTTTATATATCCTTGATGAACCAAGTATTGGTCTTCATCAAAGAGACAATAGGAAATTAATAAATACCTTGGACCATCTATGTAATCTTGGGAATACATTAATTGTTGTAGAACATGATGAAGAGACAATTCTTTCAGCAGATTATGTTGTGGATATTGGTCCGGGAGCTGGAGAACATGGAGGTAAAGTCATTGCCCAAGGTACTCCTGCAGAGATAATGGAGTCAGATGAATCAATAACTGGAAGATATATTTCACGTAAAGAAACCATTCCAATTCCAGAAAAAAGACGAAAAGGTAATGGTAAATTTATTACAGTCAAAGGTGCACGTCAAAATAACCTTAAAAATATTGACGTTAAATTTCCACTTGGATTATTTACATGCGTTACTGGTGTAAGTGGTTCTGGAAAAAGTAGTCTAGTAAATGAAATATTAAATAAAGGTTTAAATGGTATTTTAAATCACAAATATGCATTTGCTGGAGAACATGATTCTATTGAAGGGGCAGAAAACATTGATAAATTGATTGTTATAGATCAAACACCTATTGGTAGAACCCCAAGAAGTAATCCTGCTACATATATTGGAGTATTTACCCCAATTCGTGAACTATTTTCACAAACCCCTGAAGCCAAAGCAAGAGGATATAAACCTGGAAGATTTAGTTTTAATGTAAAAGGTGGAAGGTGTGAAGCTTGTCATGGTGATGGTATTATACAAATTGAAATGCATTTCTTAGCAGATGTATATGTACCATGTGAAGAATGTAAAGGTAAACGCTACAATGAAGAAACTTTAGATATTCGTTATAAAGGTAAGAATATATATGAAGTCCTTGAAATGACTGTTGAAGAAGCTTTAGAATTCTTTGAAAACATTCCTAAAATCCATAGAAAATTACAAACATTGTACGATGTTGGTTTAGGATATATTAAACTTGGTCAACCAGCTACCACATTATCTGGTGGAGAAGCACAAAGGGTAAAATTAGCTAAAGAATTATCCAAACAATCTACTGGTAATACATTATATATTCTTGATGAACCTACAACAGGTCTTCATTTTGCAGATATTAAACGTTTACTTAGTGTTTTATCAAGACTTACAGATAAAGGAAATACAGTAATTGTTATTGAACATAACCTTGACGTTATTAAAACTGCAGATTATATTATTGATTTAGGACCTGAAGGTGGAGAGGGTGGAGGAGAAGTAATTGCCAAAGGAACTCCAGAGGAAGTTGCAGAAAGTGGAACTTATACTGGCGAATTCTTAAAAGAAATCCTTTCAGAAAATATCACTCCACTTGCTAAAGAACTTATTGGTAAAAATTTAGCCAAATAACCACTACTTAAAATTAGAATATTCAAATAACTTTATAAAAGTTATTTTTTACTTTTTTTTAAAGTTGTTTTAATAATTCTAAAATTAGATTCTCTAAGTCTATAAAACTTATTTTTTTACTTTTTTTTAAAGTTGTTTTAATAATTCTAAAATTAGATTCTCTAAGTCTATAAAACTTATTTTTTTACTTTTTTTTAAATTTTTAATTATTAAAATTAATTTTTATTAAATTTAAACTTTAATTAATTAGATAATTAAATTTAAATTAAAAATTAAAATTAAACTAACTCAATTATTAAAATTAAATTAAAAATAGGATATTAAAATTAAGTTAATTTAATTAAATTTAAAATAAAAATTGATGCTAAATTAATATCTTTTAATAAGATTAAAAAATAAAAAAAATAAAAAAAAGAGAGTTTATAAGATTTTATTTAATGCAAGAACAGTTGGTTCAATTTCATCTTTATTAATACCAACAACTAATTCTTCAGGTTTAACTTTTGCTGCTTTTCTAGAACCATCACAACCTAAACTCATATTAGGTTTCTTATTGATAATAGGTCCTGCACATACATCTCCACATACTGATTGAATACCTGAGAAGTTAGGATTAAATCTTTCTGCATTATTATATACTAATGCTTGTGCTGTTCTCATACCTGCTAATGGTTTTGCAAAGTATATGATTACATCTGGTTCAAATTCCGCATCTTTAAGAGGACAATATATAACTCCTTTATGTCTTACATCAAGTTTTGGTAAAGCTTCGTACAATTGTTTACTTTCTTCTTTTGACTTGAATCTTCCAAGTTCAAAGTATTTTTCTCCACTTGAAACTTTTTCAGGTGCATCTTCCAATCCAATTGCACTAGATCCACCTTTACATGCCTCTTCATCTTTAGTTGCATAGAAAGCTTTTCCGTCTGCTGCAAATTTAACCATTTGACAATGCCTTGTTGGTTCAGCAAGTTTTTCAATATTTTCTGGAATTTCACTTTCATCATCAAAGAATTTAATAGCAACCACTTCTGAATCTAAACCTAATTTTTCTTTAATATCTGATGCATATTCTTTATTTTTACTAATATCATATTCTCCCATTATTAGTACCTCCACATTTTCTAGTAATATTTAATATGTTTTTATATATACTTAATTGTTATTATAACAATTGTTTAAGGAAACTAATGGGATTTATATATACTTAATTGTTATTATAACAATTGTTTAAGGAAACTAATGGGATTTATACATAACATTGTTTAAAGTATTAAATAAAAGATTGGTTATAATTACAGTCTTCTTTTTGCTTTGTCACGTATAAATTCATTAGGATCAGAATCTGCGATTTCCTTTAATAGTTTTGTATTATGTAAACGGTCAATAGCAACCCCACGCACATTAATGTCCTTATCTTTTTTAGCGATTTTTTCAATTAACTTCATATTATTAATCTTATTTAATGCTTTGATACGCACTTCCTCATATTGTGAATTATTTAATATCACTTCAAGTATGCTTTCTGTATCTATTTTATTAACTGCTAAAATTCCAATATTTTGGTTTTTAGTTTTTGCAATAACCTCTGTAAGTAATTTCTCATCATCCAATTTATCTACTGCAAGTCTGCTTGTATTCTCATATTCTGTATTAATGGCGATTTCTTTAAGGTAGTCTTTATTATTTATTTTACTTGTACAAGTTTTACGTATTTCTGGGAATTCACTTTCAATTGCAATTTCACTTAAAACTTTTTCATCTTTAAGATTCGGATTTTCAAGTACCGCTTTAATAACGCTAATATCTTTATCATTTAAAATAATCTTTTTAAGTGTATTTTCATCATCTATTTTAAGTGATGCATTTTTTCGTATAATTGGACTTTCATCACTAAGCGCAATCTTTTCAAGTACACCTACATCATCAAGAAGTTTCACTGCTTTATCTTTAACAAAATTGTCATCATCATTTAATGCTAAGTTTTTGATAAAGTCTTCATCCCGTGTTTTTTCCATAACCTTAATTTTGACATCAGAATGATTGGTGTTTAATCCAAGATTAATTAATGCTTCATTATCTTCAATTTCAGATATTATCCTTTGTCTTATTTTTTCGGATTTATCTTCTGACGCGATTTTTAGTAAAAATTCTTCGTCATTGATTTTTTCAAGTAGATATAGTTTAGTGTCTATTAAATCTTCTTTAATAAAAAGTTCTTCCAATTCTTCTTCATTATCAATATCTGACTCTTTAATTGCCAAATTACGTAGATGTTCATCATTTGAATTAAATGCAATTTTTTTAATATTGTCTTTGTTTTCAATTTTATTAAATGCAGAATTTCTTGCTTTCTTATCAATGGATTTTATTGCTATATTTGTTAAGATATCTTCGTCTTCAATATCTTTTAATGCCTCATTAATAAATTGCTTATTGTTATTATTGCTAATCAATATCTCTTCAGCAGCTTTATCGGTTTTGCCTAAATGCTGATATGCTGCAGCACGGGTTTCACTATATTTTGAATTTTCTGCAATATCTATTAATATACCTTCATCTTGTATTTTAGCAACTGCAAGAAGTCTTGAATATCTGTCTTTAAAGTTAATTGCTATATCTTTTAGCATATTGACATCCATAATTTCGTTTACTGCAGTGAGCCTCTCATTCCTATTTTCTGAATTCTCAGCAAATTCTTTATACATAATCTGTTGTTTCTGTTTTACTGATAATTTGTCTGACTCTAAAAGTTCTTCTACATCATATTTTTCTTCACTATTAGAATCATTATTGAAATTATCTGTATTATTATTTGATTGGTTATCTTCATCTTCTTTTTTATCTTTTTTTAGAAAATCAAACAATCCCATAATATTACCTTTTTATCTAAATTGTTTTATAAAAAATCAATGTTTTTAAATGATCTATTAAATTTAAACAATATATGACTCTGTTGAAAACCTATTCTATTTATGAATTAATTTTCTTAAATTTATTTAATTTTAAGAAAATAGATTATATGCTGAATTCTAAATGATTTCAACAAAAATCAAAATATTAAAATTTACTATGATATATTCTTATAAAATTATAAAAATCTATGATTTTGAATTATATATAATTTATAATATTATATACTTATTTATATTTTCTATAAATTTTTTAAATTTATATACTAAAATAAACAGAAATATAAGTATTATTAATGACCTTAATATAGGTTAAAATTTTAAAATCATAATTTTATATACATAATTTATAATTACTTTGGAGAGGATTAATCTGACAAAATATATTATTATTACTGGAGGAGTAGTAAGTTCAATTGGAAAAGGAATAACTTCTGCTTCAATTGGTAGATTACTTAGATCATATGGAGTTAAAGTATCTGCTATAAAAATAGATCCTTATCTTAATTGGGATTCTGGAACTTTAAATCCATACCAACATGGTGAAGTATTTGTAACCTATGATGGTATGGAAACTGATTTAGATTTGGGACATTATGAAAGATTTTTAGATGTTGAACTTCCAGGTATGGCAAACATTACCACTGGAAAAGTCTATAAGTCAGTTATTACTAAAGAAAGAAGAGGGGATTATTTAGGTGCATGTGTGCAAATCATTCCACATATCACTGATGAAATTAAAAGGATGATTCGTTCTGCAGCTAGTAAAAAAGATTATGATGTTGTTCTTGTAGAACTTGGTGGTACAGTTGGAGACATTGAATCACAACCATTCTTAGAAGCTTTAAGACAATTAAGAAACGAAGAGGGTCATGAAAACGTCATGTTTGTACATGTAACATATGTACCTTATCTTAATGCAGCCAAAGAATTTAAAACAAAACCAACCCAACATTCTACAAAGGAATTAAGAAGTACTGGTATTGTACCAGATATGATTGTGTGTAGATCAGAATCTCCAATTGATAAAGATCTTCAGAAAAAAATCTCAAATTTCTGTGATGTAGATGAAAAAGCAGTAGTTAATACCCCTGATGCTAGTAGTATCTATGAAGTTCCACTTGTACTCGATAATAATAATGTTGGAGAATTTATTGTAAATAGATTAGGTCTTGATATAGAACCCAATTCTTCAAAACTCGATTCATGGAGAGAAGTTGTTAAGAAACTTGAAATTAAATCCCCAAAAGTAACAATAGGTATTGTTGGTAAATATGTTGAACTTGAAGATGCATACATAAGTATTCGCGAGTCATTACAACATGCTGCAGCACATGTTGGAGTTAATATGGATATTGAATATATCAATGCAGATGTTGACCACCTTGATAAAGAAGTGCTTTCCCATCTTGACGGTATATTAATTCCAGGAGGATTTGGTGGTCGCGGATTTGAAGGTAAACTTGAAGCTGTAGACTATGCGATTGATAATGAAGTACCCATATTTGGTATATGCTTAGGTATGCAATCCATGGTTACACAATTTGCAAGACGTAATGGATTTGAAGGTGCTAACAGTACTGAATTTGATAAGGATAATAAGTTCCCTGTAATTGATATGATGGAAAAACAAAAGGAAATTAAACAAATGGGTGGAACTATGCGTCTTGGTGGATATGATTGTAAATTAGTCAAAGGTACCAAAACCTATGATGCATATTCCAAATTTGAAGACTACTTTAAAGGTGAAGATTTAATTGAAGAACGTCATAGACATAGATTTGAGTTTAACAATGACTATAGGGCTATTTTACAAGAAAAAGGTTTAGTTCTATCTGGTATTTCACCTGACGACTTTTTAGTTGAAATTGTTGAACTTCCAGATCATCCATGGTTTATTGGTTGCCAATTCCATCCAGAATTTAAATCCAGACCAAACAGACCACATCCACTCTTTACTTCATTTGTTGATGCTGCATACAAGTATTCAAATGAGTAGATAAAGAGTAATCCTCTCACTCTTTATATTTTTCTAAAACAAGCAAAAAAACTAATTTTAATATACATATAATAAAGTTAACCAGGTATAAAACTAATCTTACTAACTATACCAAAAATTAAACAAGCAAAAAAAAAAATGTAAAAAAACTACTAATTTTAATAGGGATTATAATAAAATCTTAAAAAAATTAAAGTGATTGAAAAAAATTTAATTTAATATTTTAATTTAAGATCAAATAATTAAGTTATTATTAAAGTGTAGTGCAATTTTTATACATGGATTTCTTCATTATTCCAGTAATTGTGGTCTTAATTGCTACCATTATTGCAGCATACACAGATATACAATATAATACTATTAGTAATAAATTAAATTTAATTCTAATTATATCAGGCATAAGTTTCAGTTTATTTTTTACAATATTCTATAAAAATCCATATTTTATAACTTCCTCACTGATTTCAGGTATATCAATATTCATGATTTCTTATATTTTATGGGTATTAGGTTTATGGGCAGGTGGTGATGTTAAGCTACTTACTGGAATAGCTTTCATGATTCCATCAAACTATTATAAATTACCTATTTTTTGGCCATTTACATTGGATTTAATATTGAATAGTCTTATAATCGCTTTTCCTTTTATTTTTATTTATATATTAATACTTAAACTAAATAATAATAAGAAAGATTTGTTTAATAAAATTAAATACGAAATATTAAGTTTTAATATTTTTAATTCAACAAGTAGATTTTCAACTTATCTTGTTCCAATATCTAAATTAAAGGAAGGCATGATTTTAGATAAAACCAATTTTAATAATAGAAAAACTTATGATTTTATTATAACCAATTTATGTGATTTAAATAATTTATATATAAAAGAGATCAATGGAGAATTTATTATTAAATCTCAGAGTTCTGCTGGTTTAAACTCTAAAGATATTAAGATTTTAAAGGAACTTAGTGATAATGATTTAATCAGTCCCAATGTTTTTATAAAAATTGGAATTCCATTTGCACCAGTAATATGTATTGGATACATTATGACATTATTTTACGGTAATTTAATAATTAACATAATTTAAGTAATAAACTAAAGATTAATACATAAATATCAGGTGATTATATGAAACTCTTAAAATCAAATAAAGCCCAACTATCCATTGAATATTTATTTATTTTTATAATATCATTAACATTAATTACAGTAATTCTTATTCCATTAATATCAAGTTCTCTGGATTATGCAATTGATGTTACACATACATACAATACAGAAGCAGAGTTATCTGAAATCGCAAATGGAATAAATGAAGTTTATGCTTCAGGATCTGGTTCAAAAAGAACAATACTTTTGACAATGCCTGAAGACTGTGTTTTAAGCTTTTCATCTAATAGTGTTAATACAAATCTGGAATTATCTGATAATAGAATAAAGAATATAAAATTAAATGTGGAGGATAATAATCTAAATAATCCTCCAATACAATTAAAAAAAGGATATAATAAATTATGTATTGAATGGCCAGAAAATACATCAGATATCAAAATTTATCCTATTTAAACATTATTAGATTAAATTAATCTTTAAATATTTATTAAACAATAAATAATAAATTATTTTCTTGAAATATATTGAATTTAATGAATAATCCCTTTTTAATTTTAAAATAAATATCTTAAAATTTTAAAATAAAATATACTCTAACATGAAATAAATATTTTTTAAAATAAAATTCCTAAAATTGTTATTTAATAAATGTTTTTAACCAAATTCAATATAAATACTAAAAAAGCCATTTATACTATACAACCATAATTAATATTAAAAATAGTTTCATACTTATAAAATTAATAAATATTATATTTAATGAATTCTATAAATTAATATAATTTTTAATTAAATTCAGATGTTTAAATTTAGATAAACATTAGTTTACAACTACTTTAAAAAACATATACCTAATTAAAAATTAATAAATATATAATTTTATGAGAGTGAATATATGGATGTATTTATGATATTATTATATGTTATACTATTTCTACTCTTAATGGTATTCATCTTCTCTGTAGCTGTACTAAGTCCCTATTTAGATAGAAAAGATTTAGTTGGAATTCTTGCAGTAGGATTTATATTAGGTGCAATTGGAGGTATATTCTTCATAAGTCCAATATATGATGATTTTCCTGCATTAATTGGTACTGTTGATGCAATGGTTACTGGCCAAAATGAATATATTAATGTAGATGTAAGTTCACAAGCAGATAATAATGTAACAGATATGGAAAATAAGATTAAAAACGTTTCTGGTGTGAAAGGCGTTACTACTTCAGGAGTACTTATAGTAACGAGTAATTTCTCTTCGAATTATTCTGATTCCCTTAAAAATGGTATAATGCATAATATTAACCAATCTTCACATGTTAAAGATGTTAAAGTTAACAGTACACAAGGTATTGTTAATGTAACTGTTAAAAATGATACAAATCCAATAGACATGAAAAATGATTTAGAAGAATACCTATCTGAATCATATGCTTTATATGCGACATCAACCACATTTAGACTTCAAGCCCATGTAAATGTTAATGACGTTGATACTGTTGAAGAAAACATGAAAAAGGCAGGCATCCCATTTTCATCAGTAGAAGGACCTGTTGAAACATTTGTTGAGGAAAGTAAAAATAAATTACCACCGTTATGGGTAACTTACATCATTTCAGGAATTATCGGTATAATATTTGCAATTCTTGGTATGTTTGCTGATAAAATATATTACGGTTGGAAAAATACCGTAAAATCCAGAAAAAATCAGGATAAAGATAAGAAAACAGATCTTGATTCTTATGCTAAATTTACAAAAGGATTTGATGTAGAAAAATATAAGAAAAAAGATTCTGATAATAAAGATTCCAAAGATAAAGAATCCGACTCTAGTAAAACTTCCGAAATAGTTGAAGACGGTAATCTCCATACAGTTGAAGACATACCTAAAGAGGTTGAGGATAAACAAAATAAAATAGACAACCTCAAAGAGGATAAAGAGAAAAAAGTAATCAACGCACTTAAAAAAGAGTCTAAAGTTGAAGATTCAGCAGATAATTCTAAAGAATATAAAAAAGATTCTACAGAATTAGAAAAAACATTAGACGACTTTAAAAATAAAAAAGAATAGTTTTAAACTATTTTCTTTTTTTAACTTTTTTATTAGATTTACCTTATTAACAATAGATGATTTATTTTTATATTTAATTATTATTATTATGGATTTTAAGAGAATTTCCTCTTAAAAACTGATTTTTATTATTACTCTACTTATCTTTGAGATTGAGAATATTGAAGTTCTTAAATTTACAAACAAAACTATTTTTAATTTAAAAATAAATATTTTTTTAAAAGAACTTAAAATTTAAAATAGAATATTCTTTAAAGAATATTATGGAATATTTTTTAAAATCGTGGAATTTATCTAAAACAAGTTTTGTTACTTTTTAACATGAAATAGATAAATATATATACTAATTTTTATAATTACATACATGAGATAAATTTTATTTATCTTAGATTATAATAAAAATATTTTTTATTTAAAAATGTATTTGACCCTAAATTTAATTTAAATTATATCTTTATATATTAAGGATTTAATTTTCATTTT
This sequence comes from Methanobrevibacter sp., assembly GCA_051892775.1. GTDB lineage: Archaea > Methanobacteriota > Methanobacteria > Methanobacteriales > Methanobacteriaceae > Methanarmilla. The sequence continues at coordinate 14,536 of JBJFGN010000106.1, read as the reverse complement.
TACTAACAAATATTTTTTCATCAATCTTTATTGAACTAAAGGAGGTGAAAAATTGAAAAAATTAATGAAAATCTTAATATTATCAAGTATCATATTAATGTTTAGTCTTAGTTTAGTTTCTGCAACTGATAATATAAGTGACATTAGTTCTCAAACTAACAATACGAACAATAATGCTTTAACGATTTATGAATCTTCAAATATTACTAATGTCGATAATAGTTCTCAGATTTCTAATATTGATGATAGTAAAGAAAATTATTCCTACAACAATCAAATTAATAAATCAGAGAACATAAACGAAGACATAAAATCAAAATCACCCATAAATTCCACAGAGAAGAATTATATTAATAAATATATCACTACCAACAACAATGTTTCAAAAAATAATGGTAATATAATCAAATCTAATAACTTGAACTATAATGGTCCATTTTATGTATCAATTGATGGTAATGATAATAATGATGGATCTGAAGGTTCACCATTTAGAACCATTGCAAATGCAATTAATCATGCAAATGCAATTGGTTCAGAAAGTACTATTGTCATTAAAAAAGGAACATATAAAGAACATGAATTACATGCAGTTAATAATTTAGTTATTATTGGTGAAAATGTAACCATTGATGGTGAGAACAATTATATATTCAAATCAGATAAAAACCTCACAGTTAATGGCATAAGTTTTATTAATTCAAATTCAAGCAATATTGGTGCAATTTATACAAGAGAAGGTAATATTACTGTTATAAATTCCAAATTTATTAATTGTAGTTCTGATGAATATTATGGTGGTGCAATTTATACAGAAAGTGGTAATGTTAATATTATAAACTCCACCTTTAACAATATTAAATCCGAATATGATGGTGGTGCAATTTATTCATATTATGGTAATGTTGATATTATAAACTCCACTTTTAACAATATTAAATCTGTGGGGTATGCTGGTGTTATTTATACTGATTATGGTAATACATCCATTATAAATTCTAAATTTAATAATATTAGTGCTGATGAAGGTGGAATTCTTTACAGTGATGAAGGTAATCTTATAATTAGAAATTCAGAATTTAATAACATTAAATCCAATTACTCTGGTGGTAGTTTTTATGTTTATAATGGTAATATTTCCAGTGTGAATTCTAATTTCATTAACATTACATCTAAAAGTGATGGTGGTGTATTTTATAGTAGTGGAGGTATTGTTTATCTTGTAAATTCAACATTTATTAATAATTCCGCATTCCGTGGTGGTGTTGTCTATACTGATTATGAGAATAGTGATGTTTTTGCTATAAATTCAACTTTTGTTAATAATCATGGGGACTATGCTGGTGGTGTAGTGAATTCTGGGAATACTATTCATGTTTTAAATTGTAGTTTTATTAATAATTCTGCGCCACATGGTGGAGCATTAATTGCAACAAATGACAATAATACGGTGATTGATTCCACATTTATTAATAATCATGCTAATGATTATGGTGGTGCATTGAGTTTTAATAATGTTACTGTTTCAAACTCAAATTTCATCAACAATACTGCATCTAATGGTAGTGCGATATTTACAAATTTTGCTAATGTCACCAACTCCAGTTTTACTAATAATGTTGGTAAAGATGGATACAGCATTGTATTTTTAACAAATGGTACTGTAACCAATAGTAAAATTGATAAAAATCAAATTAAAACATTTAATTATAAATTTAGAAACATAACCTATAGATCATATACTGATGATGGATACTTTACATACTGTTTAGAACAACATAATCATGCACCAGGTAATGGTTCTTTTGTTAATGATGGATTAGAGAATGTTTATAATAGCAATAATATTGATGTTAGTGAATATCTAAAAATATTACTATACATGTATAGTGACAATATTACAGATTATAATAAATCTAGTGATTTGCAAAATTTGATTTGGACATTTGCTGATGGGGATTATTTAAATAGTAATAATACCTTAATCCAGAAGGTCATTACCCTATATAATAAGGGCTTCCGTGTTAACACCACTTATAATGTTAAAACATTGTCCAATGGTACCAATGTTAGTATGATATTCAGAAATACACTTACTGGAACCAATACCCAAAATATACTTATGATTAAATTTGAACCACTTTCAGAGAATTTAACTGTTAAAAAGGAGACTTTGAATCCGAATATCAGTATTGGAAACTTGGCTGGTTTTAATATCACCGTATTTAATAGTGGTAATACTACTCTTGATAATGTCTTTGTTAATGATTCAGATTTTGATTCAGGACTAGTGTATTACGGTTATAAGAACACTACCAATAAATGGACATTTAAGGATGGAAAATTTATTCTAAATTCACCGTTAGGTCCAAATGAAAAAGCAGATATTATAATCATTTTTAATACTAGCAAAACTGGAGTATTAGTAAATAATGTTAGTGCTGGTTTTAATAATTTAACCTTAGCCAATAGTTCTAATACTACAAATGTATATAATATGAGTGTTATAAAAATATCAAATAATAAAACTGTTGTTATAGGTAATATTGCTTCATTTACTATTGTAGTAACCAATAAGGGTAGTTTAAATTTAACTGATATTTACATTATTGAACATTATTATGATGGTTTAACTTACCTTAATTTTACTGGTGAAAATTGGACCAAAAATGAAAACAAATTCACATATAATGGCATTTTAGCCCATGGTGAATCTACAAATTTCACAGTATACTTTAATACTACAAAAATAGGCAATTACACAAATACCATCGTAGCAGGATCAAATGAAGTAAACAATATCACAGTAAAAAACACTACGGAAGTAACAAACAACACAAACAACAATAATAAAACAAATAATACCAACAACACCAATAATAGAAACAATACAAATAAAGTAAGTAATAACACTACTGTTGAATATAATAATAGTAATGGTTCTAGAACTTTAGGTACTAGTTATGGTACTGGTAATCCGTTATATGCATTGTTTATAGTTTTAGCAATAATTACTTTAATACCAATAAGACGTAAAAAATAAGAATACTTTTTTTATGTGTAAGATAATCTTACACATTTTCACTTTTTTAAATCAGACAGACTCTGCTGGAATTTATCCAACTTAAAAATTTTAACTTAAAAACAATTAAATTTTAAATTTAAATTATATTTTAGCCTAAATTTAATGGATTTCAACAAAGACATTAAAATTTAAAATTGATTACATTTAAAATTTAAAATAAAGATTACTTTTTTACTAAATTTTTTATAAAAATCTACTAATTTTAATAAAGTTTAAATTTATTAAGAAATATACATAAATATGCTATTTATGAATGATTTATAATTTGATTAAATTTTTTAACAATATAAAAAGGTGATTAAATGAGTGATATTAAAACTGCAATGGTCGGAACTCCATGTCAAATTTTAGCTGCTACTAAAATCGATAAATATTCAGATATAACTGGAGGATCACCAATAGACTTAAAAATAGGATTATTCTGTATGGAAAACTATTCCTACAAATATCTTAAAAAGTTCTTAAAAGAAAACAATATAAAAATGTATGATGTAAAAGAATTCCGCATTGAAAAAGGTAAATTCATAGTTTATAAAAATGATGGTACTACCTTTTCAATCCCAGTTGCTGAAACTAAAGTATTCAGCCGTAAAAACTGTAATATATGTACTGATTATACTGCTGACTTATCTGATATATCTGTAGGATCTGTAGGTTCACCAAAAGGTTACTCCACAATTATTGTTAGATCTAAAAAAGGTAAAAAAATCGTTGAGGATTGTGTTAAAAAAGGACTTTTTACAATAGAACCAATTAGTGATAAAGGACTTAAACTTTTAGAGAGAATTGCAAATAAAAAAATCAACACTAACCTTAAAAATATCCATACTAGAGAATCTGTTGGAAGACAAGTTTTATCACAAAGACATCTAAGTGATGAAATCTCAAGAGAAGAATCCAAAAACTGTCAATTTAATAATCTTGAAGCAGATGTTATTAGTGTTGGTGGATGTGTACTTTGTGGTGCATGTGAATATGTATGTCCTGAAAAAATAATTGAAATCAATGATAGAAAACCACAAGTATATGGTAAATGTAGGGAAGATTGTCATGCATGTTACTTTGCTTGTCCTAGAACATATGTAAGTACTGATATTTTACCAGAAGATATTGATGAAAAACCAGTTGGAGAATATATTGAAATCTTCTCTGCAAAATCAGATACTGTAACAGGTCAAGACGGTGGAATAGTTAGTAGTATTTTAATACATTTGCTTGAAGAGAATATTGTTGATGAGGTATTCCTTGTAGGTCAAGATGAAAACGAACCATGGAAACCTAGATCTTTTGTTTCAGATAAAATCGAAGATGTAATTCATGCTGCTGGAACTAAATATAGTACTGTACCTATCGGATTCAAAGCATTAACTGAGAAAAAAGAATAATAATAAGCTACAATGATTTACTTAAATAGAATAAATCATTTAATAATTATATAGTAAAACTTTAATAAAAGATTTCAAACAAACATTCATTTAAAACAAAGGGAATACATTGTGAAATGGAGATTTATATTGGAGATTTTTACTTAAAAATAGAAGATATAAATTCTGATTTCAACATTTATAAAAAAAAATAACTGTTAAAATATTTAAAATATTAATTGTTAGAAATAATTCAAATATCCATACCAATCAAGAAATTTGAAATAATATTTTTTAAAACAGTAATAATATTTTAATTTATTTAAAAATTTAATCATGTTAAATCATTGTATTATTAAAATCTTTAAGAATTTTAATTAATATCAAAAATTATTTAATTAAAGAAATATTATATATTATTATAATAATTTTATCATGCAAAAAATCGAGGTGTATTATATGAGTGATAAAAAAGAATCAGAATCCAAAGCTGATAAATACTTCAACATGGATTTAATGAAAGAATTATGTGTAACTAATGGTATTTCTGGTTATGAAGATAATATTGCAGCTATATTTGAAAGAGAATTAAAAGATGTTGCAGATACAATTGAAAGAGACAATATGGGAAATATTATCTGTACTAAAAAAGGTAAAAAAGGTAAACCAACAGTAATGTTAGCAGCACATATGGATGAAATTGGATTGATGGTTCGTTACATTGATGATGATGGATTCTTAAGATTTACTAAAATTGGAGGAATTAATGATCAAATGTTACAAAACCAAACTGTTACTATTCACACAGCTGATGGTGATGTAACTGGTGTAATTGGTTCTAAACCACCTCATATTACAACTGCAGAAGAAAGGAAAAAAGTAGTACCATTTGATAAAATGTTTATTGATATCGGTGCTAAAGATAAAGAAGAAGCTGAAACTATGGTTTCAGTTGGAGATCCTATTACTATTAATACAATTTTTGCTGAATATCCACATAACTGTTTCATGGGAAAAGCAATTGATAACCGTGCAGGCTGTTATGTAGTTATGGAAGTACTTAAAAGAGTTAAAACCGATGCCACTGTTTATGGTGTAGGTACTGTTCAAGAAGAAGTAGGTCTTAAAGGTGCTAGAACTTCTGCATTTAAATTAAACCCAGATTGGGCATTTGCTTTAGACACCACCTTATCTGGAGATCACCCTGGTGTAAAACCTGATGAAGCTCCTGGAAAAATGGGTGAAGGACCTGTTATAGTATTGATTGATGCAGGTGGAAGAGGAATTATCACTCCTAAAAAAGTAAGAGATTTACTTATTAATACTGGTGATAAATATGATATCCCATACCAACTTGAAGTTGGTGATGGAGGAACTACTGATGGTAGTGTAATACATCTTACAAGAGAGGGTATTCCAACTGGAGTATTTTCAGTCCCTACTAGATATATTCATACACCTTGCAGTGTTGCAAGTGCTGAAGATATTGAAAATACTATTGAATTAATAGTTAAAGCTATTGAATCATTATAAACACATATGAGGTATGAATTTGTTTATCAAATTTATATTCCCTCTTTTTATCAAAAAACTTAATTTAGATAAACTCTTTAAAAAAATTCATATTTATAATCTTATCTAAATAAACTAGATTTTAAATAAAAACTATTTAAAAAACTTATTCTAATACTTTTACTTAAAAACTTAATTTAAATAAAAACTATTTAAAAAACTTATTCTAATACTTTTACTTAAAAACTTAA
>JBJFGN010000106.1:0-8224 GCA_051892775.1 Methanobrevibacter sp. | reverse complement strand
TTTAAATAAAAACTATTTAAAAATATTTAAATAGTATTATGCTGTTTAAAAACCTATTTTTCTAATTTCAAGAATATTGTTGGATTATTAAAACCCACTTATCTATAATTTAATTATACAAAAAATATCACCACTTCATTAAAACCCATTCATCCAAAATTCAATTATATAAAAATTAACTATTTTTTAAATAAATTATACCCCCCATTATTAAAGTTTTTGGATAAACACAATATTATAAAAAGTACCTTTAAAAAGATAAGTTATTCTCAAATATAAGAATAAATAAAAAATGTGGGTTTTTTAATTAAATCAAATAAATAATTATCCACAATTATTCATTATAAAAATCATATTATAAGAATATAAATATACATTAGTTGAGATTATTAAATTTAGCCTTATATCTCTACTTATTTTTAATACTATATTAGAAAAATATAAGATTAAAAACTATTTAGTAAAATATATTAAACATATAATACATAATAAATTACACTATTATTTTATCTATCTTTCTTGTATATAAGAAAATTATATACTTATTTTTATTTAATTTATAATAACTAGGGGTAACAATGGGTAAATCATCTTCAAAAAAAATAAAAAAGGAGTTTAAAGATTTAAGAAAAAATCTCCTTGATTTAACATTAAGGAATCAATTATTGAACTTTAAAGATCGTAATCAAACTCTTTCATTCCCTAATCAAAAACCAACAAATGTTTATAAAAGACTTGTTTTACAAAACAAGAAAATGAACTTTGTTCCAAAAGGTAAGGATAAAGAGAGTTCATCTAAATGGAGTTTACATAAACCAGAGATTTTTTCAGATGATAAATCCTTAGAAACTAATCTCACTCCTAATGAATTACAGAAAAAATTGTTTTATATTAATAACCAATCTAAAACAATGCTTCAAGAACAAGGTTACAATATTTTATATATCGCAATTGGTTTTCTAAGATGGTTTGATAAACATAAACCTAAAAAAGCTAATCTTGCACCTTTAATTTTAATACCCGTAGCTATGGAAAGGAAACAAGCAGGAAATTCTTTTGTAATCAGATGGACTGGTGAAGATATTCAAACTAATATTTCACTTAAAACCAAACTTGCAGAAGATGGAATAAAAATTCCAGATTTTGAAGCTAAAAATTATATAGAAGCTCCAAGCCAATATATGGATGAAATTAAAAAAGCCATCAGATTCAAAGGTAATTGGAAAGTTACAGACAAGGTAGCATTAGGTTTCTTTTCATTTACTAAATTTATAATGTATAATGACTTAAATCCTGAAAGTTGGGGTGATGATGTAGATTTAACTAATCATCCACTTATACAAGCAATATTTGATCCATCATTTAATGATACAGAAAGTTTCGATGAGAGTGATGTGGATAAAATAAATTATAAGGATATGTATCAGGTTTTAGATGCAGATTCATCACAGATTGCTGTTATTGAAGATGTTAAAGCTGGCCGTAATCTTGTTGTTGAAGGGCCACCAGGAACAGGTAAATCCCAAACAATTGTTAATTTAATAGCAGAATTAATTGCAGATGGTAAAACTGTTTTATTTGTATCTGAGAAAATGGCTGCATTGGAAGTAGTAAAAGATAGATTAACTGCAGTTGGACTTGGAAAATATATTTTAGAATTACATTCACATAAAACAAGACGTAAAAAATTTATTAAAGAACTTAAAAAATCCGCAACTGTGCGTTCCACTAGTGATAAAAATATTGATAGAACCATACGTAAACTTGAGACACTTAAAGTTCAATTAGATGACTATGCAGAAATAATACATAAACCATTGTATTCAATTGGTTTGTCTGCTTATGATTTATATGGAAGAAAAGAATTTGCAGAAGAGTATTTTAAAACAGAGGGGAAAATATTGCCTCTTGTTAGATTTGAACATCCTGAAGATTTAACAATGAAAGATCTTGATGATATCGTTTTATCTCTTGAAAATCTTGCAGAGTTACATGGTACTATTAACAAAGATAATCCATGGAGTTATTGTTCGCCGAAAAGTTTACTTCCAAGTGATTTAAGGGAGATACAAATATTAATTGCAGATTCATCAGAAGCCCTTAATAGATTTAATATTGAAGCAGATATTGCTGAAGAAAATTTCGGTATTAAAAAAGCTAAAAACTTAAGAAATCTTGATAAAACAATTAAATCCTTAGATTTCTTAGATAAAGAAGTGCCGATTATAGATAAAGATTTATTAAATTCATCTGCATGGGATAATCCTAAAATTGCTGAGAAGTTAATTAATGACTTAGAACATTATCAGAAATCTGCAAAGATATTGGATAAGTTTAATCCTACAATACTTGATGTTGATATTAACAGTTTAATAAACACAATAGAGGAAGGATCCCATAAGAAATTCAGAATATTTTCCAAATCCAATACAAAAGTTGTTGAAGAATTTTATAAAGGAAAAGTTCCTGGGGATTCAGCAGTTATATCTGATTTAAATACAGTCAAAAAGTTTAAAGAAGAAAAAGCTGAAATTGAAAGCGAAGATGGTCTTGGAAAATCTTATTTCTCAAATTATTGGTCTTTAAATGCAGATATTAAAGAACTTAAAAAAATATATGACTGGATGTTTGAGCTAAAACAATACATCAATGAAGATATTTTCACAGACAAAGTATTTGATTATCTTACAAATGATTTTAAAACAGTATCTATTAAAGAATCATTAAAAGATTATATTAAAGAAGGAAACAGTTTTAGACATGAATTACATAAACTTCAAACAACCCTAAAACCAAATACCAAAGTAATATTTAAGAAAGATGCCGAAGATGTGTTATTCACTGAATGGGTGAATCAATTTAGTAAATGGAATGGTCATTTCTCAAGCCTACATCTATGGAGCCAATATTTAAATACTAAAAATAAATGTATGGACTCTGAGGCCAAATTATTTATTAACACTATTGAAAAAAGAAATATTAAAAAGGATGAAGTTAATGCATTAGTTTCAGGAAATTTCGCAGATAGTTTACTTAATAAGGTATTTATAGACAATCCGGAGTTAAGTTCCTTTGTTGGAGAACTACATGAAAACCGTATAAAAGAATTCCAAGATTTGGATAGAAAAATTCTAAAATTAAATCAAAAAAGGGTATTTAATAAACTTAATAAAAATATTCCTAAAATATATGGGGGAGCAAGTGATCCTGAAGCTAAAATTCTTGCTGGAGAGTTTACAAGAAAAAGTGGACATTTACCAGTTAGATCACTTCTTGAAAAAACAGGAGATATTATTAAGAAAATTAAACCTGTATTTATGATGAGTCCATTATCTATTGCCCAGTATCTTGATCCAACTAATCCAAAATTACAATTTGATGTTGTTATCTTTGATGAAGCAAGTCAAGTGAAACCAGAAGATGCTCTTGGAGCATTTATGCGTGGAAAAACAGCGGTTGTTATGGGAGATACACAACAATTACCACCTACAAGCTTCTTTGATCAGATTGCTGATGGGGACTCACATGAAGAGGTGGCTAGCGCTAATGATATGGAAAGTATATTACATCTTTGTAAACTATCTTTCCCAGTTAAAATGCTAAAATGGCACTATAGAAGTCGTCATGAATCACTTATTGCTGTATCAAATAAGGAATTTTATGATAATCAACTACTCGTTTATCCATCTCCTTCACATGATGATCCAGAATTAGGTCTTAAATTTAAATATTGTCCAGATACAGTATATGAAAGAGGTGAAGGTTCATATAATCGTGGAGAAGCTAAAGAAGTTGTTAAAGAAATATTTAAACATTTCGAAAAATATGGAGATAGTAAAAGTTTAGGAGTAGGTACTTTCTCAGTTGCTCAAAGAAATGCAATCTTAGAGGAACTTGAGGTTGAACGTAAAAACCATCCCGAACTTGAACCATTGTTCTCTGAAAATAGACCTGATAGATTCTTTGTTAAAAACCTTGAAACAATTCAAGGTGATGAAAGAGACGTCATTCTAATTAGTGTAGGTTATGGTTTTGATCAGAACAGAAAAATGTCTTTAAACTTTGGTCCTTTAAACCAAGATGGAGGGGAAAGACGTTTAAATGTACTTGTTACACGTGCAAAAGAAAAATGTGTAGTATTCTCAAATTTCAGATCACATGATATGCATTTAACTGCTAACCCGCCATTCGGTGTACGTGCACTTAAAGAATTCTTAGAATATGCGGAAAGTTTAACTATTGGAAACATACCAAATGAAGACGATACTGTAGAACCATTTGAAGAAGGAATATACACTTTCCTAGTTGATAATGGGTATACTGTTGATAAACATGTAGGTTGTGCAGGTTTTAGAGTAGATCTTGCTATTGTAGATGAAGATAATCCTGGAAGATATATATTAGGTATTACTACTGATGGTAAAATGTATGCTTCAAGTAAAGTTGCACGTGATAGAGATAGACTTAGAGAACAGGTTCTTGATGGATTAGGTTGGAAATTATATCATTTATGGTCTACTGACTGGTATAGAAATGAAGAAGCTTCTAAAAAACGTCTTTTAGATAGAGTTCAACAAGCAAAGATAGATATTATTGAAGATGATAAAAAACGTGCTGAAGAGGAACGTAAGTTTCAGGAAAGAATGAAAGCCGAAAAAGAAAGAAGATTAGAGGAAGCACGTAGGCTCAAAGAAGAAGAGGATAAAAAAACTACTGATAACTTTAAAGAACTTAATGACAACAGCGATAACCCAGATATAAGAACTAATATACCAAACAGTATAGAGAATAATATAGAAACCAGTACAATACAAAATAACACAGAAAACAATATAGTAAATAAAGATACAGAAAATTTTACTGCAGATAATTATCACGATACTGAATATACAACTAAAACAAACACAAAAACCAATAATGAATACAATACCAAAACAAACACAAATACCAATAATTACAAAAATAGAAAATCTAATCATGAGACTAAAGAGGATATTGCCCGTGAAGAAGCAAGGTCTAGGGAACTAATAAATCAATTTTCAAATCATGAAGATTCAAAAAATGAATACTTTGATGAAAATGAATCAGATGATGTATATAATGAGCTTGAAGAACCATTAATTGTTAATAATGATTTAATATCTCAACTTAGGAAAGAATCTGAAGAAGAGATATTAATTGATAATCAAAATAATAATGGCCTTATTAAAAATGGTAACAATAACCAATATGATAAAATCAGTAAGCTAAATAGCAAGCTTGAAAAATCCTTTGATAGACTTAGTGAAGCAGAAAATAAACATAGAAATTCAATTTCTGAATTTATTGGCTCAAAAATCTCCAACATAAATAGAAACAATAATGGTAATGATATTTTAAATAATGAATTATATGAAGATATGGATGACAAATACAATTCAGAAAATTATATGATAGAAACTGAAGATACTAATGAAAAAGAAAATGGTTTAACTAACGACAATTTCGAAAATACAGAAAAAGAATTAAATCCAGAAACAAATAGGAATACAGAAGAGATAGTTAAAAATACAGAAGAAGATAGAAAATCATCTGAAAATAAGAGTAATATTAATCCAGAAGAAAAAGTCCTATTTTCTGATGATGAATATGAATATGTTGAAGTTCCAAGTAATAGAAAACTTAAAGATGGAGAAAAAGAAATCTCCAATGATGAAATGAAACATATTGAAGAGGTAGAGGAAGAAATTTCAAACAGCAAAAATCCAGATGAAACAAATGATGATGAAACACTAATTAATGAAAATATAAAAATGAAAGAAGATAACTTTGAAAACGGAAAAATACCTAAAGTTCACTTTAGAAAAAAATTCAATGAAGTGAATAATAAGGAAGATAAAAGTGATGAAAAATTAGAGGAAATGATTAATAGTATCGTTGATAATAAGGAAGATGGTCCTTTAAATACTTATAGCGAAATATCCGAAAATAAACCAGCAATTAATAGAAATTCAGATTTAAACATTATAAATGATAATGATATAAATCTTAAAAAATACAAGAAAGAAAATGATATAAACCTAGAATATAAATCAGAAAATGAAATTAATGATTTATTTAATGATGAAAAAACAGAAGATACAGATCAAGAAATCATCAATGAGGTAATGAACTCTAATGATTCTACAAATAATAATATAGTTACTGAGGATTATGAATCTAATACTTATGATGATTACTACACTGATACTGATTTTAATAATCCTTTAAGAAAAAACAATGTCCAATATGATATCGAAGACAAAGACAATGAGTCAATAATGGATAAGATATCTAAATTTAAAAAAGAACTTGAATATATTAATGATTCATTAAAGGAAATTGAAAATAATACACAACCTAAAAAAACACATGTAATTGATAGAACTACAGAATTTGACTATGATGACTATGAATATGACGATTCAGACGATGCTGAATTTATCCCAATAGAAAACAACAATGAATACATAAACAATAATCACAATACAAAAGATAAATATGATGATTTTGTAAATACATACTCTAATGAATATATAACTGATGATACTGTTATTGATTCTGATGAGATTCCAGAAAATCTAAACACAACGAATAAGCAGAAAAACCAAAAACCAACCACAATCGACAAAGAAGACTCAAAAAACAATAAATTGGAATCAGAAAAATTAGAAGAAATAATTGAAGATGCAAATAAAGACTATAAAAAGATTGAAGAAGAGAGAAAAAAAGAATCAAATAGTCTTAAGGCATTTGACAATAGGACATTACCAAATAAAGGCAAATCAATGAAAAGCTATATTAAAGAGTATACTGAGTTTAAAGATTTACCATTAAAAACACAAGATGATGTATATGACAAACCAATATCATATATAGCTGAGGTAATATCACAAATAGTTGATGTTGAAGGTCCAGTCCATAAAGACATAATAATTAAAAGAATTAAAGAAAGTTCTGGAATTAAAAGAGCAGGATCTAAACTTAAATCCATAGTTAATGATGGAATAAAATCAGCGGAAAATGAAGGTTCAATATATGTTGTCGATGATTTTCTATACTCAAATAAAAATCCCAAGATAAATATCAGAAAACGTGTTAAACCAAATATCGATTTAATTTCTGATGACGAAATAGGGGCCAATATTAAATTAGTCCTTGTATTTAAAGAGCATTTAACTGATAAAAAATTAACAAGAGCAGTTGCTCGTAATTTTGGTTTTAAATCAACATCTAAAAAAACTGCTAAGAAAATCAATTCAGTGATTGATTTAATGCTAGCAAAAGAAATATTAGAACTTGTACAAGGAGAGATACAACTCAAATAATCCCCAAGTTCTATTTTTTAACTTTTTTTTAACTTTTAATATATTCATAAGTTTAAAAGTATTTTAGATTTAACCATTAAAATTTAAAATTTATTTTTCTTAAATAGGAAATTTAATTAATATATTTAGTTGAATATTTAAATAAATACATTTCCAATAAGTATATTCTAAATAAAATATATATCATTATAAGAAAAAACATTTAAGTAAAACAGATAAAAATTTAAAATTTAAATTAATTTTCAATAATATTGGCTTAAAATTAAATAATTTTAATACCAATTTACCAAATTTAAATATATTCAAAATTAACAGTTCTAAATTAATTTAATAATTTAAATATAGGATAATATTTTTTTCAACAATAAAAATATTAAAAAATTTAATACAAAATAAGAAACCATTAAAAATTAAATTAGATATTATAAAAAAAGTCATAAAAAAGTAAATAAGAATGATTATAGAAATAAAAAAAGGTTTAATATACTTTTTAAAAAAAAAACATACGTTTAAGGGGGTGAATATGTATGATTTCCTATAATCATCCTATTAGATATAAGAATAAATCTCATACCTAGTTATTTATAAATATTTTATAACATATAAAGGTTTTGATATTTTTCATAATTACATAAAAATTTAATAGAAATCCATTTAATTGTATAAAATTTTTTACATAAAATATACAAAAATTAATAAAACAATAAAATCTTTTAAATATTTCAGAAAATTTAAATAATAATCAATAATAAGTAGATAAAAATAAAATTTATTAAATAAAGTTTAATTTATTAAAGTTGTTTTTAAAAATATATAAATTAAAAGCAAATATGATTTATTAAAATACTTTAAGAAATATATAAATCATGAATAAATTT
>JBJFGN010000105.1:0-1997 GCA_051892775.1 Methanobrevibacter sp. | reverse complement strand
AAAAAAATTAAAAAGTTGCAACTTTCTTTGAAGTTACTGTTCTATATATATGAAAGCAGGTAAAAAATGGAGAGAGATTTAGATAAAAAATTATATAATGATTATTTAAACGGAGAAAAACAAGCATTTGAGTATCTTTATAACAAGTATAAAAGTAAAATTGAATATTTCATTTACAACATAGTAAAAGATTATCAAAAAGCTGAAGATTTAACGCAAGAAACTTTTATATATGTTATGCAAAATAAAATGAAAGAAAATAGTTCTTTTAAGTATTACATATATCTAGTTGCCAAAAGTAAAGCATTTAACTATATAAACAAAGAAAAAAGAAGAAAAGAAATTGATGAACAATATGTAATAAATGAAAATGAATATGTAGACAAAGATGTTTTAGATATTATAACTAGGCAAGAAACTAAAAAAGTTCTATTAGATTCAATCAATGAATTAGAAGATAAATACAAAAATGCAATATATTTAGTAAGCATTGAAGGATTGTCTTATGGAGAAACAGCAAATATATTAGGACAAACTCTCCAAAACACAAAAAGTTTAATTCATAGAGGAAAGAAACAATTAAGAAAAATCCTGCTAAAGAAAGGATTTGATGAAATGAATAAAGCATTAAAAATAGTTATAATAATAGCTTTAACAACAATTATGCTAACCGGAATTACTTATGCAAGCAGTATTTTAATAGATAATATAAAAAATATGCTTAAAAGTTATGAGGTAGAAGAAAAAGTTGTTAATGAGCCAGTGTCAAAATCTGATGCACCAGTAGGAGAAATTGTTTTTAAACCATTTATTATAATGAATAGCGAAAAAAACATTCAATTAGATAATTGGCAGGAAAATGGTTTAGATGAAAATAAATTATATTACAAGAAAATAAATAATTATTTAGAATATAAAGAATTAATGCATGATTATTCTAATTTAAGAACATTGAATGAAAGTGATTTCGAAAACTACTTTGCTATGGTTGTTATAAGTAAGAATATAAATAAATCTCTAAAATATAAATACATAACATATAGTGAAGATGGTGAAGATAAAACGATGAATATCTTAATAGATTATGTAGATATGAATAGAGAAGATATACAATATTCTGGATTAGTTGTAATAATGACTAATAAACATATAGACTATATTATAACACCCAAAATAGATAATTAATTATAAATAAAATATTATGGAGATAGATGAGTATGAGAACAATAACCAAAAAACAAATTGTGATAATTATTATATTAAATATAGTATTACTAGGAGGATGTTTTATAGGCGGATTTTATACAAAAACATTAATAGATGAAGCACGATTAATAAAGGAAAAAGAAAAACAAACAAGTTTAGCAAAATTAATGTCAGAAAGCGAAATAAATAAATTAAAAGAAACTATTGAAAAAGATGAAAATGATTATGGAAATAATTATCAAGAATTTAAATCATATAATCCTTATGTATATAAAAAAGAGCCAGATAAAATTTATTTTAAATCTTCAAAAATAGGTGCTTTTTATGAATTTGAAAAAGAAGATGAGAACTATAAGCATTTATTAGAAGTAATAGAAGATAGAATGCATTATTCAGTAATAGACGATTATAATTTGAATTGTTTTGCACCGGACTCGATTAATACAATGATGACATCAGGGGAAAACTACATTATTTTTGATTATGATAATGGAAATTTATCCGAATTTGATGAAGATTATAATAAAGACATTATTTTTAAATTTTCTGGAAATACTAGATTATATAGATTGATTACTTATTTATCATACTACAAAGAACCTATTTTAAAAAATAATTTACCCAAAAAAGAATTTGCTAATAATACGAGTATAAGTGGTTATCAATATATGACATATATTGACGGAAATTAAAATTTAAATGAATAACAATAAATTACATGTTATAGAGCAGATAGTTAATTGCTAATTATCTGCTTTTATGATAATATAAGTAAAAATAAAATAGTAATT
>JBJFGN010000104.1:10758-37680 GCA_051892775.1 Methanobrevibacter sp. | reverse complement strand
CTGCACGTGTATCTGTACTTAAGGTTCGTGAGTATTGTATGTTACCGTCTTTATCTAGGTAATCTATTTGTAGTGGCTGTAATGGTAGTTCTTTTATTAATTGTTTTAACTTCATCTGCACCTTTACCTGCACTTACTCCTTCGAATATGGTGTTTCTTATTCCCTCCATGAATTCATCATTCATATTTCTAATTAAACCAAAGTTATATTGCTGGATATAAGATAATACCTTCTCATCAGCAGACGAAAAAATTTAATCTTGAAATAATCAATATAAACACTTAAAACAGTAAAACACAAGAAAAAAATAAAAAACACGAAATACTCAAAAACACGATAAAACTAGTAAAAATCATTAAAACTACAAAAAATAATAAGAATTTAATTAAAAGTAAATTAATATAAAAAAGCAATTATAAGTGCGGGGAACGGGACTTGAACCCGCGAAGGGACTAACCCAATAGGCCCTCAACCTATCGCCTTTGACCACTCGACCATCCCCGCATATCTAAAAAAAAACAATTAAATAAACAGTATTTAACTATTTAGTTGTTATGATATATAAAGTTTATGGAAAACCTAAGAATTTCAATGAAAAAAATGTTTAAATAATAAAATTTAAAATTTTATTCTAAAATAATATCAACAAATAAATCTTTAGAATCTTCAAGATCTTTAATTAGATCCCTATTCAAATCACAAGAAGCCTTATTTGCTTTAATCATCAATGTTCTTGAACAAATAAAATTACTTTTTCTAAAAACCAAATCAGTTGGATGATTTAATGGTAAATCAGGATGGCCATAACCAATAATTTCATCAGATGCATTTTCAGTTTTTAATTTAACAATTACTTTAGTGTTATAATTCCTAAGTTTATTTTTAAAATCTTCTGGAAAATCCAACATAGATTTATTAATATCTAAACCAATAATACAATCCCCAGATTTTGTAAGATTTTGATCTTTAGTAATTTCAAATGTTGATTTATGCATAGCACTTACATTAGGATGTCCTTTTGCTTTTATCTTAAAATTCATAAAAAAATACTCCATAAAAATAAAAAAAATAGGGTCTATTTAATAGACCACAAATAAATAAATCATGAATATTATAACCATAATCCAGACAGACCATCCTAACTCTTTAGCTTTACCATTTGCTAAACTTGCAAATGCATAAGTGATGAATCCCCATGCAATACCAATTGAAATAGAATAGGTTAAAATCATCATAATAATAGTCATGAAAACAGATGCTGTAACCATTAAATTATCCCATTTAATATTTTTCAATTGAGAAATCATCATCATACCAACAATAACTAGAGCAGCTGCAGTAACCGGAGCAGTGAATAGTGATAATACTGTAGGTGCAAAGAACAATGAAAGTAAGAAAAATATTCCAGTAAATACAGAAGTTAAACCAGTTCTACCACCTAAGGAAATACCTGTTGCACTTTCAACATAAGCAGTTAATGTACTTGTACCTAAAATTGCACCAATGATTCCACCAAGTGCATCACCTAAAAACGCTCTGTCAATACCTTCAACATGACCAGTTTCCTCATCAACAAAACCACATTTATTTGCTAATGGAATTAAAGTTCCAGTAGTATCAAAGAAAGTAACAAACAGTAATGAGAAAAGAATTATTATTAAATTAGGAATATTTGAGAACAATCCTTTAAAACCGCTTACAAATGATCCAAATAGTGAAACATCAAAACTAGTAGATACCCATTGAGTTGGAACTGAAGGCATTACAATACCATGACCTATAAATCCACATAAAGTAAAGATTAAACCAATAATAGCAGTTATAACTAAACCCGCAAATACAGCAAGAGGCACTTTTTTAACATATAATATTAAAGTAATAAAAATACCAATGAATGCTAAAAGAGCAGGAGCAGAACATAAAGAACCCATAGAAACAAGAGTTGATGGACTAGAAACAATTATACCTGCACCTTTTAATCCAATAAACGCAAGGAAAAAACCAATACCTGCACCAATAGCTAATTTTAAATCCATTGGAATAGTGTTAAGAATACTTTCCCTTAAACCAGAAATAGTGATAAGTAAAAATATAATACTTGAAACAAAAACAGCAGCCAAAGCCACATTCCAATGATTACCCATAGCAATAATAATTGTATAAGTAAACAATGCATTCATACCCATACCTGGAGCAAGTCCAACAGGATATTTTGAAATAAGACCCATAACAATACAAGAAACACCAGAAGCAAGTGCTGTAGCAAAGAACACTCCAGATGCGGGCATTCCTCCTTCACTTAACATTGTAGGATTAACACCTAAAATATAAGCCATAGCTAAAAAAGTAGTTAAACCTGCAATAAATTCAGTCTTAACATTAGTATTATTAGAATCTAACTTAAAAAAACTATTTAACATAAAACACCTCAATAAAAAAAATAATTATTAAATTAAATAGTCTAAAAATTTATATAAAACAATTAAAAAATAAGAATTATAAGATAATATACTTTAATATACAATTTTAAAAATTAAAAATATTTAGAACCAGAAATTTTAAATAAATAAAAAATAACACCCAAATTACCTAAAAATGCAAATTTTAAATAAATAAAAAATAACATTCCCTTTACTTAAAACCACAAATTCCAAATAGAATTTCAATTAATTAAAATTATTTAAATTTAAAATATATTTAATAAAGTCTTATTTAAAAGTAATTATTAAAAATATAAATCCTCTAAAACCTTATTCATTAAATAATTATTAAAATTCATATAATAGATACTAAAAATCAAATCAATATTATAATAAAAAAATTATAAAGTTTAATTAAATTTAGTAGTACCTAAAAATATTCATTAAAAAACATTTAAATTAATATTATATTAATTTAAACAATTTCCTACAAGTATATATTTAAATAAAGAATTTATTAAAATTTCCTATATGATTCCCATATTAAAAAATAATATAATAGAAGTGAAAAAATGAAAGGTTCATATTGTCTTATAATATCTTTATCAAAAGAGGATAATTTAAAAATAGGTAGTTTATATGATAATTTAAAATTTAAAAAAGGATATTATGTTTATATAGGTTCTGCAATGAACTCATTACTACCAAGACTTAGAAGACATTTATCAGATAATAAAAAAATGCATTGGCATATTGATTATTTACTTAAAAGCAAATATGCAAATATAATTGAAATATTATTTACAGATAGTAAAAAAAGAATAGAATGTGAATTAGCAGAAAATATCTCCCCTAAAGGCATTGAAATTCCAAATTTTGGTTGTTCTGATTGTAATTGTAATTCACATTTAATATACTTTAAAAAAGAAGAAGAAGCTATAAAAAATGTTAAATCTGCCTATAAAACTTTAAATATAAAATTTATGAACTTAAAAGATTTTAAAAAATTAGACAATAATAATTCTGTTTAAAACCGTTTTTATTTAAAAATTTAAACTTTTAAAACCGTATATTTTAAAGATTAAATAAGTTTCAATTAATTTAAAAACATGAATTTATTGAATCTATCCATATAAAATTAACTTTTAATAAATGATTTAAAGAAGTCTTCAAATTCTTCATCATCCATAGGTTCTGGAATACAATAATTATCATTAGACATTAAGTTATCTGCAAGTTTTTTATAATTTTTAGTCTCATCTGAATTAGGATATTTTTCAACAACTGTTTTTGCATCAAGTTCAGCATCCTGAATAAGATTACTTCTTTCTACAACTCCAACTACATTAGTTCCTATTTTAGAAGCAAATTCATTTACAATATCTTCTTCATTTTCAACATTTCGCTTATTACAGATAATTCCACCTAAACGTCCTTTAAGTTTCTTAATTCCACGACATATATTATTAGCTGCATAAAGTGACATATATTCACCAGATGAAACTATGTAAACTTCATCAGCATAATCTTTTCTTATAGGTACTGAAAATCCACCACAAACAACATCCCCAAGTACATCATAGAATCTTACATCAATATCCTCTGAGAATGCATTTAATTTTTCAAGATATTTCATTGCAACAATAACGCCACGTCCTGCACAACCAACACCTGGTTCTGGTCCTCCACTTTCAATACATAAAACATTATTAAAACCCCTGAATACCACATCCTCTAATTTAGGATGTCTATTTTCTTTAACAGTGTGTATAATCGTTGGTATTCTAGAACCATACAATGTTCTTGTAGTATCTGCTTTAGGATCACAACCTATTACCATAACATTTAAATCTTCCATACTTAATGCAGCGGATAAATTAGCTACAGTGGTGGATTTGCCAATACCCCCTTTACCGTAAATAGCTATCTTCTTTTCTGTCATAGTTCACCATAAATATGTTATTTATAAATTTTTTAAATTACTTAAATTATTATTCCTAAATTTTTAAATTTATTTAAATTTTAATAATCATGATTAAAATAATTGTTTTTAGTAAATTAATCTAAACCCTCATATTCACACATTAAATAAAAACCAATAAATTAATCTAAACCATCATCTTCACGTTTTAATAGTTTATACACAAAATCACTTTCACGTAATTTATAAGGAATAGCTACACCCACATTTACTCCTTTAGGTGCATGATTTATTTTATTATTATCGATTTCCATAGAATCAACAGTATATCTTACAGAACCTGTTGTGGGACCCTGAATCATTATTTCGTCCCCAATACTTAAATCATCCCATATCTTAAATTCAGCAACTTTTGGTTTATTATAATAATTTACTACCTTACCAATATCTTTCTTAATATATTTTGATTTATTATTTTCACTTAATTCATATGGAGTATTAAAATAGAATCCTGTGTCAAATCCACGATTAAAAACTTCTTTTAATTTTTCCATCCATTGAGGATTATAGACATACTCTTTACTATTTTCTTCATATAAATCTATAGCTTCCCTATAAACATTTGTTGCAGTAGCGCAATAATCAGCAGATCTTGCTCTTCCCTCTATTTTAAATGCATTTACACCAGTATCCATTAATTCAGGTATATGTTCAATCATAGCCATGTCTTTTGGAGAAAAAAATGTAGTCCTATAAGAATTGTCATATGCTTCAGAAATAATAAATGATTCCTCATCTGTTTTTAAATCACTATTATTGATAACTTTATCATCAGATTCATAATCAAAAGTAAATTTCCAATTTTTACGGCATGGTTGTAGGCAATCCCCACAATTTGCACTTCTACCATATAATCCATAACTTAAAAAACATCTGCCAGATATTGCCATACACATAGCGCCATGAATAAATATTTCGGTTTCAATTGGAGACTTTTTAGATATTTTTTTAATTTCTGGAATTGATAATTCTCTTGATAAAATAGCCCGTGTAGCACCTAATTTTTTAAGTGTTTTTAGAACATATGAATTACTTATATTCTCCTGAACACTAATATGTGGTTCAATGCCATAGCCATCTACAGTTTCTATTAAACCAATATCAGATAATATAAGTCCATCAACATCTGCATCTGCTAATTTAGGTAACTGTTCATTTAATCTTAGAATATCCTTATCTTTCATTATTGTATTAGTACAAAGATATAATTTAGAACCATAATCATGTGTAATATCTGATGCTTTTTTAACATCCTGAAGACCAAAGTTAGCTGCATTTATACGCATATTCACTCCTTCAAGACCGATATATACTGCATCTGCACCATTTTTCAATACTGCTGTAAGTGATGTGAAATCTCCAGCTGGCGAAAGTAACTCTACCATAATACCATACCTAAAATTCAATAAAATCCATAAAAAAATAGTAAAAATTAAACTATAAATAAAACTTTTAAAATGTCAAACAAAAAATTAAATTTAATCACAAATGGTTAATTAGAGAATAAATTTAATAAAATAATTAAACTTAAAATGTTTATAACATTTTAAATTATTATTTAATTAATAAAACTTATAATAGGTTTCTACCTCAAGATCATGTGGTAAATAAGTTGGATAATCTTCAGTAAGACAACCTAAACACAATTCTTCTTTATCCATACCAATTGCTTTAACAAGAGAATCAATACTAATGTATCCTAATGCATTAGCACCAATTTTTTCTCTCATTTCCTCTATAGTATTGTTAGCAGCAATAAGTTCTTCTTTTGATGCCATTGCAACACCATAGAAACAAGGAGCAACTACAGGAGGACAACCAATGAGTAAATAAATTTTATTAGCCCCTGCTTCTTTTAAGATATTTATTAATTCGGCGGAAGTAGTTCCCCTTACAATACTATCATCTATTAAAACAATATCTTTACCTTCAAGACCGCTTTTTAATGGATTTAACTTAAGTTTTACAGCCATTTCACGTTCTTCTTGTGTTGGCATGATAAATGTTCTTCCAACATACCTATTTTTAATTAAACCTTCACCATAAGGTATACCTGATGCACGAGAATAACCAATTGCAGCTGGAATAGCAGAATCAGGAACAGGAACAACTAAATCAGCATCAAATGGAAATTCATCATATAAATATCTACCAATTTTTAATCTTGTATCAAATACTGACTGTTTATCAATAACACTATCTGGTCTTGCAAAGTAAACATATTCAAACATACATCTCGCATTTTGAGTTTCATTTGCAACCTCTAAAATATGACTTGAAACTTTGCCATCTACAACAGAAATAACTTCCCCAGGTTCTAAATCCCTAATAAAATCTGCACTCAATACATCAAATGCAACTGTTTCAGATGCTGCAATAAACATGTCCCCCTTATTAGCAATAACAAGAGGTTTCATGCCTTTTGGATCACGTACTACATAAAGTTCATCATTAATTAAAATAACAAGAGAATAAGAACCAATAATCATACGAGAAATTTTTTCAAAAGTATCAATCATATTATCAGATTTAGAATGTATTTCCTTAATAAGATAACATAATACTTCACTATCTGTATCAGAATTAAATTCATAACCTTTTCTTTCTAATTGCATCCTCAATTGTTTTGAATTAACAATATCCCCATTATGAGCCATTGCAATATAACCGCCTTCAAAATCAGTTACAAAAGGTTGTGAATTTTCAAGTTTAGATTGGCCAGTTGTTGAATATCTCACATGACCAATACCTACATAACCATCTAATTTTTGGATTTCATAATCTTTAAACACGTCTGCTACAAGCCCCATTCCACAATAATAATTAATACCATTAATATTATTGTATGTAGCAATACCTGCAGATTCTTGTCCTCTATGTTGTAATGCATATAAAGCATAATATATAGAAGGAGCTACTTCTTTAGAGGAATCATTAGAGTAAATTCCTACAATACCACATTTATCCTTCATTGTATTCTCCATTTTAAAAAAATTATTAAAAAGTTTTATAACTTAATATTGTATAGATTTATATAAATTTTATAATATATAGATTTTGGATTAATTTAAATAGCTTATAAATAAATCTTATAAGCTACTATAAATTATAAAAAATTCAAAATAGAAGTAAAAAAATAAAATTAATTCAAAAATCTTAAAATAAATAGTTATAATAAAAATAAAAATAAGAAAAATAAGAAGATATTTTAAATATAGAACAGAAACTATCCCCAATCTAAGTATGTAAAAAGCTAATAAATAAGCTATTTCTTAAGAATTTATTTAATAATAAGAATCATTCCTTATGTAAATTAACAAATATAAGGGCAGTCCTTACAACTCTTAACCAATCAATAGCTTCATCAACAGAAAGTGCACCAATGAAACCTTGACCAATTATAATATTTTCAGGCCTAAATTCATTAGTTGCAATAACCACTTTTTCCTCATCATTAAGTACTTCATTAAATGTGTCATTCCAAAGTTGTGGAAGTGAGAATATTTCTAATATTTTCTCAGTATGGATATTAGAATATCTTGTTTTAAAATCTGCGATTTCAGATTTCAATTCATCATTAACCTTCTGTAAATTGTTAATATTAGAACTTAAGCTATCATTCTCTGATTCTAATTCCAATAACCTATTTTTAAGCTCGTCATTATCAGATTTTAATGTATCATTTTCAGATTTAATTTTATCATAGTTAATACTGGTCAAATCAAGATCGTTTTTAATTGATTTAAAATGATTAATGTTTAATAATGAACTTAAACCAATTTTAATAATTGTTTTATTAAGTTTTGATTCAAGATATTTAAGATTAACATTAGAATCTAAAACTGAAAAAGGTTCTACATAATTATTTTCTGTTTTTAGATCATTATAGAACTCACCATATAAAGTTTTATCTTCTCCTTCAGCAATGATAATTATATCTGCACCAAAAGTTGCAATCTTAGCAATATTTATATTGTCCGTTTGAATAACTGCAGATAAATTAATATTAAATTGTGAAAAATCAATATTTTTACATATTGTATTTAAATATTCTGCATTTTGACTATTATTTACAATAATTCTCAAATCTATATACTCGAATAAAGCCTTTTTATTTTCAAGACTATTTAATTTATTAAATTTATCTTGCATTAATAAATCATCATCTTGTTTAAAATTTAAACCATCACTTTCTTTTATATTTTGAGTATCACTCATATTTTTAATATTCTCTTCATTGAAAAATATTGGTTTAAAATCATCTACAGAAGCATTATGATTTGGACCATACTCTGGATTATATTCTTCCATATGCTCTAAATCTTTTCCATCATTATTTAAATCATAATCTGGATAATATTCTTTATTACTGTTTGGAATATAATTTTCTTTATCTAAGTCATATCCCTGATTATCGTTTTCATATTGATTATCATCAGATAAATCCCTTAGAATATCTTTACTAAGTTCCTCCTCAGTATAATTATCAAAATCATCATTGATTTGTCTATTATAATTATTATTTTGATGCCTGCTTAAATTAGATTTAGACTTTTTATTTGTATATTTTTGATTAGTTCTTTTAGTTTCTTCGTGAAGATTTTTATTCCAATAGTCTTCATCCTCTTTATGTATATGTTTTCTATAAACTTTAGTGTTATTTCCCCTTCTCATTTTAATACCTACCTAAAAAATGAATTTAATTAAATACATAACAAACCTCATTAAAATCTAAAAAATATAATTGGATAATTAAGTTCCTAAACTATAAATAAACTATTTAAAATATGCCGTTAAATCCAAATAAATCCAGACCATAATCAAAATATTAAACACAAAATGAACTTAAATAATAATTAAAATCCTAAAGTAATTAAGTCTAAACATTATTTAACTTTTTATGCCAATTCCAAGCAGTTTCAATAATATCCCCAATATTTGAATATTCTGGAGACCAGCCTAAAACATCCTGGATTTTATTTGAATCAGCAACAAGTTCTGCAGGATCACCAGGACGACGACCTTCAATATTAACTGGAAAATCGATGCCTGTAACCTCTTTAACAACATTAACAATTTCTTTTACTGAAAATCCTTTACCATTACCAATATTAAATATATCAGATTCCCCACCCTCTTCAAGATATTTTAATCCTTCAATATGTGCTTGAGCAATATCATTTACATGAATATAATCACGTATACAAGTTCCATCAGGTGTTGGATAATCATCCCCAAATATAGAAATACTACTTCTTTTTCCTATTGCAGCATCAAGGATTAAAGGAATTAAATGTGTTTCAGGCTCATGTAATTCACCAATTTCACAGTCTGGATCGTCACCACAAGCATTAAAATATCTGAAAATAACATATTTAATATTATCCTGTTTTTTAAGAGCCTCTTCTACATGAAGTTTAGATTCACCATATGGATTAATTGGTTCTAAAGGACTTGTCTCTTTAATTGGTATAATTTTAGGAGTACCATATACTGCAGCTGTAGATGAAAATATTAATTTATCAATATTATGTTCCTCCATTGATTCAATTAAAGTTAAAGTATTTTCATAATTATTTTTCATATAAACATCAGGATGTTCGACAGATTCTGCAACAGATATATAAGCTCCAAAATGCATTACAGCATCAATATCATATTTTTCGAATATTTCATCTAAAAGTTCTTTATCACCATAGTCACCTTCTATAAAAGTTCCCCATTTAACAAAATCTTGAAATCCTTTAATTAAATTATCAAGAACAATAGTTTCATATCCAGAACTATTTAAAGCTTTATTTATATGTGAACCAATATATCCTGCTCCACCAGTTATTAAAATCATCATATCACTCATTAAAATAATAAATATATATCCTCAAATTAATTATAGAATTAAAATTCATAAACAAATACACATACCATACAAAACCATTCATACAAAACAATTCATAAACAAATACACATACCATACAAAACCATTCATACAAATAAAATATAAATTACACGAATATTACAGATTATCTATAAGATTATAATTTATTTAATATAATTAATTTAAAAATCTTATAAAATAAATTTCAATATAATATATAAATTAAATATTAAATTAAAATCCAAAATTTATAATAATTAATAATATATTTAAATAAATATTTAATTGTTTCAATGAAATAATATTTAAATAAATATTTAAACAAAATATATTAAAAAATTAAACAATTAAATTAATAAGAAAAATTGTTTATAAAAAAAACATTAAAAATAGAATAAATCCATCAAATTTATAGATTTAAAAGTAAATATATGAATAAATAAAATTCTAAGTATTCAAAAATTAAAAAAAGATAAAAATAGGATTTATAAGAAGTATCTACCTATTTTTAAAGCTGCTGAAGGAGAAACTTTAATTAAAGCTTTTACAAGTTGGGTTGTAGAAACTTTAGTGAAATCCATGTCTTTAAATGCATCAGCGATTTTATTAAGATCTTCATCTTTTAAATCAAGCATATAATTTTGAACAACTGCATATTTTTTAATTTCTTCTCCAATGTCATCCCTTACTAATTTATCATATTTTTTAAGGAATTTGGAAGAGTAATCTCCTTCTTTAATAGCTTCAGCTGCTACTTGACCAGCATACATACCACCAGTCATACCACTAATAATTCCTCCACCAGTTAAAGGATTAACTTGTCCAGCTGCATCTCCACAAACCATAATATTGTCATCAAATATTTTTTTAGGCATACCACCAACAGGATCTCCGCCAACATTCATTTCAACAGCTTGTGCATCTTTAGTAATAGGGCTTTTTGCAATCCAATCATCCAAATACTCTTTAGCAGTTTTACCAGGATTAAGTTTTTCTGCAGTAGGAGTAAGGATTGCTAAACCAACATTTGCAATGTCATCTCCTTTAGGGAAAATCCATACATATCCTCCAGGAGCACAGGAACCAAAGTAGAATTCAATGACTCCTGGTCTTTCAAAGTGTAAATTACACATTTCATACTGTAAACCAGATTCCATATGTACCGCTTTTGTAGCTGTTTTTAAACCTGCCCATCTACCAACATGAGATTCTGGACCGTCTGCTGCAATTACAATATGTGCTTTAATATCAAATTCTTCTCCAAATTGTTCACAGGTAACAATAAAGGAATCTTCAGCTTTAGTAACTTTTTTAGCTAAAGTTTTAATTTTAATTTCAGCACCAGCCCTAGCTGCATCCATAGCCATAAATTTATCAAATACTTTCCTTTCTAAGATATACCCTGCTTCAGGAAGTTCGATTTCTTCAGAAGTCATCCATACACTAGTATTATCCGGTGCTACAAGTCTTACACCATCCAATTCTTTAGCAATGAATCTAGGATTAGGTTCTACACCTAATTTTTTAAGACCTTTTTTAGAAACACCTTCAGCACATCTTTTAGGAGCCCCAATTTCTGACTTTTTATCGATTAATATTACTTTTGCTCCACCTAATGCTGCATGTTTTGCTGCTGTAGAACCAGCAGGTCCTGCTCCAACTACTAATACATCTGTTTCTATCATAATATACACCTATTCTTGTTCTAATGCATTTATAGGACATGCTGCAACACATGTACTACATTCTTTACACTCATCAGTTTTAAATTCTAAATTTGTTTCTCTGACTGTGATCAAATTTCTTGGACATACTCCAGCACATTCACCACAGTAAACACACCAATCTTTAACAATCATAATAATTTTCTCCAAAAATATTGAAAAAAGATTTAAAAAAAATAATCTTAATAAATTAAGTTAATAATAATATTATTTCTTATATTATTTAAAAGTTTACCATATAATTCATAATGCCATAGTTAGTTTTAAAACGGATTTTAAAAACTGATTAAAAATTATAGTGATTAAATTATATTATAAAAGCAATGAAAATTAAGAACTAATAAAAAATAAGTAATATTCAATATAAAAAAATAAAAAAAAAACAATACCAAATTTAAATCATAAAACAAAAAAAGCAATACCAAACATGAATCATGAAAAAAATAAAAAAATAGGAATTTTTATAATAAGAATTATAAAAAATTAAATCATATTTGGAACTCTTAATGAAGCTGGAAGTGGTTTAATTTTAGCAGGAGTACCTATTGCTAAGTAATAAGGAGGAACGCTTCTTGTAACAACTGCCCCTGCAGCTACAATAGCCCCTTCACCAATTTCTAAGTTTGATAAAAAGGTAGAATTACCTCCAACAGAAGCACCTCTCCTAATTTGAGGTCCTTTAAGTTCATAATCAACTCTAACAGGATACCTATCATTAGTAAAACAAGTACATGGTCCAATAAACACATTATCTTCTATTATACTATTAGATGGTATATAAACATTAGACTGAATACTGATATTATTTCCCAATATACAATTTCCCTCAATAACAGTATTAGTACCAATGAGTACATCGTCACCAATTGTCGTGTTTTCTCTAATTAAAACATTATGTCCTGTTCTGAAATCATCACCAATAACAACATCATTATAAATAACAGAATTAGATCTAATAAGAGCATTTTTACCTATAATAGGCTCTTTTGAAAATCGTTTATAATTTACACCAATTTTTATATTATCATCAATAAAATTAGGATTGAAACGATCTACTTTTCTATTTTCATCATCACCTAATATTCCTAAGAATTTTGCCATTTTAACCGACCATTTTTTGAAATAAACACTATTTTTATAATCATTCTCTTTTTATTTTTTAAAGTATAATATACTTGATAATATTTATATCTTTACATTATATATAAACTTAAGTTTTTTTAAAAAATTTTTTCTAAAAAAATAAAATTTATTAAAAAAATTATACAAAATCAACATAAATCTGAAAAAAATTATAAAATGTTAAATTTAAAAAAATCTTTAAATTAAGTTTAAAATATGTAAAATTGCTTATTTTTAATAAAAACAATAAATAAAAATTTAATTAAAAAAAATAAAAAACTATACAAAAATTTATTAAATAAATAAAAAATTAAAAAAATGAATTTAAATGCAATAAAAATAATAAATAAAAATTTAAATTTTATAATAAATAAAATAAAAATATATTAAAAATTAAATTAAATTATTAAAAATACTCAAAATTAAATAAAAGGCATAATATGGTAGATAAAGAAAATCTTATTAAAAATATAAAAAGAATAAGAAAAGAAATTGGCCATGAGGATATGGAAATCAATATTAAAGAACTCAACTATTGTGATAAAACTAATGAATTATGGATAATAACTGATGACAGACCAGATAAATCTGCAATAATTGGAAAAGGTGGATGGGTCGTTGGTCGTTTACGTGAAGAACTTGGACTTAAAAGTATACATGTTGAAAGTTACACTGATTTCATACAGAAAGAATATAGATTAAAACTTTCATACAAAAAATTAAATTCAATTCTCAATAATAAAGACACAAATTATTTTGCATATACGCCACTTAAAAATCTTAGAAACACCATAAAATATAAAATTGATAATATATATTCATTTAATCTAAAAAACTATCTTGAAGAAAATTATAAAGAAACATTTAATGACAATACTATAGAACATAAAGCAGTCATAGCACTTTCTGGTGGTGTTGATAGCAGTTTTTCACTTGTCTTTGCTAAATATCTTGGATTTAATCCCATAGCAATTACAATAGATCCTGGAACAATTGTATTACCAAAACAATTTAAATACAATATTGATAATTTATGTAAAGTATTGAATGCAGAACATGAATATATTCCAATTGATTATACAAATCTAATTGAAGAGTCATTTACAGGTAGATTCCATCCTTGTGGTAGATGTTCTGGAACAATTGAAAAAAGAATATTTCAATATAGCATTGAAAATAATATACCTTTAGTAATATTTGGTGACATGTTATCCACAGGTAATCAGTGTATTACTGATAATTATTATAACAATAAATTAGTTCAACGTTTAAACCTGCCTGCATCTTTATCTTGTGGTAAATTAGATGGTAAAGTTATTATGGAAGATTATCCAATAAAATCCATAAAAGGCTTTGGATGTCCTCTCCTATATGAAGTGCATAAAAAGTTCCCATATATGAAAAAATATTCAATACAAAGAATTTTAAGAGAAACTAGAGCAGGCGCTCTAGAAGTTGGGGAAGCTTTAGATTTAATATGGAGTTTTTATAGAACCAAATAAAAACAAAATATTATTTTTAAATTTTTTAAGCATATTCAATATATTTACTTAAAAATTAAACTTATAAAACCATTTATTTTTAAAATAAGATAAAATAAATGTTAATTTAAATAAGAATAAAAATGAAAATAAAAATAATTTATATGAATAATAGAAAGTTTAAATATAAAATTTTATAAATGATTAAAGATATAACAATTGTTACTAAATATTTATTAAATCTATAAAAAAATTTTATATTATAAAAAATAAAGAAATAATATATCATGCCTTATTAGTTTTAATGGAAAAACATTTGTCTCGTAAACAAATGATAGGGGTTCAATTCCCCTATAAGGCTTTTAATAAAAATAAAGGATAAAATATGAAAAAGAAAATATGTCCCAGATGTGGATCACGTAATGTAGAATGGATTATTCCACAAGTATGGTCACGATGGGTATGTTATAATTGTGATTATACTGGACCCATAATTGAAGCTGACGATGAAATGGAAGCTAGAATCGTTAAGGATTGGAATGAAAATAAAGAAGAAATATTATATAATGAAGCAGTTAGGAAAAATAATAAAGAT
Source organism: Methanobrevibacter sp. (assembly GCA_051892775.1). Taxonomy (GTDB): domain Archaea; phylum Methanobacteriota; class Methanobacteria; order Methanobacteriales; family Methanobacteriaceae; genus Methanarmilla. The sequence continues at coordinate 22,481 of JBJFGN010000104.1, read as the reverse complement.
AATGATGATGAGGAAGGATTAAATGATGAAGAAATTGATAAAAAATTAAGAAGACTTGGTATTTAATAAAAAGTAAAAAACAAAAAACCAGATTAAAACTAAACAAAAAAAAACAATAAAAAAAACCAGATTAAAACTGAAAATTACTTTATATAAAAAATAAAAAAGGAATTATTCCCCTCTTTCTTCTTTAATAAATTCTTTAATATGGCCCATAGCAATAGTAACCATTTCTGGTGATGGACCACCAGGAACTTTCCTCATTTTAACATTTTCTAATGGATTAAGAGCATCACTAACTAACTTTTCATCAAGATTTAATTTATCGAAACCGAGTTCTTCTGCAACATCATCAACAAATTTACTTGTAACATCAGTTGCTTCTAAACCTTGACTAGTTGCTTCATTAACAACACGTCCAACAATTTTATGTGCTGTTCTAAAAGGTATTTTTCTCTCTCTAACCATAATATCTGCTAAATCAGTAGCTGTAGCAAAATTTTTACCAGCAAGTTCAAGACATCTATCTTCATTAAAGCTTACAGATAAAAGCATTTTAGACACTATGCTTAAAACAGCTTTAGATTCTTTAAAACTTCTCCATAAATGGGGAGTGATTTCTTGTAAATCCCTATTATATGTGTATGGTAATGCTTTAAGCATAGTTAAAACAGTGACTAACTCACCATTAACACGAGTAGCTTTACTCCTTGCAACTTCTGCAACATCAGGATTTTTCTTTTGAGGCATAATAGATGAAGTTGAACAATATGCATCATCCATTCTAATTACACCAAATTCATAAGTACTCCAAAGAATCAATTCCTCACAAATTTTTGATAAGGTAGTACAAAGAGATGCAAGATCAAAAATTGCTTCTGCTGCAAAATCACGAGAAGAAACACCATCCATTGAATTTTCAAGATATCCATCAAATCCTAGAAGTTTAGTGGTAAGTTCCCTATTAATTGGAAAACTAGTAGTAGTCATTGCTGCAGAACCTAATGGATTAAGATTGACTCTTTTATAAGTATCGGATAATCTTTGATAATCTCTTTTTAATGCTTGAACATGAGCCATTAAATGATGAGCAATAGTAATTGGTTGAGCATGTTGAAGATGTGTAAAACCAATGAATACAGATTCTTTATAATTATCCGCCATGTCAACTAAATTATCCATAAAGTCTAAAATATCACTTTGAATATCAGAAATTTTATCACGTAAAACTAAACGAATATCAGTTGCAACTTGATCATTTCTAGATTTTGCAGTATGCATAAATCCTGCATCAGGACCAACTATGTCAGTAACATAATTTTCAATAGCCATATGAATGTCTTCTACAGCAGGGTTAAAATCTAAAACATCATAACCTTCTTCTTTAAGTTTAAGTAATGCATCGAGAATTTTATCTGCAATATCAGAATCAATAATATTTTCTTCTTTCAACATTGTAGTATGTGCAAAATTACATTTAATATCTGCATAGAAAATTTCTTTATCTGCTTCAAGTGATGAAGTAAATTCTGCAGCTTCTTCTGTCATTTCCTTATTTAATCTTCCACTACGTAAAATCAAAAGCTCACCTTAGTTAATTAATTAAAAAAAATATATTAATATAATATTTGTTAAATTGATATAAATAATTTGTTTAATATTATTTAAAAGAAAAATTCTAAATTTAAATTTTTATTAGAATAGGTTTTATTGAAATTATTTAAATAAAAAATTAAAAAAAACTAGTATAAATTAATAGAAATAAAAAAAAAACAATAAAATGGGCAAAATTAGACAAAACATTAAACAAAACAAATACAAAAAACAATCCAAAAAAAAAACATTAAACAAAACAAATACAAAAAAACAATCCAAAAAAAACATTAAACAAAACAAATACAAAAAACAATCCAAAAAAAACATTAAACAAAACAAATACAAAAAACAATCCAAAAAAAACATTAAACAAAACAAAAATTAGAAAAAAAGTCAAGGAACATTAAATTCAAAAAAATACAAAAAGAATAAAATTAAGTAATGAAACTTAATTTTTATTTTTCATTTCAGTATATCCACATTTACCGCAAGCGTATCTATCACCATGATCAGCCATAAATACTCCGCCACCACAACGAGGACATATTGGGTTTTTTCTAACTAATTTACCATCTTTAACTTCGTATAAACTAGATACTTTCATTAAAAATCCTCCATCTATTCTTCATCTTCTTCTTCAGAAGGTTCTTCAGAAGGTTCAGTGTTTTTTAAAACAACACTTTCAGTTTCAATATAGTCTAAATCATCTTTAGTTGCATAAACTTTAGCATAACCTAAAGCTTTAGGTTCACCATAAAATGGTTCAACGGTATCAACAACTAATAAATCTTTTTGTGAATCAAGCATAGCAACTAATTTATTTTTAACATCTAAAACTTTAGGAGTTGCTTCTCCTTCATAATTTACGAAAAATTTTACTTCATTCCTATTAAATATTTTATTTTCATTTTGTTCTATAATTTCTATATCCATAGTTAACCCTCTATTTTAATTAATTCATAAGGTTAGCTAATTTATCATAAGAGCAAATAAATTAAGGATTAAATCTCCTTAAAATCATTGATAAATTTTTCACCTTTATCTTTTAAATCGCCAGCATTTAGTAAAACTAAACCTTCATTTGGCTGTCCATATAATACAGTAGTATCTTCTGGAGCTAATTGAATAACAGGAAGAACAGCAAGATCTTCTTCCCCATCAACAACAATAAGATATTTTTCATTAGTCTTAATTGCTTGTTTAATAGCAAAATCTATGGTTTCCCATAGATTATCAGTGATAGTTCCAGCAGGATTTACTGCTGATAAAACATTATTAGTATAATTTATATTGGAATCATATGAATTTCTCTGAATTTGATTATCCATTAATGCAACATCAGGATAAATATCATGAGAAATAAGGTTTTTTAAAGTACAATCACCTGCAGAAATCAAAAAACTAGAAGATTTGATAATATCTAAAGCATCCTCAAAATTAGGATATAAATCACCTAATGGCTTTTTTAATTCCTGAATTAATTCAGTAGTAATTTGTAACAACTTAAATTCCCTCTAAAATAAATTATTTATAAATTATTTAATTTATTATTAATCATTATACATTAGTAAATATGTAACTAATCATATTTATAATTAAAGTATAATAATTAAATAAAAAGTTCTATAATAATTTAAAATTATATAAATAAAAAATAAATTTAAATTAAATTATCTATTTAACTCTTAAAGCATATTCTCCAGGTAATGTAATATTTAATTCTTTAGCAACTTTAGAAGTATCTGGATTTAAAACTATTAAAAGACCACTCCAATTATCAGAAGTTGGTACATTACCATGACATACAGGACATACTTCATTTTGAGTTATTCTTTTACATTTAGTACAAGCTCTTTCACTCATGAGTTATTCTTCCCTTTTTCATTTTCAATCCATTCGATTTTTCCTAAACCTGGTTGTCTCATTGTAAGACCAATCCTATTATTTCTAATAGATTTAGATTTAAGACTTAAAGCAATAATTCTAGCTCTAACTAAATCTTGTTCTTGAAGAATCTTATCTGATTCACTAGCAATAAGTGCTCCATTTTTAGGATCATAATTAATATAATCATCAGTTACCTGAGAAACGTGAACTAAACCATCCATAGGTCCAATTCTTACAAATGCACCGAATTCAGCAATCTCAATAACTTGACCATAAACAATTTCTTGTTGTTCAGGTTTATAGAATACTGCAGAGAAAACAACATGATGATATGTAGCACCATCACCAATTATTAATTTACCTTCACCTATCTTATCAATAGAATAAACACAAATTAATAAACCTAATTCTTTATCTAACTGACCAATATAAAGTTCATTAAGAATTTCTATTGCAACATCCTCAAGATTTTCTTCAAATTTATAAGGAGGAATCCTTACAGTATCCTCTATTTTTGTCTCATAATACAAAACAATCCCTCATTTTTCTTTAAAAATTTAAATAATTTATAAATAATTATAAACATAAATTTTGAATAAATTTTAATTTAAAGATTTAATGATATTTAATAATATTTTAAAAATCTTAATATAAATTTTTAATGATAATATTAATATTTAATTTCAAATTGATTCTAAATATTAAATAAATAAAACAATAAAAATGATTTCTAATTTAATAATATATAAACTAATTTATCTCAATATAACGTTTTTGACGTATATAAGCTACTTGAATAGATTGCATTTTAGCCCTTTTTCTTAATTCAATATCATTTGTAGCAAGTATACGAGATTTTGATATTCTAAGAAGTGCATCATCAACAGTCTCCCCATTATTTGTTGAAATATCCATTATTTCAACATTATTTGATTTAAGATATTTTAAACCAAGAGCTGCCTCAGTCCTAACATGAGACTTCTTATTATTTTTTAAACCTTCTAGCTCCTTAATAACACATATTGGAGTTGTTAACTTATATGATGGCAAAATTTTTTTAAGCTCTTCAATAACATCAATATTAAATTGAAAAGGAGCCATGAAAAAATTAGTATCAATCACAACTTCATTTACCATTTAATGCCTTCTAGAAATATATTAAACTCTTATTTTTTAAAATTTAAGGAATTAAATAATTAAATAATAAATATTTAATTAATTTAAATTATTTTTATTAAAATTCAAAAATAAGATTATAAAAAATCTAATTTATAATACCGAAACCAATTAATCTCCAACGAGCACCGACTCTACGACTTAAAGCTACCCTTGCACCTTTATCAGCACAAATAGGTAATTTCAATTTGACTTCAACTAATCCACCTTTAAGTGATGTGACAACACCAATGGTGGTGGTAGTTCCAGAGTTAATCATTAAAAGTTCTTTAAATTTAATTGGAGAAACTTCTCTTTCTTCTTTAGTACCTACAACACGCTCTAAAAGATTTACTTTCATTGAGAAATTAAATAAAACTGGTGGTAATTTTCCTTCTTTACCAACAACAGAACCATTTAATGAATCCGCTTTAGTTAATGATGGATCTAATTTAGTTGCAACACCGATAAGACCACCAGGAGAAACTTTTTCAACTTGTTCTCCTCCAGTTTCTAAACCAATAATTTCAGATACAAGTGGAACCCATTCAGAAGATTTATCATTATTAGCATTAATATCTACACCTGGTTTAATTTCAATAGTATCGCCTAAATGGAGAGTACCTTGAACTAAAGTTCCACCAATAACTCCTCCTTTAATTTTTCCAGGAGAAGAACCTGGTTTATTAATATCAAAAGAACGAGCAACATACATCAATGGAGATTTTCTGACACTTCTTCTAGGTGTTTTGATTTTTTTATCGAGAGCTTCGATTAAAATATCCATATTTGCACCTTGTTGTGCAGAAATAGGTATTATAGGGGCATCTTCGGCACAGGTACCTTTTACAAACTCCTTAATTTCCTTATAACTTTCTATAGCTCTTTCTTTGGAAACAATATCAATTTTGTTCTGAACTACAATAATATTTTTAACACCAATTACATCGAGAGCCATTAAATGCTCTTTAGTTTGAGGTTGTGGACAATATTCATTAGCAGCAATTACTAAAACAGCACCATCCATTATTGCAGCACCAGATAACATTGTAGCCATTAAAGTTTCATGCCCTGGAGCATCTACAAATGAAACTTTTTTAATTACATCAGTTTTACTACCACAATGTTCACAAACTTCTTTAGTAGTATAACATTGAGGTTCATCACATTCAGGACATCTTCTTAAATCAATATCTGCATATCCCAAACGGATAGAGATACCTCTTTTTGTTTCTTCACTATGTGTATCAGTCCATACACCAGATAAAGCTTTGGTAAGTGTAGTTTTACCATGATCTACATGTCCTACTAAACCTATGTTAACATCAGCCTGTACTTTCACAGATTACACCTTACTTTAAATTAATAAAAATTTTAAAAATTAAAATTAAGAATAGTTAAAACTATTCTTCATCTTCTTCATCAGATCCTAAAATATCATCAAGAGATTTAGATCCACGACTTAAAACAATAGTGTTAATTTGAACAATATCATCAGAGATAGTATTTCCTCTAATTGTTTTTCTTCTTTTTTCTCCAGAGGTAGTAGGTTTGTATCCTACTCCACCAGATACTAAAGTTCTAATTCTTCTAGGTCCAGAGATATCTTTTCTCATAGCGAATCCATTTTTATCTGATCCACCAGTGATTTTTAAATTGTATCCATCTAAACCAAGAATACTACCGTCAAAGTCATCACCGATTTTTAAACCATTGAGACTGGTATTATCGGTTTCTACTTGATAAGTAGTTTCTTTATCTGAAACAACAACTTTATATACCACGAATATTCCTCCTATTACATTTTTAAAATAAATATATGTTTACAAATGTTTTAAAATTCCCTTAATTAAATTAATAATAACCTAAAAAACATTCTTAAGTTTTAATATCTTAAAGAAAATTTTAAAAATGAACTAAGCTATAAATTGGAATAAAATACTTTTTAGATTCAATAATAATTAATGTGTTCGATACGATATGGTTATAATTCAATTAAGTTTCAAAAAGGCCTAATTTACCCCAATCGGGATCATTATTCCTTTTTATTTCTAAAAATTCATCTAAAGTTCTTAGTTCATCTTCAGTTAATTTATCTTTAAATTCACGATTAAGTACTTTGTAATGATTTTCAGGAATATCAATATACAATTCGTCACCTTCTTCAAAGTCCTTACCTGCTATTGCATCAATAGCCATAGCAACTTTTTGACCACGAGTAACAGATTGTAAAGTTTCACCATTATCTTCCATACTTTCTATTTTACCTACAGGGTGACCATTAGCATTAATTAATGGATAACCTGGTTTAATAGTACCGCTTAAAACCTCAACACCACAAATTGCAGGTTTACTTTGACGGAATATTAATTTAGGAATAGAATATATTTTACCTGGTTTAATAATAGCATTAAGATAAGCCTTACGTTCAGCTTCTTTTCTTTCTTCAACCCAAATAGTATAATCTTCAGTTAACTTATAAATAACCTCTCCAGAAAATACTTTAATATCAGATTCTTCCAAATCTTCTTTAGCTTTAGGATGTATACTTACATTAAATGCAAAGATAACACCATGTTCTGGGTCTTCTTCTGCAGCAATTTGACCATTAATAATATCCCTTCTTGAGATATCACCTATATCTGCTGATCTAATAGGAACATCCATATCAGTCAAAAGACTAACAATAGCTTCAAGTGAACCTAAAGTATCTGCCTTAACCAATACTCCTTCATCTTCAGTATCAATAGTTACGTCATCGATTTCTCTTTTAATTTGTTCTTCAACATCTTCATCATCATTTAAAACTTGAAGTGGAGATCCTGAAATAACATCATCTAAATTAGGAGCTGAAATTTTAACTCCTGCAGCTGCAGTAACACTATCAATATGATCAAATTTATTCTTAGATTCCCTCATTTCCTCAAGAGGACGAGGTTTAAGAATAGATCTAATCTTAGTTGTTATAACATCACCAGGAACCATAAGTGCAATTTCATCATTAACTTTTAAAACACCATCATAAATAATAGCATCAATAGTTGTACCTAAACCAACCTCTTCTTTAACTTCAAGAACAGTTCCTTTAGCAGGAGCATCTTCATGAATTTCAAGTGATGAAATAAGATATTTCTGTGCAAGTCCAAGTAACATAGTAATAAGTTCAATAAGACCTTCACCAGTTTGAGCACTTATTGGTACAATAGCAATTTGAGATGCAAAATCACTTACACGATCAAATCTTTCAGACTGGAAACCTTCTTTATGCAAGATTCCAACTAATTCATAAATTTTCATCTCTAGCTCTTGTTGAACATTAGGAGCCTGATCTTTAAAACTTTTCATAAAAGATGAATTTTCATGAACTTCCCATCCAAACAATTTATCAATTTTATTAGCTGCTACTATAAATGGAGTTTTATATAATTTAAGAATATTTAAAGCTTCAAATGTTTGTGGTTTAAAACCCTCATTAACATCAACAATTAAAATAGCAAGATCTGCTAATGCTCCCCCTCTTTTTCTTAAAGAAGTAAAAGCAGAATGTCCCGGAGTATCAATAAAGAAAAGACCTGGAATAGTATCAGTAATTGATAACTTCTTAATAAATGGTCCACAAATATTTTTAATTGTATCAATAGGTATCTCTGTTGCTCCAATATGTTGAGTAATTCCTCCAGCTTCTCTACTAGCTACAGTACTTCCCCTAATATTATCAAGCAATGTTGTTTTACCATGATCTACATGACCTAAAACTGAAACAATTGGTGATCGTATATTCATTTTTTATCTCACATTATTAATTATAATTTAAAAATTTAAAAATAAATTTTTTAAGAAAAATTTATTAAAATAGGTTAACCTATTAATTTTTGTAAAACCTAAGCATTTATAACTATTCATAAATCCAACTATTGTCAGACATTGAATAATCAACAATTTCATCTTCATCAAAGAAAAGATTAATTTCTCTTTCAGCAGATTCAGGAGCATCAGATGCATGGATTATGTTTCTTCCAGTATCCATACCAAAGTCTCCTCTAATAGTGCCAACATCAGCTTCTTGAGGGTTAGTTGCACCAACCATTTTTCTGATTACACTAATTGCTTCATCCCCTTCAATGACCATAGTAAGAACAGGTCCTGAAGTGATGTATTCAATTAATCCTTCAAAGAAAGGTTTATCTTTATGTTCACCATAATGTTCTTTTGCTAATTCTTCAGGAATCATCCTTAATTTCATAGCAACAATTTTTAAACCTTTTTCTTCAAAACGGGAAATAATTTTACCCATTAAACGACGACCTACTGCGTCAGGTTTTAACATAACATATGTTTTTTGAATCATTCTTTAACCCATTTAACTTTTCTTGGTACTCTACCAAGTTTAATCATATTTTTTTCACATTTAGTACTACAAAAGAAATAGATGGAACCATCTTTTTTAACATACATTTTTCCAGTACCATCATTTATTTCTTTACCACAGAATGAACAAGTTCTCATGTAAACACCTTCTTATAATACTATGGAGTTCTAATTTCTTTAGCTTCTCTAATAGTATCGAGTAACATTAAAACATCACCTTCTCTTACAGGGCCCATGATGTTTCTTGTTAAAATTCTTCCTTTATCTCTCCCATCGAGGATTCTGCATTTAACTTGCATAACCTCTCCAGTCATACCAGTTCTTTTAAGAACTTCAATGACTTCAGCTGGAGTTCCTTCTTCCATATAATCACCGTTTTTAACTAATTGAAAGACTGAGTCTTTCTACAGAGCTAAAAAAACCTAGTTTTTAAGTTCTGCTACTTTTTCAACAACTTCTTTTACTAAATCTTCAGCGTCTCCAGCATCGACAATACAAGCTGAAGCAGTACCAACAGTTAAACCTGCAGCTTCGCCTACTTGATCTTTAGTAGCTAAGTAAACATAAGGAATTTCTTTTTCTTCTGCGAGAACAGGGATGTGAGCTACGATTTCAGCAGGATCAACATCTTCTGCAATAACGACTAAATCTGCGTTACCTCTTTCAATGAATTTAGTTACTTCATTAGTTCCTTTTGCAACTTTTCCTGTATTTTTTGCAGTTGTTAAAGCTTCTTGAGCTTTTTCAGCTATTTCTTCCGGTGTATCAAATTTTACATAAATTGGTTTTGCCATAATATTTACCTCCTTTTTCATCTGGTCATATACCATCCATCAGCAAATAAAATTATAAACAGTAACTGAATATAATAAACTTGCTTAAATTCTAAAAATCTCTTTTTTTTATATTTTTAGAATGTAATAAAGTCTATAATTATCTTGAATATATCATATATCACTAAATAAAATCCCATAAAAAATAAAAATAGCAGGATTATATTTTCAATACTTATATTTATTATAAAAGTTAGTATCAAGAAACTTAATACTATAATTTAGTAATTAATGAAATTCTAGAAAACTAGACATTATAAATTTTAGTATTTCTACTTTATAAAGGTTTCCTATATCCCATAAATTCTATAGAAAAATAGTTCTTATTTTTATATTAATTATAAAAATTATAAGGTTATCAAAAAATGAAATCTTAAATAAATTCATAAAAAATCTAAAAACCGAAATAAAAAAACATAAACTTAGATATCAAATAAATTTTGAAGGCTTAGGAACTTAAAATAAAGTTAAAACTAACCGAAGATAATGCTACAATATATGTATTATAACTTCATAGGAACTTAAAATAAAGTTAAAACTAACCCTCAAAATTAAAAATCGTAAAAAAATCAATACATTAAATTAATATAAACTTATAAGTTTTTACAAGCTAATTTAATATCTTCAGCTTTGACAGTTTTTCTACCAGCATGTTTTGCATATCCAACTGCTTTTCTTGAAATCTCATGACCACAGTCTTCAATAGCATTAGCTAATTCAATTTTAGCATCATCACTTACTCTGTCAGCACCAGCATTTTTTAAAATTCTTCCTATAGGAGCTATTGGTAATTCCATATTTTCACCTCAATTTTTGTTAATAATATTTAATCTATTTTAATATATAAATCTATTGTTTAAATAGTGTTTATTTTAGTAAATTTATAATAATAATTAATTATTGTTTTAAATTATAAACACGATTTTTTTAAAAACTATATACAAAAAAAATTTTAAATATAAGTAAAAAATAGGAAAAATAAAAAAATCAACATTTAAATCTATTAAAAATAAGTAAAAATTAATACAAAAAACTAAAAATATAGAAATTTATTAATAAAAAACAAAAATTAACTAATATATGTTAAAATAAGAAAAAAATATATAAGAAAATCAGAAACTAAACTTTAAAAAATTTCTAAAAAAATAAAAACAAGATATAAACTAAAAATAAAATTAGTATATATAATATAATTAAATATCTAAAATGATATAAAATTTGCTTTGTTGAAATCCTCAAAATCTTTTGAATAAATTTTCTCAAAAATTGATTTTCAAACATTAATTACTGTTTAAATTTTTATAAAAAATAGTTTTCAACAAACACATAACATTTTAAAAAAAAACTAAATAATAAAATCAATTAAAACCTATTTTATTTAAAAGATTTATAATGTTGAAACCATTATAATTTTTAAAATAAACTTTATTAAATTTGAATTTAAAGCATTAATACCCTTAAATTGTCATGAAAAAAAATAAAATCTCAATATACTCAAAATTTTTACAATAAAAAGACTATAAGGATAAAATATTAATTATGTATTATAAAGTCTTATATTTAATATAAATTCCAATGTATATCATTTAAATATAATTTTATGGTAACATATTAATTTCATCTTTAAAAATTATTGCAAAAATTAAAAAGATAAATAGAAAAATAATAATATATTCATAATGTTTTTTCTGTAATTTTTTAAGATTCGCTGAATAATATGTTCCAAAACCAAATAAATAAAGAAATATAAAAAATACAACCCAAAACTTCATAGCCAATCATCACTAAAAAATCAACAACAAAGAAAACACAAACAAATAACCCATAAAAATCATCACTAAAAAATCAACAACAAAGAAAACACAAACAAATAACCCATAAAAA
>JBJFGN010000104.1:0-10658 GCA_051892775.1 Methanobrevibacter sp. | reverse complement strand
TCATCACTAAAAAATCAACAACAAAGAATATAAAGAATTAACATTATTAATTATAAATAATTGTAGTATACTCATTAATTCTTTCTGAATCATTTTCATTATTAAAAGCAGAAACTCTACTAGCAATTTGAACAGTAAATGTAATATATAAAAAAAATAATATTATAATATGTTTAAATATCATAACTATTCCTCATTATTAAGTTAAAATATCTGCTGTAAAACTTACTTCTTTACTTTCAATATAACTTTTTGTGATTTCTTTGATTATTCTTTTCTTGTTTTCAACAATAATTTTATTCTTTGTATATTTATAATAGCCTTTAACTAAACCTAATTTTTCAACATTAACTTGTATGTCTTTTTTTATTTCTGATTGAATACATTTTAATAGATTTAATTATACTTTTTGTTTTAACAAATTTACTAATAAAATTATACCCAGAACCTAAATCACATGCATCTAAACCCATAGATATTCCAAATTCTACTGCATTACGCTGTGTAAAATTAAAACTTATTTTTTTACTATTTTTATCAATATTAATCAAACCAGAACTATATGCAGTACAAATTGTACCTACTGCTAACAATGGAATACCTACAACCGCACCAGCACCAGATAAAGTCATTATTAAACCTGCATTAACCATAAAACCACAAACAATACCTGAAAGTGTTTTAAAATTAGAAACATCTTTATAAAGATAATTTATAATATTATTTGATCTAAAATTTTTTATTTTTGAATAAAATTGGTTGTAGATTTTTGAGCATATATTATGTATTTCTGAGTTTGTTATATTCTTTAAGTTACTTACTATTTTTGATGATTTTAAAAAATTGAAGAGACCTAAAAAATTGAATTAGCAAATACCATATTATTCCATTTATTTACCGAAGAAAAAATTCCCAACATAAATCACTTAAATAATATTTTAAGTTACCTATTAAACATGCCTAAAAATAAAAAAGAATTAAACAAAAATAAAAGATTATTTAAAAGATTAAAGAAAGAATTAATAAACAAGTTCATGAATTGGAACTAATAAAAGGTAAAAAATTGAAAACTATTTCAAAGTAATTGAAAATTCACTTAAAATGAGAAATACACAAATTACAATCAAATGAGTAGAAAAAACCATGTATTATTATGAATCGTATTTATATAAAAAACATACAAAAATTCCCACAACTGTGGAAAATCCAGACCATTAAAGCCATAAATAAGTAAAATACTCTAAAAAGAATTATATTTCTAAAAGAGATATTATCAAAGCTTATAATGTTTAAAAAAAAATTAAAAGATAGCTAAAAATTATAAAAATAAGTATTAAACTAAAAAAATTAATTTAAATTAAAAAATAGAAAAAAGAAAATTTAATTTTTATTAACAATTAAATCTCTTAAAGTATCAATATCAGCACTTACTTTAGTAGGTTCAACAGATGCTTTAATAGCTGTGTCAGGATCTTTTAAAACATGACCAGTTACAACACAAACAACTTTTTCACCTTTTTCCACTACACCATCATCTACTAATTTTCTTAAACCAGCAATAGAAGCAGCAGAAGCAGGTTCCACACCAATACCTTCAGTTCTTGCTAAGTATTTTTGAGCATCAAGAATTTGATCATCATTAACTGTTTCACAGTATCCATCAGAATCATAGATGGCATGAAGTGCTTTTATACTTGATACAGGAGCACCGATACGGATAGCGGTTGCAATTGTTTCAGGGTTTTCAACAGGTTCCATTTTCATACTGTGTTTCCTAAATGCATGGGCAATAGGTGCTGCACCTTCAGCTTGAATACCTGTCATCATTGGTAAATCTTCAATGAAACCAGCATTATAAAACTCAGAGATACCTTTCCAAATAGCTGAAATATTTCCTGCATTACCTACTGGTAAAATGATTCTATCAGGTGATTTCCAACCTAAATCATTTACAATTTCATAACCAATAGTTTTTTGACCTTCTAATCTAAATGGGTTAATTGAATTTAATAAGTATAAATGTTTTTCACGAGCAAGTTGGGTCATTGCTTTAAGAGCTTCATCAAAATTGCCATCAATTGAGAAAACTTCAGCACCATGGAACATAGCTTGTGCAAGTTTACCTAATGCAACTTTACCTTGAGGTAAGAATACAATACATCTCAATCCTCCACGAGCAGCATAAGCAGCAAGAGAAGCAGATGTATTACCTGTTGAAGCACATCCTACTGTATGAACTCCTAGTTCCATAGCTTTAGTCATACCTACAGTCATACCTCTATCTTTAAAACTACCAGTAGGGTTAGATCCTTCAACTTTAACATATAAATCTACACCTAATTCATCACCTAATTTATCACAGTGAACGAATGGAGTTCCACCTTCATCTAAAGATACAATTTTATTTTCATCTACAGGAATACACTCTTTATATTTCCACACATTTTGACGACGTCCATCAAATATACTTTTATCCACATCAAAATCAGGTACTGCTTCTAAAATAGAACCACATTTTGGACAAGTATATATGATTTCATCATCTGGAAATTCTTCACCACATGATATACATCTTATCATAATATCACTTAATAAATAATACAATAAATTTCAATTTGAATATATTGCTGAAAATTTATTTTAAAAAATAATTGTTAAATTTTAAGTTTAAATATTAATAATTTAAATCTAATTAAAAGTAATAAAATTTCAACAAATAACTTGTCTTTAATATTTATGTTTTTTTAATTATATAAACTATTTTTAAAATTAAGAAAAAATAATAAAATTAAGAAAAAAAACTAAAAAATTTCATTTCCATATATAAACTATTTTTAAAATTAAGAAAAAAACTAAAAAAAAGTTAATTATCTTAAATGGTAAACAGCAATAAGATGTTTAGCTAAAGCAGAAGTTACGTAAACTTCAATATATGCTGCAACCATCAATAATATAATGGATATTACTAATATAATCAATGATTGAACTAGAATCTTATTATGTTGACTAAATGATATAGATGCTCTTGTCTTAAAAGACAATTTATCATCTTTATTATAATTAAACCCTTTTGTATTAATATAATGATGATTAATATAATCCTCATCTGGAATATGTATATTTTTAATAAATTTATATATAAACTTAAACAAGGTAAATCCAGCAGTAGCTGAAAGTATTAACGCAGGAATTTCAAATATTCCATGAGGTATAATATATAAAAACACTATTAAAAAAGGACCTTTACCTAAAAAGTATCCTATAATCATACCATTAACAATCATCATTAATGCAGTTAAAATACCAAATAAAATACCTGCAAAATACATCCTTAAACCAACTGTAAAATTATTTAAGAATATTGAGTCATAGGTTATTTTAATTTGACCTGCAAGAATTTGTTTTTTTAATTCCCGAATAAATGGTCCTACAATAGGTTCTAAATTTGAAGCGAAAACCCCTGCCAATATTGTAGATAACAAAAATAATACAATAGAAATTAATAATAAATATTTATTATCAACAAATGCCTCTTTAATACTAATCCAAATAAGTTTACAGGATTCTTTAAATGAATTATTCAAATTATCACAACTTTAATATTTAATCAAGTATTGTTTCTGCAATTTCATGAGCTTCTTCCTGTTTAGAATGATGATTATCTAAAAACTCTTCTAAAAGTTCACAAGTTTTATTTTTACATACGCCACATAAAAGTGTACCATCTAAACATTCATCCCTAATTTTTTTAAGCTCATTATCATCATCAATTAAATGATATAAAAGCATCTCAAAAATAACACACTGATCTGGTTGTCCACCTTTTTCTTTCTGTTCAGCTAAAGATTCTCTTCCACCAGTTTTTGCAGATTTTAATTTTTTAACCGCATCCTTAGTTGAATCATTTAAATAAATAGCAGTTTTTGGTTTACTTGATGACATTTTATCCCCAGTTAAACCAGTTAAAAATCTATGATAAGTACTTGATGGTGTAATAAAACCTAATTCATCCTTAAGTTTATTTGTAATATCCCTTGTAAGTCTAAGATGAGGGTCTTGATCTATACCTACAGGTACAAGGGTATTAATCGGACCACCGTTTTCCTCAACTTGAGGCATTAAAATATCCGCTACCTGAATAAGTGGAGAATTAACATGGGCTAAGTTTGTAGATGGGGTAAACCCATAAATAGCTTTCATTTCATTGAAATTCGCTTTAAGGGATGCCCTAAATGATAAATTATGTAATATATCATTTTTTGATTGAAGATAAACATTAATATCATCTGATGTAAGATCAAGCCCTAATGCAATATAATTTGTTAAATATTCATCAATAGCCAATTGTTTACCTTTCTCAAAACTAATGCCTCGTGCAGCATATGCCTCTAAATCTGCAATAGGAATTGATAATTTTGCACCTTGATTATGATACCAAATTAATTGATCAATAACCATCTTATGACCAATATGCATTGGACCTGAAGGCATCATACCAGTAACAACTGCAAATGGTTTATTTGAATTTATTAACTTAATTATTTCACCAAAATCCCTATGACCAAAAATTATTCCTCTTCTCATTAGTCTATGTGGATTCTTAATTTTTTTAAGTTCAACCTCAAAATCTTGAATACCGAATTGTTTTATAATTTTATCATAATCAAATGAATCTGCTGTCCATGGGTCTAACAAATAAATCACCTAGTAATAATTAAACTTAGTAATATAATTTCAATAATTTTAATTTAAAATATAGATATTGATAATTATTATTAAAAATAATTATAAATAAAATAACTTAATTAAAAAAAATTAATTTTAAATGGTTGTTGAAAATCTATTTATTTAAACTTTAACTTTAAATCCATCTAATAGATTAAAATAAATATCTTAAAATTTAACTTTACATAACCTAAAATATAAATTTATCTAACTTTAAATCCATTCTTTAAAATAACTATATAAATGATTTCAACAAGAGCATTTTAAAAAAAAAAGTTAAAAATTAAAAATCAAGGTCTAGTCCACTGCACGTTATAATAAGTAATATCTTGATCATCATCAACTACTGCAAGTAGAAGATTTTTATTTACACCATGAGCCACCCTAATATAGCTTGAAAAATTTAATGCATTAATCTCATACTTTTCATAAATAACTTTAACAAGATAATTAGAATGTCCTTTACCTGGAGCTAAACCCCTTTCATATAATCTAAATTCAGAACCATATTTGAATCCTGTTTTAATTATATATCCCCTATTTTTAAGGTCCCTATAAACTAAATATTTACCATAAATATTTTTTTCTTTAATCAAAGAGATTATATAAGCAAAATCACATTTAACATCATCTTCATAAATATTCAAACGATTATTTTCCATTAAATAAGCTGCCTCTATAATAGAAAGTTCTAAATTTATATCTGTAAGTTTCCCAAAATGACTTTTTTCATTTAAAGCTATTGGTTTTCTAGAAGACTCAGTTATAGGAACAGTTACAATATTATCATATAAATCTCCACGCATATTTCCACCTTAAAAATTATTGAAAAATATATAAAAATCACATTTAAATAAAGTCAAATATCATATTTAAAACAACAACATAAGAACCGCATTTTAAATAAAAATCTTTATTTAAAATAATTATTATAATATATTTTTTATTTAATTATATAAATAAAAGTTTAGTTTTTAAAATAAAAATAAGAAGTTTAAGCCTAGATAAAAAATCTATAAATAAAAACAAAATACAATATTAAATCATTATAATTAAACATTGTTGAAATATTTCAATATATGACAAATTAATTAGATTTAAAAGTAAATATATAAAAATTCAAAAAATAGAATATGAGTTCCTAAAAATAAAAAGGGAAAAGATCAAATTATGGTTAATTTAAATAAAAAGGAAAGGAACAAGATACTTATATTATTTCTTATAGGAATATTCATGGGATGTCTTGACATGGGTATTGTTGGACCTGTACTTTCACCAATACAAAACGCTTTTCATATAACATCAAGAGAATCATCATGGATATATACAGTATATATTATTGCGTTTATGATTGGCTCACCAATTATGGCTAAATTTTCAGATTTTTATGGCCAAAGAAAACTGTACCTTATAGACATAGCATTATTCGGTTTAGGCTCAGCAATAATTTCAATTGCTCCATCAATGGAAATAATATTTATTGGAAGAATAATACAGGGTTTTGGTGCAGGAGGAATATTCCCAGTAGCCGGATCATTTATTGGAGATTATTTCCCAATAAAATCCAGAGGAACAGCACTAGGGATAATAGGTGCAACATTTGGATTTTCAACAGTCGCCGGACCATTAGTAGGCGCAGCACTTATACCATTTGGATGGAACTGGTGTTTTGCAATAAACATACCCATAGCAATTATATTATTAATATTATGTTATTTCCTATTACCCCAATTTGAGCAATCCAATCATTTAGATATAGATTGGAGTGGAATAGTATTGTTAATCATATGCAGTACATTATTTGCTTATGGATTAAATCAGATAGACTCATCAAACTTTATTAGTAGTTTCTTTTCAATGGAAGTATTACCTTATTTAATATTATTTATAATATTATTACCAATATTTGTTAAAATAGAGAAAAGAGCAAGTGAATCCATTGTTCCGATATACTTATTTAAAAATAGTGAAATATCAACAGCATCAACTCTTGTAATTTGTGAGGGAATAATAAATGCTGCAACAATATTTGTACCTTCACTTGCAATGATATCATTAGGTTATAATAATGAACTTGCAAGTCTTATGTTAATTCCACTTGTAGGTGCTAATGCAATTGCTGCACCAATACTTGGAAAATTTTTATTTAAAATAGGTTATAAGATAATGATGATAATCGGTACATCAATATTAAGTATTGGTCTTATAATGCTTGGATTATTCTCTACAAATCTATATCTCTTTTTAATCGCAGATATTTTAATAGGTCTTGGTATGGTAACCATTATCGGAGCGCCAATGAGGTTTCTTATCATGTGTGAAACTGGACATGGCGAAAGAGGAGTAGGTCAAGCAATTATTAATATGATGGCTTCAGTTGGACAATTAATTGGTGGAGCACTTATAGGTGGAATAATTGCATCATATAATAATACAATATTTGGATATGCTGTTGCACTAATAACTTCCGCAATATTTGGATTAATTGCATTTATATTTACTACACGCTTAAAAGATAGAGATGATGAAATAGCAACAATGAAAGCAAATTCATAAAAAGCAGAAAAAAAGTATATGTAAACCAAAAGGATTAAAAACAAAAGTTAACTAAAAAAAATATAGAAATAAGATTAATTAATAAGAAAATAATTTAAAAAAAAGATAGTTATTTATAAATTTATAAATAACTGTTTTTACTATTTCAAAAATAGAATAAAAACATGAAAAATCTTATTTTATAAGTTAATGTACTTTTAAAAAAATATTATTCGCAATATCTCTTTTAATTGGAGTCTCTTCATCATCTACAGTGATAATTAAATAGTCTTCTGAATTATCTTTAGTGACAATTCCAATTTTAGAACCCATAGTAATATGTAACTCTAAAACAGCAGCAAGTTCTAATGCATCCCCACGGATAAATGAAACTATACCAGAATTACCTTCTTTAACCTGAGTAATTGATAAAAGATTTGAATCTCTCAAACCTATTTCTTCTACATCTTCTGAATAATTGCGGCATTCTTCACAATTTTTAAAATCAAAATCACAAGCAGGTATGATATTACCATCAGGACATAAATCAGGTTCTTTTAACATGAGACACATAGACCTTTCAGCTTCATCGGAAAGAGAATGTTCCATCTCGCAAGCCTGAACATGTAAATTTTCAAATTTAATTCCTAAAATATCTTTTAAAAACAATTCAAGAATTCTATGTTTTCTTGTAATTTTTTGAGCAATTTTACTTCCTTTAGGAGTAAGGGTTGCTCCTTTATAAGGAATATAATTAACATATCCTAATTTTTCTAATTTTTTAAGCATCTGGGTAACACTACCTGGTGCTACACCTAGATTTTTTGATAAAGTTGTAGTGGAAACGTGATCAGAAACACATCCAAATTTATACAAAGTTTCTAAATATTCTTCAATGTTTTCACTGATTTCTTTTTTTGACATGATAATACTCCTTTAATAAAAAATATAATTAAAAATTTAACAATTATTTATATATTAATAGGACTAATATAAAAAGTTTTAGTTTACCTAAAAAGATGATGAGAAAAAATAGTCTAATTAAAAAATAATTAAAAGTCGATTAAGTAAAGAAAAAACGAATTTCAAAAAAAAGATAGTACAATAATTAAAATAAATAAAGATTTAAGAGGAAAAACCCCTTAAATCACTTGTTTTTAAATATTTAACTTTAATTCTAGAACGGTAAAGTAGTATATCTATTGTATATTGTTGCAGTATCTGTGTTCCAATTATTAATTACACCGAAAGTGTTTCTTGTTGAAATACAGTCTGCAGAATACCATTGACCATTTACATATACTTCAGTCCAAACGTGACCATACCAACCATCACTAAAGTGACAGTAACCGTGGACATAACGTATAGTTACCCCTACAGCACGACACATAGCAACATAAAGGTTAGATTGATCACAACAATTACCACTTCTTTTAGTTAAAGTTAAAGCCGCACCCTGTTGGGAATTATAATAATAATCATATACGACATTATCCCTTACCCAATTAAACATAGCAACAGCCTTATCATAGTCTGAACTAAGACCAGAAGTTAAACTTACTGCAAGAGCAGTAATGGATGAAGTATTTGCATTACTACTTCCACCATTTGAATCGGTAGTATCAATTACAACATAATTCGGTAACTGATTATTGTTTCCATAATATGCAAGAACTCTACTAAACGCTTCAATTAAAGCATTAAAGGAAACTTTTCCAACAGCAGTAGTTGAATAATTAGGACCTTGTTCATAATTTAAAATAAACTTATAGGTCCTGGTAGCAGAATCAACATAATCTGCCCTATTTAAGTTTTCACTAATTGAATCTCCAGTATTTGGAGATGAAGGTTCATCTAAAGAATCAACAATAGCAATACTAGAAATATCTCCAGAATCTAATTGTGAGATAGCCTTGGATTCATAATATAAGAATTGAGCTAAGCTAACTTTAACAGAACCGATGCTAACAGTACTAGGAAGTTTATCATTAGTAGCATAATACTCTTTTACAACCTTAGCAGCATCAACAATTTGATTAATAGTGAAATATTTAGAGTTTGAAGTATTATTGTTTGAACTATTAGAACCGCCATTAACAGTGGTTGTAATATTATTTTTAATAGTAATATAAGCTGGTAATTTACTATTTGTTCCATAATAATCAAGAACTACACTAAAGGCATCTATCAATATATTATAGGAAACTTTTCCAAGTGTAGTAGTTGAATAGTTAGGACCTTGCTCATAATTTAAAATAAACTTATAAGTCCTGGTAGCAGAATCAACATAGTCCTCTTCACTTAAATTACCATTGACTGAATCCCCTAAGTTTGGAGATGACGGTTCATCTAAAGAATCAACAATAGCAATACTAGCAGTATTGCCAGAATTTAATTGACTAATAGCCCTAGACTCATAATACAAGAACTGAGCCAAACTAACCTTAACAGAACCGACAGTAACAGTACTAGGAAGTTTACCATTAGTAGCATAATACTCTTTTACAACCTTAGCAGCATCAACAATTTGAGCAATACTTAAACTAGTTGGTACTACATCAACTACATGTATTTTAGAGGTACCATTAGATCCTGGATAATTATTGTTAGCTATAAAACTATAAGTTATAGTATAATCTCCAGAATTTAAATTAATAGCCAAACTTGCAACACCATTAGAGTTGGTAGTTGCATTATAAATAATATTACTATTATTTAATTTAAATTGAACATTTTGATTAGCAATAGCATTGCCAAATGCATCTTTTAAAGTAACATTAAATTTAGCACCAGAGTTAGTAGTTGTGTTTAAATCTTTTCCACTTATAGTGGTTAAATTTTTAATAACTTTAATAACAGTAGATCCATTTGAGGATAATTTACTATTAGAATCTGTATATGAATATGAAACATTATAATTTCCATTATTTAATACAGGAATAATAACATAAACAACACCATCATTATCAGTTACTAAATTATAAACACGATTGTTTAAATTAACAATAACACTTCTATTATTAACAGCATTGCCTAAAGCATCTTTTAAAGCAACACTGAATTTATTACCTCCAACATAAGTACCATCTACACCAGTAGATACTACAGTGAAATAAGTGTAATTTCCAACAACTTCATTAGTGTTTACTACTGTACTGGTTGGTAATTTATTATTGTTACCATAAGATACAAGAATATCTGCGAAAGTTTCTATTAATTTATTATAAGATACTCTTCCAAGGGTAGTAGTTGAATAATTAGGACCCTGATTATAATTTAAAATAAACTTATAAGTCCTAGTAGCAGAATCAACATAACCAGATTTACTTAAGTTACCATTAATTGAGTCCCCTAAATTAGGACTGGAAGGTTCACTTAAAGATCTGACAACAGCAATA
>JBJFGN010000103.1:0-2006 GCA_051892775.1 Methanobrevibacter sp. | reverse complement strand
CAAGACTTATTGGTAAAGTTAAATATATTATAACCGATAGTCCAATTCTTTTATCAAATGTTTATTGCAATAGTCCCGTTCTTGATAAACATTTTAAAGATACAGTAAGAGATTGTCACGGCGCCTTGAATAATCTTAATTATTATATAATAAGAGCAAAGCCTTTTGACCCAAACGGTAGGAACGAGAAAACACAAGAAGACTCAGATAAATATATTGACAAAATTCTTCATGAACTTACTCTTGCAGGAGCATTATATGATAGTATCAATGGAAATGAGCAAGGCTACGACCGCATTGTGTGTGACATTTTAGCTAGGGAAGGTAAGGTATGATAAGTAACATTATAATAGCAGTATTGATTATATTTATAATTGGTATACTGCTTTATTTTCTTGTGCCGCAAAAGAAAAAATTTGATGATGGATTTAACTTAGCAATCAAAGATATAAGTAAGGCGGCGGAAGAGTTATATAACAAAGAACTCCAAGAAAAGACCAATAAGATAGAGCAAGATATTGCGGCGATTGAAAAACAAAAGAAAGAGCTTTTAGATAACTATATCAAATCAGTTGCTGGACTTGAAGAACAATATAAAATAGAAGCAGCAAAGAAGAAAGAAACTATTGAGCAAATAATGAATGAACAAATCAAGACAATAAAAGATGAAAATAATAAACAAAGAGCTAAACTTGATGAACAAAAAAGAGAAATTTTTGATAACTACGGAGAAGTTGTTAAAGAGTATGAAGAAAAGAAAATAAAAGCTAAGGAAAAATATGACAAAGTAATGGAAGAGTATGATAATACTATTGCTAAGAAAAAGAAAGAAATTCAAAATTTAATAGAACAGTTCAAAAAAGATGAAGAAGCAAGAGCGGAAGCTGACTTTTATCGAATTGCTATTCCTGAAAATTTTAAAGGGGATATCGTTAAATTGAAGTCTATTGCGGCTCAACTTTCTAAACCATCAACTCTTTATAAACTTATTTGGAAAGAATATTATGAAAATAGTTTTAATGCTATGACAGGAAGAGTCCTTGGAAGCGACGCAGATAAAAGTGGAATTTATAAAATTACCAATATAAAAAATCAAATGGTATATATTGGACAGACAACTAATTTTAAAAATCGCTGGCGAACTCATGCCAAAAGAGCAGTTAAAGCAGAAGAAGGAACTTCTAATCGACTGTACCAGGAAATGTGGAATGAAGGTCTTGAGAATTTTACATTTCAAATTGTTGAAATCTGTGACAAAAATAATTTAACCGAACGAGAGAAATTTTATATTGATTTCTATAATTCAAAAGACTATGGATACAATAGTAAAACATGAGGGATTGTATGAAAATAACAAAAACATCAGATGAAGCATTGTTAAAAACAATAGAAAAGCTTATTGCCACACAGGGATGTAATACTTGTCCCTGTTGCGGCAGTAATAGAATGATAACAAGTTTTTGTAGAAACTATGCTAAAGGACTTTTTAAAACTAAAGTTTACCAAATTGACGTATTTCATTGTAATGATTGTGGAGCAGAATGGGAGTCTGAGTCATATAAAGTGTCTTAATCTTTACTTTTACTATAAAATATGATATAATTATTATAGTAAATGAGAAAGAGAGGTAATCTTATGGGCTTCATTGTTTTGATTATAATTGGTATTGTAGTATATGTTGGTGCCGGCACAATATTTGATATTCTTTTTAATTTATTCTTTGGAGGGAAGAAATGACTTATAAAGAATTTAGGGAATGGTTATTTAAAAATTGGGATGCTATTTGTGAAAAATATGAGTCAGCTTTATTAGAAAACAAACTATCTTCTGATAATAATTATGTTGATATAAAAAATTTTGCAAAAGGAATTCCAAATAATTTTACTTGTTTAAAAAATAATGATTCTATCTATGTGCTTCCTACAGAACAAAAACCTATAAGGTTTAAAATAAAGGAGAATGATAATGAAAATATTTAAAAAATTAGGAGAACTTAATACTGATAA
>JBJFGN010000102.1:0-9358 GCA_051892775.1 Methanobrevibacter sp. | reverse complement strand
CATAAATATAAATTAATATTTAAAAAAATTTTTTAATATCAGATTTTAAAATAAAAAAATAAATTTAATAAAGTAATTATTATAAGAAATTTAAAAATTAAAGATTAAAAAATAAGAATAAAATAAACTTTTTAATATTATTAAACTTAATAAAATATTAAATTATAATATTTGCATGTACATGACAATAGAATAAAATAAAATAATAAAAAATATAGTCAATTAAATTAAAAGCACAAATAAAATAAAATAAATTAATCACATAAATTGATTAATTCTACATCCTCATTATCTTTAATCCAATTAGTTAACTCCTCAGCATATACTAATTTTTTCCTTTTAATATTATCTGCATCTTGAAGCAATTTTTCATTTTTAGGTCTAGAATATTTAGTTACAATATTTCCAAAATCCATACCTGCCAATATTAATGACTTAGCGCCTAATGCAAGAGATAAAAACATTGCCCTGTCACCATCTGTAAATCCTCCAAAGTTATAAAGATGTCCGAAAGGAGTGGATTGAGTAGTTCCTAAAATATTATCAAAAAAAGAAGTGTATTTTTCAATAGCTTCTTTATTATTACCATGAGCATGAATAGCCATGTATGAATCCCTACAATTAGCAGCTAATAAATCATCGATATTTCCATCTAAATCTGTTGCAATTATATCTGGAACAATATGTTCTTCTAAAAGTGCAGTAGTAGAACCATCTGCAGAAACAAGTATACAATCATCCAAATTATAATTTTCTTTAATATATTTAATATGCTCTTTAATAGATGGACCAGCACCAAATATTATAAACTTATTAGTATCCTTAAAATTTACAATATCCTTTTTAAAATCATCAATATTAAGACAACCTTCTTCATCTAAAATTCTATTCAAAAGTTTAGCTGAAGATTCATCATCTTCCCTAAGAAATTTAAAATCCTTTAAAATTTTTTTATACCATAATTCCCAATCTGCAAATTTCATAATTAAATATATTTATTCAATATAAATAAAGTTTATTAAAATCAATTAAAATAAAAAAATGCTTTTAAAAGAATAATATGGGTAATATATTAAAAATAAATAAACAATAATTTAATATAATTTTTTTATTTATAGACATTTAAATAAGAATAAAAAAGAAAATAAACAAAACAATGAAAAATTAAAGCATATAAAAGAAATATTGAAAAATAAGAAAAAAATAAAAATATTAGATTTAATAAAAAATTAAAAAATAAAATAAACAAAAAACTTTAATATTAAATAAATTAAAAAATTTATATAGCTTGAAAAAAAATATCATGAGAAAAAATATCAAGCTTTGATTTTTATTAATGGAGGAAAACATATATGAATAATATATTATTAATGCTTCCAGGACCTGTAAATGTGGAACCTAATGTTCTTGCAGCAATGTCCAAAAACATTGTCAACCATAGGGGAGACGAATTTGGAAGAATATATAATGAGACATGTGAAAAAATGTCTAAAGTATTCAAAACTCAAAATCAATCTTACATTCTTACATCATCCGGTACTGGTGCTATGGAAGCTGCTATAGCAAATATAGCAAACCCTAAAGAAAAAATATTAAGTGTAGTGGGAGGTAAATTCGGAGAACGTTTCGCAGATATTGCTAGAGTACATGGAATAGATGTAGAAGAATTAGCAGTTAAATGGGGAACTGCTGTAACTCCCGAAGCTATTGAAGCAGCACTTGAAGCAGATGAAGATATTAAAGCTGTAAGTCTCATTCATAACGAAACTTCTACTGGTGTAGCTGCACCTATTAAAGAAATTGGTAAAGTTATGAAAAATTATGATGCTTTATATGTCGTAGATACTGTATCTTCCCTTGCTGGAGATAATGTAGATGTAGATAAATATGGAATTGATGTCTGTGTTACAGGATCACAAAAATGTTTAGCAGCACCACCAGGACTTTCTGCTATTACATTAAGTGATGATGCATGGAAAGTTGTTGAAAATGTAGATGCTCAAACTTACTATTTCAACATGAAAAAATATAGAGAAAGTGGAAACAAAAACCCTGCTCAAACACCATATACTCCATCTGTATCTTCAATATATGGATTACTTGAAGCACTTAATGATATTGAAAAAGAAGGATTAGACAATAGGATTGCACGTCACCATAAAAATGCAGAAGCTTGTAGAAATGCAGTAAAAGCATTAGGTCTTGAATTGTTCGCAGAAGAAGAACATGCATCCTGTACTGTAACCGCAGTAAAAATGCCTGAAGGAAAAACTGACGATCAAATTAGAGGAACTATGTTAAACAAATATGGTGTCCAATTAGCTGGAGGACAAGATCATCTTAAAGGTAATATCTTCAGAATAGGACATATGGGTTCAACTAATTATAAAGAATTAGCTATAACATTTACTGCATTAGGTATGACATTAAATGAAGCTGGAATTGATGTAGAACCAGGTGCTGGTGTAACAGCATTAGCAAAAACATATTTACAATAATTCCATCTTTTTTTCTTTTTTTACTAATTTTAATATTTTTTAATTAAAATCCCTTAATAACTTGTTTAGAACTTTTAACTTTGTTTAATCATTAAATTTAAGATGAAGATTAAGCAAACATGAAAAAATACTCTTTTTAAAGATAAAATATTATTATAATATAAGCAAATTAAGTTTATTAATATATAATACAATAATATTAACCTATTAAAAAATAAAAGTTAATCTTAAAATTAAATAAATTTAATGAAAAAATAAAATTATAATAATAAAAAATTTATAATTATAAACGAGGTATAAAAATGACTGATAATTCATTTAAAACAACAGTAGAAGAATTGAATAAAATATTAAAAACCAATAGTGTTATTGGAGAACCAATAGAAACTGAAGAAAAAATATTAATTCCAGTTGTAAAAATGGGTTTTGGTTTTGGTGGTGGAAACAATAATACATCAGGAGGAGCAGGTGCAGCTGCAGGGATTGAACCAGTGAGTATGGTTGTTGTATCTAAAAATTCATCAGGATCAGACAGTATAAGAGTAATAGACATTAGTAAAGGAAATAACACTAATAAAGCAATTAATGACTTAGGATTAGTGATAACTGATTTAATTAAGAATTATTTTAACTCAGATTCTGAAGATTATTCTGAAGCAGAATGGCAATACAATAATGAAGAAGATAATAAAAAAGATAATGAAAATAAAGACATAAATGATGCAGAATAATATTAAATTAAATTTAATATATAAATTTAAAGAAACAAATTAAATAATTAAAATAAGTAGGAGATAAAGTGAATACAGCATTGATAATATTAAACATAATCTTAATACTTGTTTTAATTATTATAATATTATACATTGGTCTAGAAATAGAACTTGAATGTAACTATGATAAAAAGTTTAAATGTTTGATTAATATTTCTTTAATTGGAATAAGAATATATAAAAAAGAAATTCCAAATAAAAAAGACAATAGGAAAAAAAAGGACAATGATAAAAATGACAATAAAACTTTAATTAAAGAATTAATTAAAAATAGAGCTGAAATTAAGAAAATTTTAAAGATTCTAAAGAAAAACTCCAAATATCAAACCATAGGAAAAATCACATTTGGATTAAATAGTCCAGTAGATACTGCAGAAATAGCTGGAATATTATGGAGTTTAACTGGAATAATAAATAATAAAAATCGAAACATTAAAATAGAACCAATTTTTAATAAAGAAATTGTCAATTTCGAATTTAAAAGTAAAATAAGAATAAATATCTTAATATTTACCATTAAAACAATGAATATAATAATAAAAGAACCAATGAAAACACTAGTCAAAAATATGATTAAAAACCTAAGAGAAAACTAAAATGACTTTTAAAAATCAAATAAAAGATAAAATTAATTCATATACTTACATAAACTTTGGTGGAAAAATAGAAATAGCTAAAAGAATAGTTTATCCAATTTACAAAGTAAAAATTTTAAGTATAGATAATAAAGTAAATAATTTTACAATTATAACAATAGGATTTCTATTTATAGAAAATAATGATAAATATATAAAGTTTACTAATAAAAAATATGAAAAATACAAAGAAGAAATAATTAAAAAATATGTAAGTAAATAACTAAAAAACATGAAATAAAAGATAATTTAAATTACAAATTAAATTATAATTTATAATTATTAATTATTCTTATTTTTTTTAGGAAGAGGGATATCTTCTTCACGAACATCAATTTCGATTAAATATGGTCCATTAAACTTCATAGCATTTTTTAACTCATTTTTTAAATTTAAAATAGTATTGACTCTTGTTGCTTTAATACCATATCCTTTTGCAATCATTACAAAATCAGGATTCTTTAAATCTACCTGGTAACGAAAATCTTTATTTATTTGTTCTTCCCATTGTCTTATAATACCTAATTGAGAATTATTCAATACAGTTATAATAATTGGAAGATTATTCTCTTCAATAGTAGCAAGTTCTTGAATACACATCTGAAAACCACCATCCCCATTTATCACAACTACCTTCTCATTAGGATGGGATATTGAAACACCAATTGAACCTGGAAGACCTAATCCCATAGGACACAAAGCACCAGAATATAAAAATCTTCCAAATTTATCAGGCTTAGCGCATTGCATTGCCCATGTAGCATGAGATCCTGCATCTCCAAGTACATATGATTTTCCAATACAATCATATATTGTTTTAATTGCAGCCTGTGGCCTTAATGGAAGAGAGTCATCATCTACACCATCAATTATTAATTTTTTATCATGTAAATTAATCTCAGAAAGCCATTCTTTATAAGTTTCAGCATCTAAATCTAATTCAATTAACTTATTTAATACTTCAAAGACATCCCCACAAATTTTAAGACGTCCTTCTAAAACATTTTTATCAATATTAACATGAACTATTTTTTGTTTTACTGAATCAAAATCTGTTAAGGCAGTTGTTCTATCAGATAATCTTGAACCTAAGACTAAGATTAAATCAGAATTTAGATATGCATAATTACTTTTCGTTGTTCCTCTCATACCCACCATACCTAAATTGATATAATCTGCCTCATCAATTACACCACGAGCAGGATAAGTAGTACATACAGGTATGTTATTTTTCTTAGAAAAATCCTTCAAAAGTTCAATAGCGCCACCCCAAATTATACCTGTGCCTGCAAGTATAAGGGGCTTTTTAGATGATTTTAAAAGAGTTTCTAAAAGATTCATATGACCATAATCATAATAAGTACTTTCATTAACATCTAAACTAATATATCTTTCAGCATCTTCTTCAAGCAAAATATCCTTAGGAAGATTAATATGGATAGGTCCACATGGTTCATTATTTAATAAATAAATAGCATTTTTTAATGCTAAAACAGTTTCTTTTCCATTTGAAGGTGCATAATTTTTAAAAGTAACTTCACTGAAAACCCCTGGGAGGTCAAATGTTTGGAATTTATTTTCAAACCGTTCACCATATGGATTATCTCCAGTTAAAACAAGTATTGGAACAGAATCTTTATATGCTGTTGAAACACCCATTATAAAATTTAATGCTCCAGGTGAAGCAGTAGAAATACAAACTGAAAACTTACCTGTTGAACGAGCATACATATCTGCAGCATGTACTGCTCCTTGTTCATGTCTCATAAGAATATGTTTAATACTTGATTGATCTAATGCTTTATACATTGGAAGTATTTGTTCTCCAGGATGACCAAATATATGTCTAACACCAGAATCTTCTAAAATTTTAACCAAAACTTCAGCTACATTCATATTATCATCAATAAAATTATAAAGTTTAATATATCGCAATTTAATTTAATTATTAAGAAATTAAAACATGAAAATTTTAAATATAATTACTCTTCCTTCTCTTGATAAGATCCACCATATTCCCCAGAACCTATAACCTTAAAAACAACCCCTTGAGCTATCCTATCCCCTTTTTTAATTTTATATGGATATTTACCATGATTAATGATTAAAAAAGTTAAAGTTCCATAAAATCCAGGATCACCTACTGCAGTTTCTACAGAAACAAAAGATCTTAAAAGTGTAGACCTTGGATTGTATAACATAGCATAACCCTTAGGAATTTTAATTTTTCTCTTAATACTAGCAAGATATGGGGTATTTGGTTCTAATGTATATATAGGACCATCTAATTCCTCAGTTTCAGGTAAATTTTTTTCATTATCAATTAATGAACCTGGTCCTTTTTGAATAAAAATTTTATCAAGTTCCAAATCAATACCAGAAGGTTGTATTAAATCTTCAAAATCAGGAAACAACTTTTTTAATTCTTTTTCACCTAACATCACTTACACCTAATAATAAAATAAAATATTAATAAATAAAGAATCTATTGAAAATTTATAATATTTAAAAATTCAAATCATCTGAAATTATTTTAAATTTAATATATGCTATCTTAAATTTAAAGGACTTCAGAATTAATAATAAATAATCAGAATAACTCTTAATACATAATATCTTAAAACAAAATAATATTAAAAGATAAAAATATATTATAAAAATTTAATTGATTATGAGAATAATTGATCCAACATCCATTTAGGGTTATATTCCATTATGTCATCATAACCTTGACCCATTCCTAAAAAGAAAATAGGTTTATTAATGATATACCCAATAGATAATGAAGCCCCACCTTTAGCATCCGCATCTGCTTTAGTTAAAATAACACCATCAATATCAATAGCATCATTAAATTTAGAAGCTTGTTCAACTGCATCATTACCAGTCAATGCATCACCTACAAATATTACAAGATCAGGTTTTGCGACCCTCTTAATTTTCTTCATTTCATCCATAAGATTAGTATTAGTTTGCATCCTACCTGCTGTATCAATCAATACCAAATTTTTACCTTGAGCAACTGCATGTTCTACTGCATCATATGCTACAGCTGCAGGATCTGAACCTTTTTGGTGTTTAATAATTTTAACCCCAACATTATCTGCATGCTGGGTAACTTGTTCAATAGCCCCTGCACGGAAAGTATCAGAAGCAGCAATAACAGGAGTATATCCTCTTTTAAGATAATAATTAGCTAATTTTCCGACAGTAGTGGTTTTACCCGTACCATTAATACCAACCAACATTACCACTAAAGGTTTTCCTTCTTTATTCTTCTCTTCAAGTAATTCAGTCATTGATTTTCCATCAACATTAATAATCTTAGCAACCGCTTTTTTAAGAGCTTTATAAGTAAGTTCCTCTACTTCAGTACTTCTTTTAATTTTTTTACCTACTAAATCATCCTTAACAGATTCAACAATTTCATTAGCAACTTCAATTGCTACATCTCCCTCAAGAAGACTAATTTCCAATTCCCAAAGAATATCTTCCACATCATCCTCAGATATGGTTTTTTCTTTAAAGAATGAGAAAACACCACCTTTTTCCTCTTCAACCTCAGAGTTTTTTTCCTCTTCAATTTCATTATAAATTTCTTCTGCAGAAAGATTATCCCTATATTTATCTGCTATTGATTGTTCTGGCTCTTTTTTCCTACTATACCAATGTTTTTTACTAGAAACTTCTTCATCAGAATCTTCACCAATTTCCTCTAAAGATTCATCAATGATATCTAATTCATCTTCAGAATTTTCGTCTTTAGATCTACTATACCAATGTTTTTTACTAGAAACTTCTTCATCAGAATCTTCACCAATTTCCTCTAAAGACTCTTCAACAGTATCTAACTCTTCCTTAAGTTTTTCATTATCTTCAGACTCCTCTTTATCATCCTTTTTATTTCTTGAAAATCTTGAAAAAAAACCAGAGTTTTCATTTTTATTATCTTCTTCTTCAAATATTGCATCCCATTCTTCTTCATCCTTAGAATTTTTAGAAGATTTAGATTTTTTAGGTTTTTCTTCAATAGGTTCAATAGATTCAATATTATCATCTGATTTAGCTTCTTCAGTGACCTTATCAGTTAACTGATTACTAGTTCTTGAGAATTTCTTTTTTAAAGATTCAAACAAGTTATTACCATCCTTAAATAATGTTTAACTTAACTTAAAATTTTAAAAATTTATTAAAAAAAAATAAACTTAATGAAACATTAAATAAATTTTAAACTATGTAAAGATTTAATTTAATAAATATTAAAAACTTTTCTTTTTTTATAAAAAATTATAAATTTTATAAATTATTTTATAAACTAAATAAATATTAAAAAATAAAAAAATAACAAAAAAGAAATCAAAGACAATAAAAAAAATAAGAATATAAAAATTATAAAAAATCTAAAAACATAAAAAATTGAAAAAATAGAAAAAATAAAAGGAAATTATCTAATTAGATAATTGACCATCAGCTTGAAGGTTTGCCATAAGTTTTTCAGCTGCTGGTGAAAGTTGTGCAATTACATCAGTAACTTCTTGTAAACTTTTTAAAGTTTTATCTAAACTGTCTTTTAATTCTTCTTTTTGAGAATCAACAGTTTTTTTAGCTTCATCAACACTTTGTTTTACAGCAATACCTGAACCAATACTCATAACAACATTTGATGTATCTTTAATTTCAGCTTTCATAAAAGCCCCTGCACCGACAGGAACTAAAGATTCGACTGATTCTTTACCTTGTAAATCATCAATTGTTTTTTTCAAAACATCAAGCTCAGCCATAGATGTTTGAAGAGCTTGTACTTGATTTTGTAAAGCCTCAGCCTGACTTTTATAAGCATTAAGTTGATTAATCATTTGTTGTAATTTTTGCTGATCATCCATATATAACACCTTTAAGCTTATATAAGACTTTTAACTATTGGATCAATTACTTCATCAGCACTGATTTCTTTTATTTCATCAATTGAAATTTGATTTCTATTAATTCCATGTTTACTTCCAAATAAGGAGTAAATTTTTTCATAAATTTGTTCTTCATTAAATGATTTAAGTTCCTTAGTAAATACTTGGACATCTGAACCCATAACGAATTTACCTTTAACTCTGTAAATTTTAGTTTGCATTATAATCCCTCATTTTGATATAATTAGAATGAATCTAAAAATCCTAAAGATTCTTCTATTCTAGCCATTTCTGGACCAGTGGTATCTTCACCAACAATAACTCCATTAGAATTAGATATAGAACATGCTCCCACAAGAGCAATTCCTCTGTTTACAGTACCAATATTACCTTCTACACCAAATACATCTTGGACTAAATCCATATCTTCTGGAGATGAATCTTTATGTATAAGAAATCCTTTATTTGTAACAGCTAAAGAAGATCCTATAATATCATAACCTGCAATTTGTGCTTTAACAACACCAACATCCAATGTTTCTTCAACA
>JBJFGN010000101.1:0-2020 GCA_051892775.1 Methanobrevibacter sp. | reverse complement strand
ATAAAATTATAAAAAATATACTATACAATCATAATTCTTAATATATTACTATAAATAGTTTACTTTAAAATATTAGATAAACTTTTAATAATCAATATCTTAAAAAAAACAGTTATAATATATTGTTCAAACATTAAACTATTTTTTTAGAATATATCTTAAATAAGGAAAAAATTACTTCTTAAATAGTAATTTAAATATTAATATTAAGTTCAAAAATAGAGAAAAAATATAAAAGAATGTAAATATTTAAAAATTTAAGAATAAACTTTTCTATATTAAATTTAAGCTATACAATTAAATCTTTAAAATAAACTAAGTTTTTGAAATAAATAATTAAATAAAGTATACCTATTTAATTATAAATTACTTACCAAATGACTAATTAAATCTGTAGATATTAAACCAACAACTTCCAGATTATCATTTACAACAGGCATAGATGAAATATCATACTTCTTCATTTGATTTGCTATATCAGTAATGGCCTCGTCTGGAGTACAAAATTGAACATCTGTAGTCATGACCTCTTTTAAATCACTACAGTTAATGGCTATTGCTTTAGATAAATCCCAGGAAGTAATAATCCCAATTAATTTATTATTTTTAACAATAGGAATATGGGTTAAATGTTCATCCAGCATTAATTTAGCAGCATCTTTAAGGCTTCCATTATAATTAAGTGTTGGAATATTGGTTTCCATTAAATCTTCTACAACATTATCAGATAAAAATTGGCCAATAATATAGTTTAATTGTCCTGCCTCAATAAAGAATGCATCATGCCCCTTACTTGAAGTAATCTCAGTAAAATTAACATCTACACCATTTGCCTGAAGGGCTTTTAATATCTCAGCAGATTGTTCTGTAGTATACAACCAATCAGAGTCAATTGATATCAATTGTGTTTTAGCTTTAATATTTTTAAGACCATCTACAAGAGAATCGTTATCTGCAAGATCAAAATAATCAATTGCCTTTGTTACATAAAGGTAACTATTAGCATCAAATCTTTTAACAAAAGTTTCACCCTGATGATGAAGATAGCTTTCCACCTGAAAATCAGGATCACTATCAAAATTATAACTCAATTCATTTTTATCCTGAAGGTCACGCCCAAATTTCTGATACATAGATTCCTCAGAAAGATAAGTAATATGTGCAATCATACGTGCTACAGATAAACCATCCTCTGGATGTGGACCATCATAATAATCTCCACCATTCCAATTAGAATCTTTAACTATGGACTGTCTTGCAACCTCATTAAAAGCTATTTGTTGTGGGGTTGATCTTGCTGTAGTTGCAATTGGAATAATTTTTTTAATAAAATCAGGGTAATCTACTGCCCATTGGAGAACCTGCATACCACCCATACTTCCCCCAATCACACATAATAATTTTTTAATTCCAAAAGAATCAACTAATTTTTTCTGTGCATGTACCATATCAGATATAGTTATAAATGGGAAGCTAAGTCCATATTCTTTATTTGTTTCTGGATTTATAGATGCTGGACCCGTAGTTCCTTTACAACCACCTAATACATTTGATGATATGATAAAATATTTATTGGTATCTAAAGCTTTTCCTGGACCAATAATTATCTCCCACCATCCCGGTTTTTTATCGCCTTCATGCCAACCTGCAGCGTGAGCATCACCAGTTAGTGCATGACAGACCAAAATAGCATTGTTTTTTTCTTTATTTAATTCACCATAAGTTTCATAGGCTATAGTTACATGATTCAAAGTTTGGCCAGATTTTAAATGAAGTTCCTCATCAATATTAAAAAATTTAGTTTGAACTTGACCAACTGATTTTTGTTTCATTTTAATCCCTACTTTAAAATTGTTAATATTTAATCTTTTAATATTCTAATTTTTTTAAGATAATAATCAATTAATAAAACTTACTATATAATATTTAATTTAATTAACTTAACATATAATGATTTTTATTTAATAATTAAGAATTTTTATTTTTATGTTGCTCAAGAAGTGCGATAACGCCGCTTGTT
>JBJFGN010000100.1:0-2022 GCA_051892775.1 Methanobrevibacter sp. | reverse complement strand
ATATAATCTTGAGTTTGACAGTTGATGAACAAAAATATCTCTTAAGTCCTTGTTATATAAGAATTTAAGAGATTTTAATTTGTTGCGTAGTTTGTTAGTTTTTTATTTGTGTAAAAATTTTTTTAAAATTTTCATATGGAACTATTTCATAGTCAGTTCTAAAACCAAATAAATCATGTAAGTCATCCGTTAAGTCATTTCTAACATAGGCTGGAGAGTATCCTGAACCTTTTTCTTCATAAACTTCCATTTCTTTTAATTTTTCAATTATTTGATTATTCGTATATTTATAATTAAGTTTATTTTCTAATATTCGATATATTAATAATGATATAAAACAAGTGAGAAAATGTGCTTTAATTCTATCTTCTCTAGATAAGTGAATAGTTCCAGAATCAAAATCAGTTTTTAATATTCTAAATGATTCTTCGATTTCCCATCTATTTTTTGAAATTGCAAGTATTTCACTTATGTCTCCAGTTAAGTTAGTTGTTATTCCATAATATCCATCATATTTTTCTTCTTCTTTAACTATATCTTCATTAATTGAATAAGAATAAATATATTTATCATTCTTTTTAGATTCGTTTAATGAATTATCTTCTTTGTTATTTTTATCTTCGTTAATTGCTTTAACTTCTTCTTTTATCAGTCTTCGATAATCGTTTTGATTATTGCTTAATTTAAGTTTTTCACCTTTAGATGAACCTATTTTATTTTTAGCTCTTTGAATTTGACCATCTCTAACATTTCTTAAGTAATCTCTATATTTAATTTGAAATGTTACAATTAGATCTTGAACAACATGAGCAGTTTCAGTTTGTACTATCTTATAAAATATAGTTTCATAATATTCTTTAGATTTATATTCATCATTTAAAATATCGTTTAATTTATATACATGTTTTAAGTCACCAACGATATGCCAATTATCATCTTTGAAAACTTCGTCTTTATAAGTTTGTTTTAATTTTTTAATAGATTGAGTAATAACAAAAGCTCTACCATCTTTAATATTAAATTGTTTAATTTCATCAGTACACATTGCTGCATCAGTACATATTATAGTTTGTTTATCTTCTAAGTTAAATTCTTTAGATATTTCTTCTTGGAGTGGTATTAAATGTTTCGTTTCGTTTTCGTTGCCTGGAAACAGATTCATGGCGATTGGTAATCCATGACCATCCATAAATAATCCCATTCCAACCAGTGGTTTAGCTTTACCATCTTTTCCATGTCCATACTTTTGAAAATCAGTTTCTTCATTTATATCAAAATAATAGTTGGTACAATCAAAATACATAATTTTAGTGTTTCTATCAACAATTGTTTTGCTATTATTGTATAGTTCCTTTTGAATATAATCCAAATCATTATTTAAATATGTTAAACCTCTATATAAATTTTCCAAATTATATTTAGGCGTTTCGATAAATTTTTGACTAAGTTCATATGTTTTTAATTTAGATGATGGATAAATAATTCTTGAGAAAACTAAGTTAGATAAAACTTCGTTTAAATCAAATTCAAACTTATATTTTTTAGTAATACTTTTAACTATTTGATTAATTTTTAGTGAATAGTAAATATCTTTTAAAAATAAATATCCAATATTAAATTTATTTATTACATCCTTAGGTATTAGTTTATTTGAATATTTTTCAATAATAACTTTTTCTAATTGAGTAGAATTGTTATGTTTTTCTTTATAATCATTTAAATAAATATTTAACCAAGTATCAATATCGATATTGTCTTTATTTGCTAATTCAGATACTTTATTGTAATTGCCAATTTTTTCAATAATTTTAGTAGTTCTTTTACCATTTCGATTGTAATCATCAATAACATAATAATTAATAGAATTTTTGGTTTTAGAATAACTAATTCTCATAATGCCACGCTCCTGTACAATATAATTATATCAAAACTACGAAAACTACGCAAGTATAAAATAAATAAAAAAACAAGTTTTTTCAATACTTGAGTTAATATTATTGATTAACAACTGTCAAACTTGGG
>JBJFGN010000099.1:0-2040 GCA_051892775.1 Methanobrevibacter sp. | reverse complement strand
TTATAGCACAACTATCATTTTTATCAAAATAATTATTTTAAAAAACATAATTTAACACAATTATATAATTACTTCATAATCGATGAGTTCTATTTTGTTTGATACAAAATTAGAATTATCGTCAATTATTTTTGTTAGTTCGGTTGATAAATACTTTTTATTGTCATCAGCAAAAATTGTTACAACATTACCATCTATACGATCTTCCCGACTTTTTCAGTTGGAAAGTGTAAAAAACTCTATTTTTTATTGAAAATAGGCTTTTCTTTTGATTATATTTATGCTACAATATATACATAAGATACATAATGTTGTTGGAGTTGATAATATGCCTCATATTGAATGTGTTAAAAATAATGGTAAACCTTATTTAAGACTTGCAGAATCTAGATACGTTAAAGAAATTGGCAGACAGAAAAAATTTGTTTTAAAAAACTTAGGCCCACTTTCTAAATTCGATGACGGTAAACCTGATTTTCTAAAAAGATTTAGAGAAAAATTTAAGAATGGAGAAATTGATTTTGATGGTATAACTTATTATTCAAACTTGCCTACTAAAAGAACTTTTGAAATCGATAATAAAAAAAACTATATAGAACTTAAAAATATTGGTTTTTTATTTCTTCAGAGTATTTACAATGGTTTAGGAATTTATGATTTGTTAAGAGAAATTAAATCTAATTCAAAACTTGAATATGATTTAAATGGGCTAACTAAACTATTAGTTTTTGAAAGAATTCTTGATCCTCAAAGCAAAAAGAAAACATTTGAAAATAGAAATAAATATTTATTCCAACTAGTAGATTCAGATGATATTAACCAAATTTATAGAACATTAGATGTATTAAGTCAAAATTCAAAAAAAATACAAAATAGGATGAATACTAAAATAACTAATTCATCAATTGGTAGAAACACTAGTTTAACTTACTACGATGTAACAAATTATTATTTTGAAACTATGTACGGTGATGATGATGTTTATGAATTAGATGAAAACAATGAAATAATAAAAGATGAAAATGGTAATCCAATTATTGTGAAAAAAGGTTTTAGAAAAAAAGGCGTATCAAAAGAAAATTCGGATGGTCCAATAGTTCAAATGGGATTATTTATTGATAATAACGGAATACCGGTATCTCATAAATTGTTTCCCGGAAACACGCAAGACAAGACGACATTCAAAAATGTGTTAGAAAACGATATTGATGAAATGGATTTAGGAAAAATTGTAGTTGTTGCAGATAACGGAATGAATACTCAGGAAAACAAATATTTAATAGTTAATAAAGGAAATGGCTACATAGTTTCTAAAAGTGTTAAGAAAAGTTGGAATTCACAAAGAGAATGGGCACTTGAAGAAAACGATTATAATTATATTAGAAATAATTCAAATGAAGTGGTATTTAAATATAAATCAAGAATAAATGAAATAACATTAACTTATAAAAATAGTGATGGAACTAAATCTACCAAAACAATAAAAGAAAAAGAAATAATTTATTGGAGCAAAAAACATTACGATAAGGAAGTTAATCAAAATAAAAAATTTATTGAGTATCTTGAGTCTTGCAAAGAAAATCCAGATAAATTAAAAGACAAACAAAGAAAATCTCAAGAATATATAAAGGTATTGGATATAGACAAAGAAACAGGCGAAATAATAAAAACAGATAAATTAATAGTGTTTTTAGATAAAAAATTAGAAAAATATAAAGAGACAATGGGATATTATTCTATAGTTACATCAGAGATAGAAGAAAATGATAAAGAAATAATAAATAGATATCATGGACTATCAAGAATAGAAGATTCATTTAGAATAATAAAAAGTGACTTAGAAGGAAGACCGGTGTATGTATGGACAGAAGAACATATAAAAGCCCATTTCTTAATATGCTTTATAGCCCTAACAATAATAAGAATAATACAATACAAAATATTAAAATACGAAAATAAATCAACATTAAATGTAGATGGATGGGAACAAGGAATAACAGCAGATAAAATAAAGCGAGCATTAAATAATTTTAAAGCTTG
>JBJFGN010000098.1:0-9564 GCA_051892775.1 Methanobrevibacter sp. | reverse complement strand
GACCAAGACGCTCAGAAAAGTGAGCTAAAATTGGCACAACGAACTGGACACCCTAGTTCTTTGTGTAAATATTCTTTTGAGAAAGAAACATCTTCTGTGGAAATATTTAAGGATTGATAATTATTAAATAACGCATTAAATTTTGGGAATTTAGCCGTGGTGTCATGCTGGTAATACATTGATAACGACAATAGTGTATTATCCCTAATATTCTTTAGGTATGTGGATATTATATTGTCCGAAAGCAATTCTTTATATTTATCTATACTAATATTTTCTATTTTTATATAGACCTCTGGAATGTTATTATCTCTTGTTATTTGTAAATAGCATCTAATATTATCAAGTATAATTACAGAAGTTGCCTTATTTGTCATTGAGTTATACTCTAGTTTAACATCTAAACATGGAACAAAAATAGGTCTTTTAGAAATCCGTGTACTATTTAACCATATGTTTTTCATAGTTAAATCTAATTTTTTACTAGCCCCCAATATATTGATTAAATTCTTAAGACCAAATTCTATATGTCCAAAAGATATAATATTTTCTTTGCTCCTGTTCTCTATTTTGACATGTTTTAATGTTAGAAATGGGAATAACTTAATTGTATTTATTTTAATCGCTATTCCGTATTGTTTTAGTCGTCTATTTATCTTGAATATAATCCAATTTCTGATATATGCCATAATTTTGTTCTCCCAACTATAAAAAATCTTGAATACGCATGTAGTAGGTTAATGCAAGCCTCTTTGCTTTTATATCGGTATAAGACAGAACCTGCTTGGTTATATTAGTTATTTCTTCATAATTGAAATTATAATGAATTTCTTTTGTTAGTTTCATTATTCTAAATGCTTCTGAATAAATATATAGAATTTTACAATATATCCATATTATAGTATTTATATCTAATGTATTGTGATTTACGAATGTCAATAAATCTGCTGCAACTGCTAATAAATTGACAGCCTTAAAAGACGAGTCTTTATTTCTCCCAGTTAAAGACTCGTTGTGAATACAATAATTATAATGAACTTGAGAACTTACATATATTTCGTTTGCCAAGCACATTGAACAAGTTGTCCAAAGATCGTCTTCTGACATTTTATGACTAAACAATAACTTATTATCTTGAATGAATTTTCTTCTAAATAAGTAATTGAAGACTAATGGAACAAAATAATCATTTTTTAGCGATTCCGAGAAATAATCTTGTCCTCTAAGTTTGGCTCTGTGTTTATTTTCAGGCGAATATAGTTTTTTAGTTTTATTTGGTGATAATACATTTATATTACCTACAGCAATATCCGCCTCGGCTATAACGAACTCATTATAGAATCTCTCAAACTCAGGAAAATTTACATAATCATCACTATCCACAAAAGCGATTATGTCTCCTATACAAACTGATAATCCTAAATTCCTCGCCTCTGAAACTCCAGTATTCACTTGTTTGTACAACTTTATCAAACCATTATCAGCATATGGTTTCACTACATTACATGAATTATCTGTCGAGCCATCATCTACAACTATAATTTCTTTAGAAATATTGATTGCGATTACAGACTCTAAACATTTAGTTATATAATTCTGAGAATTATACATTGGAATAATTACTGATAATATGTTATTTGGCAGCATAATGTTCTTAACCTTTTTGATGAATTGTTTTTGATAATTCAGCCTTTGACATTTGCTGATGCAATTTTGAATGAAAATTACTATTTTTATTTCTTGGATGAGTCAAATGGTATAATATTGTTTGACTCCTATAAATAGGATAACTTAAATTCATAAAACGAATATACCGGTCAAAATCATCATCACCCCAACCATAATAATTTTCATTTTCTCCACCCAACTCTAAAAAGGTTTCTGTTTGCATTAAAACTGCTCCTCCCGTTAATAGATGAGACTGTAATCTTTGCATTTTTTGCTTGTGTTTATCTAAAATTGAATATTCATTTTTATTCATATACAATAATCTTATTGGATATGATGTATCTAAACATATTCCATTATATGGCAATGCTAATTTTGCGTTATCTTTGTTTAGCACATCTATACAGTCTATGATTGAACTAGTTTTTGCAATAACATCTGTATCCCAAATACCGACCAAAGGAGTTGTTACATTTTTTAGCATTTCATTAAAATGCTTCGTTTTATATAATATCGGATCTTCATCTAAAATAAATTCATATTTTATTTTTTCTCCAATAATTGTTTGAAGTATCCCATTCTTAAACTTATCAGCTTCTCTTAAATACACCGACGCTCCTATTGATATTAATTGTTTTATTATTACAAGAACATTTTCTAGGCGTATTATTGAGTCTCCTCTATATAAAATCAATATAGTTAATTCTGATTTTCTGTTAGATTCCATTTGACGAGTCTTTTTTTATTAACATTAATATTAATTCGATACCACATAATCCATTAAATAATCCGATACGATTCTTTCGATAAATTTCATTTTCTCTCAATCGTTTTAATTCTGCTGAATTTTCTATATCTTTTGATATAATAGTTCCAATTCTTTTAATATTATTATTATACTCAGGAATTTCTCTTAATAACAAATAAATACTACTCAATCCATTCTCAAAATAAACTAAGTCTTGGCATTCAACCTTTATTATCTTTTTTAAAGATATATTTTCTACCAACATTTGTCTATATTCGTTCCATGTATCTAGCAATTCGCAAGATTCTATGATTTTCGATATTGCTACTAATATATACAACCTATTTGAATGCAATATTGGCATCTTGTAAAGAATCAACGGCTCTAAGAGTTTTAATAGTTGGCATATTCTAGTTTTGTATATTCCCAAATTTAAAACTTTTGATAAAACTATTAAAATCTGAGGTAATAAATGATCAATTCGATATATATAAGTATCTGCTAATTCTTCAGTTGTTATATCTTCAAATATCTTATCTACCAAAATCCTGATTAATTCAAAATTTAATTCGTTTGTTTCAGGATTTATATGTTCTTCACTTTTTGTAATTATTACTAAATAGTATAGGACTTCAATAGCATCTTGTATTTTTAATTGACTCAATCCATTATTGTTTGTTATAGTACGAAAGATAGTATCATCTATTTCTCTTAATACCGATGAAATTTTTCCATTGAAAACACCCTTATTATGCAAACACTTTACGAGTAATGCAATTCCAGCTAA
This sequence comes from Methanobrevibacter sp., assembly GCA_051892775.1. Lineage (GTDB taxonomy): Archaea > Methanobacteriota > Methanobacteria > Methanobacteriales > Methanobacteriaceae > Methanarmilla. Next base: position 6,361 of record JBJFGN010000098.1, on the reverse strand, counting down.
TCCATTCCTTATATTGATATTCCCATGTAATGTTAAAGTCTTCTGCTTAAGAACATTAAATACACTCAATGCTTTCTCTTTATCTATTTCAGACAAAAGCAAGCATATACCAGATGCTCCATAGCACAAACTGATATCATTTATTTGGCTGTATTGCTCTATTTGTTCTATTGAAAAATCCATAATTTCTTTATTTGATAGTTCTAATGAGGTTGTATTCTTTATGAGAATACAACCTCATACATTTTTAATGTTCTTCATCTGTTCGGTTTAAGATATTATCATTATTGCTTCTTTTCTTAAACGGATTATTTATCATATTGAATGTGTAGCGAGCCATTATCGTAACTCCTCGAGTATCATTTATATTGTGATTATAAATATATGTATTATGATAACGATTCTCACTCCATTTAGCCATACTTCTTCGCAATAAATCATTAGCAGTTACTCCAACTAACAACTTACCTTTACACAAGATTGTCATAGCACTTAAATCAATCGTTGCTGTTGGAGCCATTACATAATAACCTTCATTAGATTTTGAATTATATCCAAATTTAGTGCCTAACATATATTTATTAGCTATAGTAAATTCCAAGTTTGCATATACACTCCATCTCAAATCATTTACTTTTATTGTCTCATTCAAATATGGATATGAGATATTTGGTATTTTCGCATCAGCATGAAGTCCCATATTAAACCAATTATTTTGATAAAAATAATCTGCAGATATTGACCAAATCTGTGAACGATCAATGTTAATAGGTTTCTCAACAATATTATTTCCCTCATTTAAATATACTGTAGTTATTTTATCTGTAATATTCCGATATGCCAATTCTAAATTGACCCTAAATAGATTTGCACTCAGATTAATGCGGTCAGTGAACGAAGGTTTTAGCAATGGGTTACCTGTAGAATATTCATTTTCGTTTATATAATAAATCGTAGGTCGCAATTGCGAATAAGTAGGGCGTGCTATTGTTCTTCTATAATACAATGTGAGATTTACATTTTTATTGAACTTATATCCAAAACTTATATTAGGCAAGAGGTTGGAATATGATTTTGAAAAATCATCAGTCTGTTCTCTATTGTCAAATATTTTCACATCAGTATAGTCATATTCATAGCGAAGTCCCCCTTTTAGCGTAAATTTATTCCATTTGCGAAAAAATGTATAATAAAACGAAGCATATCCATTATCTCGTTCGCTGTTTTGAATGTCATTATTCATAATAACATCTCCACTATTATTTACATAACCGGCATTTGCTCCGATATTGCTTTTCAGTTTTCCTGATGTGAAATTATAGTCTGCCGACAATGTGTATATATCATAATCATTAATATTCTTTATTGCATTATTTATGCTATTTCCTGTATGCAAATTTATTTCTTCAATATCCTTATAATCATTATGAACTGTTGTAGCATAGTCTGCGACGATCAGCAAATTAGATGTTTTGTTTCTGGTCCATTGATAACTTGCAGAAACACTATGACGATCATTATTATAATCCATTGACGCAGGATTATTGTATAAATAATTCATTCCATTATCAAAGATGTTTAATATATTGTCATTATTCATATCCGTTCTGGAGAAAACTCCATTATATTGCAGGCCTAACACACTTTTTCTATTTAGAGCATAATTCACACCTGCAAACAAATTCCAGTTATGAACTCTTGCCGAATAATTAGTAGTGTCAAACTTTTCATATATTCCATTCTCTTTGGTAATTATAGTATGACTATCATTATAGCCCTCTGTATTTCCCAATGTGTAACTTAATGAAACATTTCCTGACAAATTACCATTCTTTCCATCTACTGTAAAATTTGTAGTATTGCTCACTCTTTGCTTTATATCAACAGCATCTAACAAACTAGCAGCAAGATAATCTTTTATAGGTTTCTTTGTGTAAATTTTTATTACACTTTCGGTTTGAGAACTGTACTTTGCATCTGGTTCTCGTATGATTTCAATTTTGCTCACATTGCTTGGGCTTAATGCTCTCAATTCTGAATTATTCATTACCTTTTTATCGTTTATGTATATTTCAGAAGAACCTTTCCCTATCACAGAAATGACATCATTGTTATCAACTATAACTCCGGGGGTCCAACGCAACATATCAATACCATTCGCGGAATTTCCCATGATTGTTCCTGATAAACTGCGAATGGTATAATCTGCTCCGTCATGTTCAACACTAAGTTTCGGAGCTCTAACCACTACTTCATCTAACATATGTGACTTGGGCTCTAATTGAATATTTCCCAAATTCAAAATAGACGAACTATTTATATCAGTAATCTCTTTTTCCCAATCAGCATATCCCAAACACTTCAATACAACCTTTATGTTCCCCGATATATCCTTTATTGAGACATTTATATTTCGGTCTATTCCACTAAATACGGCTACATTTCTATTTGTGGAGTCCACTGAGTTTACATGTACCGTATATATTATATCTGGGTCATCATTTAATATGAAACCTTTTATTATTGATGCATTTGCTATTATATTGCAAATAATCATGAGAACTATTGTTAAATAAAAACGAGCCATATAAATAAATAAAATAAATAAATAAATAAAATAAATAAATAAATAAATAAAATAAATAAATAAAAGTCAAGTGCTTAATGAAATCACCAAGCACTTGACTCGCTTGGGATTTACAGTCGTTGTGCTGTTAACCAGTTACTTTAATCATTAGTATTGATTTCCTTATAAGAACTAATGCATTGACCTAGCACATAAACACCACACTCTTTTATGATGTAGCCTCCAAAAATCTCACCAAGTTCATCATCGTTAAGCAAATTAGCATTATCGCTGATTCCTGTTTTCAACAACTCAAGTTCTTCACTCTTTTGATAATCTTTTTTTAATTCCATAATCAAAAAATTTAAATTAATAAAATTTGTTATTTAACACTTTAAGATATATATCCTTTATTTTCTCAATATTGAATCTTTCTCTCTTTTGTTTGCAAAGTTATACTCATTGTATCTTGTAGTCTATACCCCAAAAGGTAATTCCTAACTAAACACCTAAATATTACCCAATTGGGTAATTATTTAGAAGCTAACTTTGATTGAATATGTATTCTTTATTTTTTTGAAGATAAACTCGCATATACTTCCATTACTTTTTGTTTAATGTTATATTTTACATCTGGACATTGCATCTTCTCATTCGCTAAAATCGACTGTTCTCTTTCTAATGGACAACCTCCTCCACATATCGGTAATACAGGGCATTCTCTACACTCATCATTCTCAAATGGGCTAAACCTTAATGCATGATTTGATTGTTTTGATATACTTATATTGAATTCCTTAATATTTCCAATACTTTTTTCTATTTTTCCTAATAAGTCTAAGCATTTATAAATATTCCCATCTGGACCAAAGATAAGTGAAGATAGACACCTTATTGGACACGGTGTCGCTAACTGGGGCAAAGTTCTTTCTTTAAAATATTTTTTTCTAAATTTATTATATTCCGTTTCTTCGATACAAGACTCACAGCCGGAAAAATTAGTTTTATTCCGAATATAATTTGTCATAATCTTAAGCCTTCCACTTAAAATATAATTTTCAAATCTTTCATTCAGTGCTTTATAGAGTTCTCGAAATTCTGACATATTATTTCTATCAATATTCACCTTCAAGAATACTTGAATCTGCGTCTCATCTAAAAGGGTTGTTACATTTTCTAGAATTAAATCATAAGTTCCTTGTTTATTAGCAAAGAAGCGTTTTGTGTTATGCGTTTCTCTTTTTCCATCTAAAGATATTTGCATATTACGGATTTTACACGAATTTATTGTTTGGATTATTTTTTTATTCAAAATTGTTCCATTACTAACTATTGTTGCATTAAATTTAATATGGTTATGAATTAATTGTTTACTTATATAATCTATTATTTCATAATTCATTAATGGTTCTCCGCCAAACCAACAGATATTTAATTTTTTTTGTTTTTTTGCTATTATATACTTTATTATTGCATTCGCTACATCTTTAGTCATATATTCAGAACATTTGCTATCTCCTTCAAAACAATATGGACATCTAAGATTACAATTCATTGTAGTTGCTATAGTAATATCTAAATCTGAAGTTTGATAAAGCAGTCCTTCGTATTTGTATTTATATATCATTAATTCTTCTACATTATCTTCTACTACCATACCTTTTGAGATTAATATTATATTATTCTCTTGGTACCGTTCTGAAGCAATCTTTATAACTGCCCCAGATAATGTGTTATAGACTATAATGTTTCCTTGTTCTGCTGGAACTATAATATTGTATTTTGAAAATTTCATTTTAGATATTTTTTAAAATTGGTATTAATTTATAAATTATAGGTGATTCACCGATTATTACTTTCACTTTCCCTGTCATTTCTTGAAAAGGGGTAATTTCTTTAGGAATTGATATTATCTGGACTTCAACTACATATTTTCCTTTTTTTAAAGTTGAACCAATTTGAATAACTTCTCCTTTTATATACCCAAATTCATTTCTTGGATATGCATCTAATTCTATTTGAGCAATCTGACCTTTTCTCACATTTCCGTATCCATAGCTTTCCATATATGCAATTGCCTTATATTTCTTATCATATGAAATCAATACTTCTGCAGTCAAATATTCTTGATATGGTATCACAAATCCTAAGATTATAGTCCCACATAATATTAAAAGCATTATTATATTTCCTTTTCCATTTATCCATGTTGGAATCTTACCAACTATATCATCTGGAGTTCTATTGTTATGTATTTCTGGCATATTTTTATAATTGATTTTTAATGAGTTCGTAATATATCCCTTTGAGGTTTATTAGTGTATTATGGTCTCCAAATTCGGCAATTTGACCATCTTTTATGACGACAATATTGTCAGCATTTCTTATTGTGCTTAATCTATGAGCCACTATAATCACTGTTTTATCTTTAAAAACTTTCCCGAAATTTTCCATTATATTCTTCTCATTATTTGTATCTAAGGCATTGGTTGCTTCATCAAAAAACAAATAATTGGCTTGTTTATAAATTGCCCTTGCAATTAATAATCTTTGTTTCTGCCCCGAACTTAATCCAACTCCGTCTGCTCCGATTTTAGTGTTGTAACCCATTGGTAAAGACTCTATAAATTCATTTATACTAGCTTGCTTTGCAGCATCTTTAACCCGATTATAATCAATCTCAGAATCTGAAACTCCAATATTATTTGCTATTGTATCAGAGAATATATAACCATCTTGCATTACAACTCCACAATTTTTTCTCCAATCTCGGATGCTGTAAGTATTTAAATCATGTCCATCTAATTTTATTGTTCCTTCTGTTGGGGTATAAAATCCTAATAACATTTTTAATAATGTTGTTTTTCCACTACCACTGACTCCTACTATAGCCGTGGTTTTTTTAGGCGGTATTTTTAAATTAATTTCATTAATTACTTTTGGAGAACGGGGTCCGTCATATTGATATACAATATTTTGCAATTCTATTTCACCGGCTTTAGGGACAATATTATACATACAATTAATGGGATCTTCTTCATCTTCTTTTTCATGAATTTCATTCATTCTCTCTATACTAATTTTCGCATCTTGGTATGATTGTAAAAAATTCATAAATTGATATAATGGTGCGTTAAGTTGCCCCATAATGTATTGAAGGGCTAACATTTCTCCTAATGTCATTTCTCCTTCAATTACAGCAATTGCTGAAAAGAAAGAGATTAAAATATTTTTTATCTGATCAATTAATGTCCCCCCAATATTTTGTAATTGACCTAATGTAAGAGTTTTGGTTCCTATATTAAATAATCTTGCTTGAATATTTTCCCATTCCCAGCGTTTTGCCTTTTCGCAATTATTTAATTTTATTTCCTGCATTCCATTAACTAATTGTATCAAATTACTTTGATTTACAGACATCTCTTGAAATTTCATATAGTCTAATTTCCGCCTGCGTTTCATGAATATTTGAACCCATGAAATATAAATCGCACTTCCGAATATAAAAACAATAATTATTCTATAATCAAATGTTGCCATTACAAAAGAATACGCAATAAATGTAAGTGCAGACATTACTGTGCTAATAAAAGACCCCGTCAAAAATGATTGAATTCTACTGTAATCATTAATGCGTTGAAGAATATCTCCTATATTTTTAGAATCAAAAAAGGCTATTGGCAATTTCATTAATTTGCTTAAGAAATCTGAGATTAATGTTATACTTAATCTAGTCGTAACCAATATTGTCCTAAATAATTTTTGGGCACGGCTTAACTTGCAGAGGCATCACCC
>JBJFGN010000097.1:0-9586 GCA_051892775.1 Methanobrevibacter sp. | reverse complement strand
ATTTAAATACTTATCTATTATTAAATATAATAAAGAATATTTTAAAACTAGTCAATGAAATATTATAAAATTATTATATATTTTTATTTAATTATAATTCAAATGTTTAATATATATCTAAATTGAACTAAAAATTTCAAATTAGAAAATAAACTAAATACTTAAATCTTTTCTAATAATATTATAACTAATCATCTAAAACTTTTTTAATAATTTTATATAATTCCTCAAAAACAAAAGGTTTATCAACAAGAATTATATTCTCAGATTTAATAAAATCATCAAGCTCTTTAGAATGATCTGTACCGGAAATAAAAATAAATTTATATCCATCATCTTTAAATTTTTTATAAATATCAATTCCATTAAAATCTGATTTAAGTATTAAATCTGCAATTATTAAATCTGGATGTTTATCTGAAATAATTTTCAAAGCATCATAACAATTATCTGAGTGATAAACAGTATAACCTTTATCTTTTAATCTAAAACATAAATCCAAAGAGATTATAGCTTCATCTTCAATAACCATTATTGATGTGATAAAAATGCCCCCATTTATTTATTATCAATTGGAAATTCAATAACACATGAAAATCCTTTATCTGAATCAATAACTCTAAATTCACCATCAATTTGATTAACTAATGATTTTACAAGAATAGTACCTAAAGAATCATCAGATAATTCATTTGATAGGCCGACACCATAATCTGTATAATAAAATTTACATAAATTACCTTCAGATTTTATAGAACATAAAATTTCTTTTTTACCTTCAAATTCTTTAGGATACGCATATTTAATTGAATTTATAATTAATTCATTTAAAATCAATGAAAATGGCATCATTGACTTAATATCCAAATATAAATCATTTTCAACGTCAAATACAAAATTAATTCCCATACCAGAATATAAATCTAAAAGATTATTTTTAAATTTTTTAAAGAAACTATCCAATAGAACAAATCCAAAATTACTATTGTCTGAATAAAATTTTTCATGAACAATTGCCATTGATGAAATAAATAATTTCATAGATTTAATAATTTCATAATCGGAAAGCCCAAATCTTTGCTGAATATTTATTAAACTATTTAAAATCTGTAAATTATTCTTAACCCTATGGTGAACCTCTTTTAATAATATATCCTTTTGATTGTTTAATTCAAGAAGTTCTAATTTATCTTCAATAAGGATATTATCATTTTTAGCAACAATTAATAAAGAAGGTTCACCTCTAAGTGAAATATTTTCAAAATATATTTGGAAACATTTAATTAAATCACCAGTATCATAAAAAACATTGTCAATAAAAGCAACCTTGAACTTAGAACTTTTTATATCTTCAAACATTTTATGAATTTTCTCATTAGTATCTTTATAATCAACAATATTTTCTGATATTTCATCTATAAGACGATTCAAATTAAAATCAGAATAATCCTCTTCATTAATTCCAAAAACTGCATAGAATCCTTTCTGAAATTGAAGATTATAATTACCCTTATTAATACATAAAACACCAATTACATTATAAAGATCCTCATCATTAAATAAATGTACATTAAAATAAGGACTAACTTGTTTAATTAACAAATCTTTATCTTTATACTTATAATAATCCATAATATACACCTATCTAAAAAATAATTGAAATTTATTATAAAATTCAATTAAAACTTAAAATATAAAATCCAATTAATACTTTATCTTTCATAATATATATAATTTTAAATAAAATACGAATTTAAAGAATATTTTAATAAAAAACATACTTTTAATTAAACACTAAGAAATTAAAGATTTAATAATTATATTAAGTTTATTTAAACAATTTTTAATAAATTAATATAATAATTTACAGATGATTTTTAAATAAATTAAAATATATTTTATAAAAATTTTATGAATTTTAAATCATATATTTAAAAAGCGATTTTTACTGAAAAAACGCTTTAAAACTAATATAAACCTTACTTATTTTAAAAAAAGAAATTTTATAAAATTAAATTTTTAAATAAATATCCTAAACAGAGAAATCATATAGTAAACTCAAATACTATAAACACATACCCTCTAAAAATCATTCATGGTGAGTTCAAACTCCTTATAAACTTCCATTAAATATTTGGATATTTCGAGATGCTGTGGACATATTTTAGAACATTCACCACAATCAACACATTCTGAAGCAAGTCCATTATCTGGATTTAAACCAATAGTTCTATAGTATATTTGTTGAGTTGAAAAATCTTTAAACCCAAGTAAACTTGCTTGATTATACAAATTAAAGTATTTTGCAATTGGAATATGCCTTTCACAAATACCATCCTCTAAACAGTAACCACATCCAGTGCAAGGAATAGCTACTGAATCATTAATAATTCCTGTAACTCTATTAAGTAGATTGATTTCATTGATAGTAATTGGTTTAAACTCTTTAAAAGTTTCAATATTGTCTTTCAATTGTTCTATGTTATTAACACCGGATAAAACATAAGATACATTATCCAAACTTCCAGAAAACCTTAAACCCCATTTTGCTATAGAATCTTTAGGATGATAATCTTTTAATATTTTTTTAGCAGAATCTGGCATATTTACAATAGTTCCACCTTTTAAAGGTTCCATTACTAAAACCTCAAGATCATGTTCTAATGCAATTTCATAACATTCACGTGCTCTGATTGATTCATTTTCCCAATCTACAAAGTTAATTTGTATAAGTATAAAGTCCATTTCAGGATGTTCATCAAGAATTTCCTTTAATAATTCTGGTTTATCATGAAAAGAAAATCCTATCTTTTTAGCTTTACCTTCCTCTTTTAGTTTTTTGATAAAAGAAAAACAATCAACATCTTTAAATATTGTTTTACTCCATGTACTTAGATTGTGTAACATATAATAATCAAAGTATTCTACACCACACCTTTGGATTTGTATATTAAAAATGTTTGCCATATCCTCTTCTTTTTCAATATTAAATAGAGGTAACTTATTTGATAATATATACTTGTCTCTAGGATATTTATCAACTAATGTTTCTTTAATTGCTTTTTCACTTTCACCATTATGGTATGGATAAGCGGTATCAAAGAAGTTAACACCGTTTTTCATTGACATATCAACCATTTCTTGTAATTGATTAATGTCAATATCTTCCACATTATCATCAATTACAGGTAATCTCATTAAACCTAAACCAAAATTTGCCACCATATAAATCACATTTTAAAATTAAATTCAATAATAGATATTTATTTAATAATATTTATACATTAAATAAAATTCAAGCTAAACTAATTAAATAAAAAATGATTAAACCTAGAAAAAAACTAAGTTAAAATAAAATTTTAATTATATAAAACTTTAATAAAAAAGTAATTAAACATATTAGCACATTAGAAATTAAATAAAAATATAGAAATAGTCTAAAAAATGTTACATAAATATAGAATAATTTCAAATAATACAAACAAATTAAAAAAATAAAAGATTAGTTTAAAAATAATTTAAACTAAACATAAAAAAGACATATTTAAAAAAAAGACAGGTAATAGCAAAGTAAATTATAAAGATTCTAAATATTTAATTTTGGATTGAAGAACTTTAATTTTATTATTATAGTACTCTTCTTCTTCATTTTTAAAGTTATTTAAATCATCTAAAAGTACTTTAATTTCTTTATTGAAATTATCAAGATATTTATCTCTTTCTTCTTCAATTTTAGAGATTTCTAATAAAAAATAATCAATTTTATTCTTATTAATCGATTTTTCGTCTGAAATCCCCAACTCAAAATTAATTGCATCATCCAATAAATCTTGTAATTTAATTCCCTTTGATTTCACTAGATTCTTTTTTTCTTTATTTATTTTGACACTAGTAGTATCATTAAAATTCCTCATTTTAACACTCACTTTAATATATCCATTTATTTATATATAAAACTTCTTATTAACAATAGTTAGCCAATAAAAATTGATATTTCCATACAAATAAACAAAAGAACAATATATAAAAAAATTAACATTTAAAAATTTAAAAAAAAACATTATTAATATAAAAATTATTAAACAATAAAACATTTTTATTAAATAAAAGACTTTATTGAAGTCCTTTAAATTTATTTCAATTTAAATAAAATAAAATTAAAAATCAATAAAATAGCTTCCAATATATAAAAAAACTATTATATATAAATCTAAAAAAATAACCAACAAATAACTATCTCTTAAATTATAAAAATATTATGATTAATAATCATCATTTATTAATCTAGAAATTAATTTATAACCTGGCTCTTTTTTAATAGAGCCTTTAGATATTTTAGCCTCACTATAAGAATCAACATCGTCCGGTTTTCCATTGGATGAATAGATTACTTGAGGAATATCATCACGAGTATGTGTACCTACAGGTATAGGTGTTGGATGATCTGGTAAGACAACCAATTTATAATCATCATAATTTTCTTCTAATGCATTCCATATAGGTCCAACTATATATTTGTCAATAGACTCAATAGCTTTAACTTTCTCTTCCACATTTTGAGCATGACCCGCCTCATCAGGAGCCTCTACATGTACATATAAAACATCATAATTTTCAAGATTATCAATTGCATATTTACCTTTTGCAGCATAATCAGTGTCAAAGTATCCTGTTGCTCCTGGAACGTTTATAATATCCATTCCACCAAGATTTGCAATTCCTTTAAGTAAATCCACTGCAGTAATAACTGCTGATTTAAGATGGTACATGTCAGTGAAATTATCAAGTTTAGGAGTTACTCCCTGACTCCATAACCACACCATATTTGCAGGTTTAAGACCATTTTCAATACGTTTTTTATTAACTTCGTGATTTTCTAAGAATTCTTTTGATTCTAACATTATTGATTTGATTTTACTTCCAGAAATATTATTATCCCAATTGGTGTATTCATCGATTTCTTCACCAACAATATCATGAGGAGCCACAGTATCAAAACTTGTCATACCTTCAACTTCCCCATCATCTTCACAAGAATATACAAATACGTGTCTATAACTTATTCCAGAATAAAACTTACCTTTAAATCCAGGATACTTTTCCACAAAATATCTATTTAAATCATCAAGTAAAATAGCTGCCTCTTCAGAACTAATATGATTTGCATTGAAATCATCAAGACACCCATCTTTTTCTGTAATGGTATTACATCGGAATATTACATCATTACTACTTGTATCAATACCCATGTTTCCTGCTTCAAGAGGGCCTCTACCAGTATAATATTTATCAGGATTAAAACCGAATATACTCATATTTGCAACATCAGACCCCGGTGCATATTTTTCAGATACATTATTTGTAAGACCACATCTTCCTTCTTTAGCTAATCTATCCATGTTTGGAATATTAGCATATTCAAGAGGAGTTTTACCATCTAATTCATCAAGAGGATAATCACACATTCCATCCCCAATAATTATAACATATTTCATAAAATTAACTCCAATAAAAATTAATATGTATTTTAAAAAAATACTATTTTTATAAAATTAGATAATTAAAAATACCCATATAAATAAACTTAAAAGTTTAAATTATAAACTAAAATTTTAGTATAAAAAAAATTCCCATATAAATGAACTTAAAATCTTTGATTATGTTGAAAATTCTTTAAAAATCAAGACTAAATTCTACTAAGTCTATTTAATTGATATAAATCAAATTTTTAAATAAGATAAATTTTCAACATTACCTAAAACTTTTTTAAAAATAAAAAAAATATTTAATATTTTTCACGAATCACATGAATTAAATCAGTTAACATCGCTGCAGCTGTTTCAATTGAACCTGCACCAATACCCATAACTGTGACATCACCAGATAAGTCTGTTTTAAGGTTAGCCATATTTAAAGTTCCATTAATATCATACACACTACCCTTTCTTACAAGTCTTGGTGAAACCTCAAGATTATTTGGTGAAATTTCAGCAATTAACTTAATTAAATAACCTTCTTTATCCGCAAGTGAAATAGCTTCAGATGTAATTTCTGAAATACCTTTGACTTTAACATCATCATATCTTGCAGGAATTCCAAGTAAAGCATTTGCCAAAATTACTGTTTTACATGCAGCATCAATACCCATTACATCCTGTGTAGGATCTGTTTCTGCAATTCCCAATTGTTGTGATTCCTTTAATGTATTCTCATATGAAGTTCCTTCTGAAGTCATTCTTGAGAGAATATAATTTGTTGTACCATTTAAAATACCTACAATTGATTTAATTTCATTTGCAGGAAGTGTTTCTTGGGCAAGATTAATAATAGGCATTGTTCCACCTACACTTGCTTCAAATTTAAATAACACATCATTTTTTTCAGCAGCATCCATTAATTCTTTAAAATTCAATGCAAGATGGCCTTTATTAGATGTTACCACATCTTTACCCATATCAAATGCCTTTAATGTAAGGCTCCTTGCAGGTTCTGCATCCTCAATATTAGTTGGTGTTGCTTCCATAAGAACATCAAAGTCACATGCATCAAGAACATCACCACCAGAAATATTACCACCATATTCTGGATAATTACCAACTTTTCCAGTTTCTTTTTTAATATCAACTAATTTCTTTTCATCAAGCCCCTCTTCACAAATTGCTGAACTTGATGAGTCTGCTACTGATACAATCTTTAAATTAACACCATAATCTTTTTTAATTGATTCCCTTTTCAATGAGACTACTTTAGCTAAACCTTGACCAACGGCTCCAAATCCCATTATACATAATTTTAAATCTTTCATTTTAAAACCCCTTGTTTAAATCTCATTAATAACTAAAAGGTCTTTGGAAGCGGCGATTTCGTTAATTTTATTTAGTACCCGATCTTTTAATCCTAAAGCCATTTCCACAGTTATTAATCCAGATGATTTTTCTTCATTGTTGAATTTTACTTCCATAGTAGTTACAGTTACATTATCCATTGCATTTAATTGATCTACCGTATCCCTTACATCAGTATCAATAACATGTCCAATAAGAATAGTACTGAGTTTAACGGTTTTTAAAGAACCATTAACCTTAAGTATCCTAATTCCCATTTCTTCAATTGACTCAATGATTTTTTCAAGATTATCCCTTTCCCCTTCTACAGTTATTTGTACAGGGATTTTACCATTTTCATTTTTATAATCCCTTTGATGAATAACTGTAACAAGATTAGCGCCTAACTCTTTGAATGGTAAGAGTGAAGAAACTAATTGTCCAGGAGTATCTGAAAGTTCAAGTACTAAATCCATCCTCATACTATCACCCTAATTAGTCCAGTCAGCTTTTTTAACTACTAAATTTCCTTTTTTATCTATTTTTGCGTTTCTTCTAATTTTAGAAGCATCCATTTTAATACATTCATCTTTGCGAGTTAAATTTAAATTATCAGTAATATAAATTGTTTCATCAAGATCTGGAATAGTATCTAATGTTTTTGAAAATTTTTCAAGAATTTTTTCAGCATCTTCTTTAATTTCCATAATAAATCTCCTTTAAACTTGAATAATTATAAATCAAAATAATATAATAATTATATATTAATTTTTTTATATTAATAAACTTATAGTTTTTATTTAAAAAATAATTTAGAATTAAAACCTAATTAGTATAAAAATAGAATAACAATTTAAAAATGAAGTCTAAATACATCATTTTAAGAATATAAAAAATAAAATACTGTAAAATTAGAAATATAATAAAATAATTAAAATAAAAGGTTATATAAATTAATATTATCTTATTAAAATCATTCATTAATGTAGGAACCCAATAATATTATACCACATAATAAAATCATTCACCAATGTAAGAATCTACTAATTCATCAAAGTATTTATTGATATTTACCCCTCTAAATATTTTTCTTCTTAAAAATTTATCAATACCTGAACCATATTGAGCAGCTTTCTTTTTACGGTATGCAACATCTTCAGGAACTCCTTTTTTGACTGCAAGTTCTCTTAAGATATTCTTACGAATATTATCAGCACTACCATTTATTTTATATTTAGCAGGAATATTTAGTACCCATTTAATTATTTTATCAGAAAGATAAGGTACACGTAATTCAACAGTATTAGCCATACTAGTTGCATCGTCACGTTCAAGGTTTACATCATGAATATGTGCAATATCCTGTCTTAGCTCATGTTCCACTGCTCTAAATCGTTTATAAAATAAACCGTCAGTATCCTTATAACCTTCCTCATATGTATTTAGATATCTTTTATATCCTCCAAATAATTCATCTGCGCCTTGACCAGATAAAGCTACTTTAATTCCATCTTCATGAATCATATTTGTAGCAATATAAGTAGTCATACCTACACCTAACTTCATTAAATTAGGTTCTTCAATAGCAAGTAAAGTATCATCTAAAAATTCACGTACAATATCTTCAGTTATAATAGTTTCACGTAAAGGTAAATCCAAATCTTCTGCAATTCTTCTTGCAAATTTAAGATCTTGTGAATTCTCATTACCTACAGTATATAATTTAAGTGTTTGGTTATCTTCAAGATTATCTAATATATAATATAGAAGTAATGTGCTGTCCACCCCACCAGAAAACACAAGTCCGATATTATCAATGTTAGCTATTCTATTTTTAACTGAATCATTAATATATTCATCTAAATATTTTATATAAGTCTCATATTTATGATTTTTATTTGACTCATAGTCATAGATTAAATATTTAGGTTCTATATCTTCATAGTTGTAAAGGATATGTCCTGGTTCAAGGGTCTTTACATCAGTAATTCCAACTTTCCACAATGCTTTTCTTTCTGATGCAAATCCACGGATAGTATCATTTTCACCATAAAATAATGGTTTTACACCTACAGAGTCTCTTGAAAGAGCAATATTTTCACCATCATATATAGCATAAACATAATCTCCATCAATACGCCTATTTGTATATTGCACTGCCTCTAAAAGATCCTGATTCTTATTATAGTAATAATTTAAAACCTGCATTAAAAGATCACAGTCACTCTTTGGAGCTTCTCCATCATATAAATTAGATTTTAAAAAGTCTAAAACCTCTTTATAATTATATATTTCTCCATTAAATGATAAAACAAGATTGTTTAATTTTTTAGGTTGAAGATTTAAAAGATTATCCTCATTATAAAAATTAGAAATAGAAAGTAAATTATGACCAAAACCTACATTATATTCATTATCATCATTAAATGTATCCATATCAATGTCATTGTCAAAAAATGTTGTTTCATCGTTTTCTAAATACACTCCATGTGCATCTGTACCTCTTTTTTCAATAATCTCCATCATTGAAAGAATATCATTTCCTTTAAATTTACCATACAATCCTAATATTCCACACATATTATCCATCAGAGTCTTTTTTTAAAAAAAATATATAGGAAATTTAAATAAATCAATTTTAATAAAAAAGATATATTAAAAATTAATATTAATTATTTTTTTATAAATCATTTATTAAATAAATAAAATTATAAAAAATATACTATACAATTATAATTCTTAATATATTACTATAAATAGTT
>JBJFGN010000096.1:0-2076 GCA_051892775.1 Methanobrevibacter sp. | reverse complement strand
TATAGAATATTATTCTCTTTCAAAAATATATGTGTAAAATTAAATTTTAAAATAAATAATTCTTTAAAACTAGAAAAAATAAAATAAAAAAAAAAAGAAAAAATGAATGGGTTAAGTTTTGTATTTAAAAGGTCAATTTAGAACCAAGAATAGCTATAGCATCATTTGGATGACCCGCACAGGAACCATATCCTTTATCACTACCAGTACTAACTGTATCTATATCTATCCAACGGCCATTAATATTATATTGACTCCATACGTGAGCAGAAGTTCCATCTAAGAATGAAACACTATCACAATATACATACCTTCCAGTAATATTTTGTGCATTAGCCATAGCCATTACAAGTTGTGCTTGATCACAACAATTTCCAGATTTTGCTTTAAAGGTACCTTGTGCACCTTTTTTAGTACCACCATAATATTCATATTGGACATTATGATTTACCCAATGATGAATAGCTTTTAATTTTTGTTCTGGAGTAGTACAATTAGCACAAATTTGATTAGAAGCTTCTTTAATATCGGCACTTACACTAATATTAACATTTCCATTAGGTGCGCCAACATTAACTGTTTTTCCATCTACTGTGGTATTACCAGTACCATTAACCATGACTAAATAAGCCCTACTAGGATTCATCTTATCAGCACCACAGACACCACAGAAATCAGCATCACACCCTCCTTTAGCAGGGTCACATGTAATCTCTCCTTCTGGTACTCCGGCACCACCATTAGAACTTCCACTTCCATCCCTATTTGGATCTTTAGGAGTATCGGATAATGTACCCCATTTATGACAGAATGGGCAGTAATTCAAATATGTTTTTGTATATGGTTTATAATCACCACAATTGTTTGCACAAGATGGATACATAGTAACTGTAATTGTATTATTATCTGTATAATTACTTTGATTAGTTACAGATGGTGTGAAATTACTAATATTCATACTTGAATTATTTAAAATAATATAAGTAAGGTTTGAACCATTTGACATAGTTACATTTTGAATAGTCACGTTTTCTACACTTACATTACTCATATTAATACCAGTATCATCAGGTAATGTGTAATTCTCAATTTTATTGGATTTAAAATAATTTTCAAGAGTTTGAGGCATTACATCAGTACCATTAATACTTATAACAGTCTTATTTGTACATAATAATTGTGTATAGTTTTTACTTCCACATTCGCGAGTGATTGCAGTAGATTCAAAGTTTTCCCAATGACCATTATTTTTAACTTGAACCCATTGATGATCTAATGAATCACTAGTTTCACCTGAAACGATTCTTACTTCATAACCATTCTGTAAAAGTTTATCCTGAGCAAATTGAGCCAATGCTATTGAATTACCTTTACCTGTTTTATTTAAATCATCAATACTACTTGAACCATTAGGATCATAATGAAATTTTAAATTCATATATGTACGTAATAAGAATAAACCTTTTTCACCACTTAAATTATGGTTAATAGTATTCTCCATTACAGTACTAATATTTCCATCATTTGAAAACATATCTAATGAATCATTAACAGTATTATTTGAATTTAACATTTTTGAAGAGTCATTGAAATCTCCAAAAGAAGATATAGTTATAGCAGAAATACATGAAATTGAAACAAGTGATATTAAAAATATTATACCCATAAAAAGTATATATTTTTGAATATTTTTAATTTTAACACCTCAATGATTAAGCAAGTTACTTAATGCTAAATTTAAATCACTGAATCACTACATCAACAATAAATACATTTTAAAACATTTTTTCTCCATTTACTAATACAATTATTTTAATACAATACCTATTAAATAAAATATTAAAATCTTGCTTTAGATATTAGTTTCATAGCTAAATATCTATTTAATTCATATAAACACTATTTACAACAATATACTAAATAATTTAATTAAACTAAATATTATATCATGTAATTTCCATTACTTTAATAAATAAGGAAAAACCCATATTTATTAAATGAAGATAATAACAATACTACAACTTCATTATCTTTTTTAATAATAATTATTTTAGAAAATAAATAATAATACTACAA
>JBJFGN010000095.1:0-2112 GCA_051892775.1 Methanobrevibacter sp. | reverse complement strand
AAGAGCAGAAGCAGCAACAATGATAATGAGATATTGCAAGAATATATTTGGATGGGAGTAAGTGTAATAATATTAGAATAAAAGTTAATAATTAAAAAACCAGTTTTACCAAAAAAGTAAAGCTGGTTTTTGTAGGTTATTATTAAAACTTTATTTATTTTAGCTTTTAGTAATTATAATTTGAATTGCAAGAAGATAGTTGCTGTTTAAATCAAAAAAATAACAGATTTATTAAAAGTTAATTAATATAATTTTTGAATTATGCATTAATATGTTACAGTTCAGTAAGGACATTCAATTAAGCATAGCTAAAAAAGGTTTTTAACCTCTTTTGACTATGCTAGAATCGTTTCATCTTTAAAAGCTTTTATTAATGCTTGATACACATTAATCCCTTGTTTTTTATATGTATTTATACAACTTCTTATGATTGCATAAATCTCAGCACCACCATCACTTCTAAATTTTCCTATTTTTTGCTTTATTTTTATGTTTCTTTGGTCTGTTTCAGCTTGATTATTTGTTGATGGCACTTTAAAATCTTTTAGAAAATATAATATTTGTTCTTTATCTGAATCTTCCATTCTTGATAATAATTTCCTTTCGTCATCATATTGTGGATTATTTTTATCAGACATCCACTCTCTCTTCCAAATCCTAATTATTTCATCATATTCATTTATAATTTTTGTGTATTCTTGTTCCTCAAATTTTTCTATTCCTTTTTGTATCAATTCTTTTCTATAATTATTATATTTTGTTAAAAATTCTGCCATCATTTTTGGACCTTTATGGCTAATAAAATCGTAAATACCTTTTAAATATCTTTGAATATGTGAAATACATTGCGAAAACGCTATCCCAAAACCATTGTATAAATCTGTTCCATCTTTTATTATTACTCCCATATAGGATTTGAAAAAATTTATTTTTTCTAGTTCTTCGTGTTTTTTACTTTTCATAGTCCACATTCTTGTATGCTTATCTGTGCTAGCACACACTTCATTAAAAGCTTCACCATTTACTTTTATTTGAGATTCATCAAAATGAGCATAATATGAATTTAATATCTCTTTTTCTATATTTATTAACTCTGGCATCAATTTTTCTTTTGCTTCATTTGACCAGTTTATTAACGTGCTTTTTGGTATTTCTAAACAATTATTTGTTATACTAGAAATTATATTTTGTGTTGCATCTGTTGAATTATATGATTCGTACATAAAATCTACTGCTAGAGCTTTTAATTTATCTCCATATACAATGTGTTTCTTATGTTTTTGGGGTACATTAAAATTACCATGTTTATCTGGATAATATAAATATTCAGTTACTGTTACAGATATATCAACATCAATCACTGTAGTTTTATATGGTTTTGCATTTTTGTTATTATCATTTTTATTAATTTCTATTGGTGGTTTTTTTATTATATTTTCTTGTTTTAATATTTTTTCTAATTTTTCTTTTCCTAAGCTATTTCCTGTGTGTCCGTTTTTGCCCTCCTTGTTTTTTATCGGATTTTTCTCTTCTATTAGTAATTACTTTTTTGAATCCATTTGTTCCAGATGGTTTACTAGAATTTGAGCTGTCTTTATTGTTTTTATTCTTTAATCTTTTTATTTCTATTTTTAATTTTTGATTTTCATTTGTTAATCTTTCTATTTGCTTATCTTTTTCAATCAATTTTCTATTTAAACATTTAATTTCTTTGTTCTGTGTTTTTACCTCTTTTGTTAATTTATCTACTTTTGAAAATAATTCTTCCATTTGTCTAAACATATCATTCATTTGACCTTTGCCCAATTTCTTCACCACCTTTTTGATATTAATATTATATCAAAAATGGCTAAATATTGCACTTTACAAGTATGTGTCTAAAATGTTACAGCACATAAAAGCTATATTGGTCCTTTTAAAAATTTTTTTATTTTCTTTGATTCTTAAGAAGAATAAAGCCATAAAATCACTATATATACAGTAATTTTATGGCTTTAATTTATATTGTGTTATTTTAACTGTTTTGATATTTCTTAATTTATATTAAATTTTATTTACACAATTATTACATATAATACTTTCTATTTCAAATAATTCTTACTGAACTGTAAC
>JBJFGN010000094.1:0-2157 GCA_051892775.1 Methanobrevibacter sp. | reverse complement strand
GAGCTGTCTAACTTTGCTAGACCACCACCATAGGTGGTGGGTTTCCCCGTACTAAAAGAAAAATAAGAAAAGCATATAATAAAATTCTGCTATGAAAATATGTCTTTACAACTTGAGAAATTTCACTTTTTTTTACAATTTTATTCAAATTCATTTACTAGCCTACATCATTAGAAAAGAATATTTAATAACATCTTGCTTTTCCTTATTATGTATTTGAAATATGATTCATTATAATAAATCTCGTTATAATGCTTGCTAAAATAATGCAGTGCAGATAAGTTCTTTTCTCTACTACTAATTGAATAATTCAAAACTTGTTCAATGTTTTGCTTTTGTGTAGATATGGTTTTGAAATTTTCCAAAATTGAAATAGTTCTGGAAGCGTTTTCATTTAAATCGGAATTGAAGAATTTTTTTATTCGCTGTCTAAAGGAATCCTTCACATGCTCTCCAGAGGCATTATTACCATGTTGTCTATATCTAAGTACTGGAACATTTATATAATTTATCCCTTTCATCTCCGAGGCTACAAGTGCAAGCCACCAGTCGTGATATTTCATACCATCTGGAAATGGCAGCGCTTTTGTTAAAATGTCTTTCTCAAATAAAATCGCAGTCCCTTGGAACACGTTTCTATATAAAACCATTGTATTAAAATCTTTAGTTTTAACCGGTAAATTATTATTGTTAATCAATTTACAGTTTAAATCCTGATTATTTGAATCAACCAACAATGCATTACCACCAACAAGACTACAATTACATTTTTTCAAATATTCTAGTAATACTGTTAAATGTTCTGGTAGCCAAATATCATCTTGATCACTTAATGCAATATAATCTCCTTTACATAAAGAAATAGCTTTTTCAAAGTTTTTTACATAGCCAAGATTTTTTTCATTCTTGTAAAAATGTATTCTAGAATCTTTTTCAATATACTTTTCAATTATTTCTACACTATTATCAGTAGAACAATCATCGCAGATAATAAGTTCAAAATCTTCTTCTAACTGTACGAGAATAGAATCCAATTGTTCCTGTAGATATTTTGCCCCATTATAGGTTGTCATTGCTATTGAAATCATTTTAACATTCCTAAAATCATACTATTGAATTTTGTTCATTTGCAAACATCTTTTATTAATTGCCTTCCTTACAGTTTTATATAAAATACTAAGAAAAACTGGAAGTTCTATTCCTATTAAACAATAAAGAAGCCACCAAACTCCAGATCTCTTATAAATAAGAAAACATGAAATTAAAAATAAAGGGCTACATTCTATATAAACAGCTAAGAGATTTATAATTTTGAAACATAAAAAGTGAAGAATAACGACCGATAAGGTATTCTTTCCTATAACAATTAGAACATTTTTTATTTTATTCGTTTTTGAAATAAAGAAAGATATTTCATACATCAATTGCCATCCAGCAATAGATGTCATTAAAAGAAAAAATGGATTCATATAAGAAGTTTCAGCAAGTTCAATATATCCATATAAATTACAAAGAAACAAGATTACGAACATACTTATCAAAACGAGAAATCTAAAACAATCCTTTTTAATACAATCACATAGTTTATATCGTTTTAACACATATCCAATGTAAAATAAGCAGTAATATGAAAAGACTTTATCTAAGCTTAAAAGGGATATACTCTTCAAATGCATAAAAAAGCCTAAAATCAATAGCAATGATGAAATAACCCCTTGAACAACGATAGTATCATCCCAGACTTTCTTTATAAAAAAATCATTGAAACAATACAAAAAAGAAATTTTTATTAAAATACAAATAAACCATAAAGCTCCACCTATCTGTGTTCCACCACTAAGCAAAAAGGATTTAAGAATATTTTTCATTATATCCTTCCAAGTCCAAATCGATGCCCCCCCCCGATAGTTGTATAGTCTAATATAGAAGGATTATCCGTATACAAATTCAATGAAATGAATGTATTATGCAAGAGTGAAAATATAGATGTCCAAATAATAAATGGAACCCATAATGATAGAAATCTTCTTTTTACAAATATCAATAAACCTCTGAAATCATTAGAATTATCATTTTTAAAGCAAAAGCCTGAAGCCATAAAGAAAGAGAAATTGTCAAATGTTGTGGATGAAAAATCCTGAGATTTGCTTAGGCTGC
>JBJFGN010000093.1:0-2160 GCA_051892775.1 Methanobrevibacter sp. | reverse complement strand
CAAAATAATTTAAAAAATATATCATTAGATATTCCTAAAAATAAAATTATAGTTTTTACTGGTGTATCTGGTTCAGGTAAATCTAGTATTGTGTTTGATACAATTGCAGCTGAAAGTCAAAGACAAATGAATGAAACATATTCTGCTTGGATTAGAGGTAGATTACCAAAGTATGAAAAACCTAATGTGGAACTTATCGACAATTTAAATCCATCAGTTATTATTGATCAAAGTAGACTTGGTGGAAATGCAAGATCAACAGTAGGAACCATAAGTGATATGTATTCTGCACTTAGACTTTTATTTTCAAGAATAGGTACTCCTCAAGTGGGACCTGCATCTTATTTTTCATTTAATAATCCTAATGGAATGTGCGTAACTTGTGCTGGTATTGGTAAAGTAATGGATTTTGATATTAATAATTTTATTGAACAAGATAAAACTTATGATGAAGGATTCTTTTTGCTACCAGCGTTTGGAACAGGAAAATATTATTGGAAAGTGTATAGGAGACCTGAATATTTTAGAACTGATGTACCATGGAAAGATTTAACAGAGCGTGAACAGAATATTCTTTTATATGGAAGTTGGACTAAAGATGGAGAAAGAGTAGATAAAAAATTAGAAGGTGTATATAAGCAATTTAAAAGACTTGTTTTAATGAAAGGACCAGAAGAACAAAATGATTATACTCTCAAAAAAATAGGACAATACATGTACGAATGTGAATGCCCAGATTGTAGGGAAAAACGATTAAACAGTAAAACACTTTCATGCAAAATTAATGGATATAATATTGCAGATATGTGTGAAATGGATTTTGAAACATTACGTGAAGAATTAAGCAAAATAGATGACCCACGAGCAAGTTCAATAGTTAAGCAATTGATGGCATCTCTTGATAGGATGATTGACATTGGTCTTCCATATCTTAGTATGAACAGAGAAAGTTCTACTCTTTCAGGTGGTGAGGCTCAAAGACTTAAAATTGTAAGATATATGGGAAGCTCATTATGTGGTATGATTTATATTTTTGACGAGCCAAGTACAGGAATGCATCCAAGAGATGTTCATAGAATGGCCCAGTTATTAAAAAGTCTTAGAGATAAAGGTAATACAGTTTTAGTTGTTGAGCATGATAAAGATATTATAAGTATTGCAGATGAAGTAATAGATGTTGGACCTCTAGCAGGAAAAAATGGTGGTCAAATTTTATTTCAAGGAAGTTATGAATCATTATTACTTAGTGATACCAAGACAGGAAAAGCTTTAAATAATGAAATAAAAATAAAAGATAATCCTCGTATTCCTGAGAAATTTTTACCAGTAAGAGGAGCAAATCTTCACAATTTAAAAAATGTAGATATAGATATTCCACTTGGAATATTAACGGCCGTCACTGGTGTTGCCGGAAGTGGTAAATCATCATTAATAAGAGATGTATTTGCAAAACAATATGAGAATCAAGTTGTTTTGATTGATCAGAGTGCTATTACTGCAACTGGTCGTTCAACTGTTTGTACATATCTAGGATTTTTTGATGAAATTAGAAAAATATTCGCAAAAGAAAATAATGTATCAGATAGTTTATTTACTTTTAATGGTAAAGGTGCTTGTCCATATTGTAAAGGAAGAGGTGCTATTACAACAGAATTAGTATTTATGGATCCAGTTACAACTGTTTGTGAATATTGTAATGGAACAAGATATAGTGATGAAGCTCTAAGATATAATTATAAAGGAAAAAATATTGTAGATGTTCTTAATATGAGTGTAGAAGATGCAGTTCTATTTTTTAGTGATAATAAAAAAATAATGAATCATTTACAATCACTTATGGAAGTTGGACTTCCTTATATTTCACTTGGACAACCACTTTCGACTTTTTCAGGTGGTGAAAGACAAAGAGTAAAACTTGCTCAAAATATTAAGAAAAAAGGTAATATTTATATTTTAGATGAACCAACTACTGGACTACATGCATCTGATATTACTAAAGTTATGGAAATTCTAGAAGGAATTGTAGATAGAGGAAACACAGTAATTGTTATTGAACATAATACGGATGTTATGAAACTTGCAGATTATCTTATTGATGTTGGACCAGATGGGGGAACTAAGGGTGGTAAGATTGTATTTAAAGGTACTCCAAAGGAAATG
>JBJFGN010000092.1:0-2180 GCA_051892775.1 Methanobrevibacter sp. | reverse complement strand
ACTTGTGAAGATGCTTTTATAGATGAATTATCAAGAAATGGATATGGAATTACTTTTGATACCGAATTATATAATAATGTTGAGGAAATAGGCACATTTACTGAAATTATTTTAGATGATAGTATATGGGAATATGACGCATCTAAAAACTGGGGAGATTTTACAGAATATGCCGAGGAAAAATTATTTAAGATTCCCGCGTCTATGTTCAGTTCAATTCCAGGTTATAAACTCAATTATATTGTAGATGGAACTTTAACTAATGTTTTTAGCGGCGAGACAAGAAGTCAAGAAATGGGAGATGACTTAAGTCGCGAACAAAAGATATTTTGGGATAATGGAAATTTTGATAATGGCATACCTTTATTACAACAACAATCAAAAAATGTTGAAAATGATGGTTATATTTATGTTCCTTACAGTTGTTTAGATTTTTGTTACATAAATAGTGGAGATTCAGGCTATGCTGCTACACAAGAAGCCGCAATTGGAGAAATTAATGGTATTAAATCTTATTATCTTGCTCCAAGTTCTATAGATCCCACATTTTTAATACAGTTTATTGCTATTCCCCCAGGTGCTGAAGTTCAAATAGATGAGGCTGGACTATTAGTAAATAAGGATTATTCTTATGTTATGACCTTAAAGGATTGGAATGAATGTGTTAAATCCAATAAATGGTATAATACAGAAAAGAATGAAATTCAAGATATTGAAGATGTCGCGGCGAATAAAATGGTTTGTTATAATGGATACTTAGAACAAATAGGAGATACTGAATTAACTTTTGGAAAAAAGATTTCTATTACTGATAGAACAGAAATAAATATAAGTGAAGAGATAGATCAATATGTTAAAGTATATAATAATACAATGTACGATTTTATTGATAAAAAGAATGGTACTACTGAATTTACTTCAGATGAATGGGATTCAAGTATGGATGATACGATAGATTATCGAATTTGTTCTAGCGAAAATACAAGAACCATTGTGCCGCAATTAGCCCGTAATTTAGTTCAAAATGGAACTGAAATGACAGACACTTCTGGATGGGAAGTTATGAAATTATTTACCGGAGTAAATGAAAAATCAAGCTCCATATCTGTTAGAGTTGAAATGAAACAAAATAATGATGGTGAATTACCTGATATTGGAACCCCACAAGGACTTATTTTAGATAATCATACTTCTGGTTCAAAAGGAGAAGATGTTTATCCTTATAAAACTTTTATAAATTTTGGTATAGTTGGTCAGGAAGAAATAATATCAAAAGATCAAACTTATGTATTATATATAAATAGCGAATATGTTGTACGAGAAGGCAATTCGAAAGATGGATACAGATATGAATATTTTTCTGCAGAGGACGCGACTATTCCTATAATAATAGGAGAAGGAGGATATGACGCAGAAGGAGACTATACAATATCTAAAGAACAAGCTTTGATTATTAATGTTACTCCAGGACAATATTATTTTATAAGACCTACAATAAACATTGAAAATCCATATTTTGCTATAAGTCCAAAAACAATTTCACAAGGAGATTCAGATATTGTATTTAATTTAAAACAAGCTATTTTTTGTAAGGCATATACCAAAGGAGCAGATTTTTTTGATAAAGAAAAAGCCATCTATAAGTATACCGGAAGAGATATTTTCTTTTCTCAAAAAGATTGGTCTCAAAGTACAAAAATGTATTATAGAACGGCAAATGAGTTCGAATTTTTAAAAGAAGATGATATTGTTGAGGGAGATGTATATTCTTATAAGAAATATTTTAGGCAACAGGTTCAAGCTAAAAATGATACAACAACAGAAGTAAAAGACAGTTTTATGTTGAAGTCTTATTTAAATAATGATGCTGAAAAAAATGGTTTTAAACCTATAGAATATACCGAAGAAAACATTAAAGTTGTTACTGATTATATAGACTTAAATAGATGCAAATATTATAATGAAAAAGCATCTTTAAAAGATAACGATTGTCTACACCAAAATAGCTCTAATGGAGTGTGTATGTATCAAAAATATGGATATTGCCCTTATCGTTTTCAAACTCAAAAACATTGTAGAAAAATTAGAACTTTAAATGGAGAAAAATCAAATAGATTTAATCTAACTCAAGAGTTAAGCAAGGTATTTGAAATTTATCCAATTTATTATACTGAACATGA
>JBJFGN010000091.1:0-41047 GCA_051892775.1 Methanobrevibacter sp. | reverse complement strand
TTTTTTTTATTTAATATTTTAATTTTAGAATAAGATAAGTATAATTGACTTATTTCAAGTCAATTAAAATTATCTAATGCTTTTATAAGTTTTAAAGCATAATCATTTTTTCTTTCTTGTGAATATCCCTGATTTACTTCAAATAACATTGTTTCAATGTTTTTATGTGCAATAGGTTCTGTTACATATTGGGGACTTGTTCCTGCACTATATGTAGATTGTTTTACAACACCAATTGAATTTGCAAGTTTTTGTGCATCTTGTTCTCCTTTTGAATTTTCAGTTATTGGTAACATGAATGTTGTTCTATCATAATAAACTTCCATTTCATGAACATCCATTACTAATTGGGGATTATATTGTTCTACATCATTTACAATAAATTTATTTGCAAGCATTTCTCCCATATGTCTATTTGTATTATATTCACTTACATTGTATTTTTTTTGGTTATGATTTATTTTCACAAAATAAACTATATATCTCTTAGAAAGTTTGTTTTCTTTAGTTAAATTACTAAGAGTTTCATTTGTAGCATTATGGATTCCACTTTCTAGATCATGTACACCAAGAATGACTACGATAGTTTTATTTGATGATTGATTACCATAATAATATTTATGTACTGTACCATTTTCATTATGTCCTATAATGCTCTTATCAGGATACAGTTTATTATTGATTTTGTGATACAATTTGTCTAAAACAGTTGATGAATTATGTTCTTGTAAATCATAATCAGATACAGTAGTTTCATCTGTTAAAAAATATGAAATTGCACCAAATATACAACAAATAATTATTATTATAATAATAAGTGTATGACTTTTTTTCATTTTATAAAATCCTACTTTTTTATTACAATTTAATACTTTTAATTTTATCTTATTTAAATTTATTATTTTTCTATTCTATTTATTGTATATTACTTATTTAATAAAATGTTAATTTTAATTTTGATATTTTTGTTTTTAATAATTTTTCTATTGTATTTTAATTGTTTGACTTTTAATTTTAATTTTTCATTTAATTTGATTTTAATATTAAATTATTTTATTTAAAAATAGTTATTTTTTATAAATTATTTATTTATGTTCTATTTATTAAAAATTAACACTTTATAGTTAATTTATATTTTAATTATCCTATTTTTTGCGATTTAATATTTTTTTTATTTTCATTTATTTTGTTAATTATCAAATATTAGTTTTCAAATGCTCTTTCTAAAATTTATTTATATTTTGTATATAAATTATCTATTAATTTTATTAAAAAATTAATTTGACAATTAGGTTTGGTATTATGTCTGATGTAAAAAATGAAAATAATTCTTTACAGTTACAGGATATTAAAGGTGTAGGTAATAAATTATCTTCAAAAATTTTAAAAGAAGTAGGTGGTGAAGAGAACCTTAGAAGAATTGTAGATAATTTAGAACTTGAGAATTTAATATCTATTGATGGAATTTCTCAAAGAAAAGCAATTGAAATAATGAATCAATTACTTGGAAATCCTAAACAAAATTTTTTAAAAAATGAAAAAGCATTTCAATTATATGATGAAATTATTGAAAAAATTTTGTCTTATTCTAATACAGATTATTCTAAAAATAGAATTCTTTTAATTTCTCCTTTAAATGATGAAAATGAAATTAATAATCGATTGAATTTTGTTATGGATGCTAAAGAAGCAGTTTCTGATTTACCTATAATAAAACTTAGGGGTTTAATGAAAAATTTAGCTGAACCTGAGGATTTTGAGTTGAATTATGATTCAAGTAAATTAATTGTTGTTGAATCAGAAGAGGATAATCAATATCTTACAGAATTGGGTTTAAATCAATATTATCCAATTGTAACTGCGGTTAATTCTCCAGAATTTGCTGAAAAATTACATAGTTATGAATTAATATTTTATATTTATTCTAATGGCACATTGGATTTCGGTGATTTAAATAATCTTATAATGATTAGTAAAGAAGCATCTATTGATGAGATTATTCCAGATAAAATTATTGGTTATTTTAATAAAAATAGATCTCTTTTTAGTCAAGTTTCTCAAATTAGGAAAATTTTAAACAAAGAAACAGTTCTTAATGATATTGATTCAGTATTAGATAGTATTGATTTAGTTGAAAAAGAAAATATTGATTTTGACAAAATATTATTAGATGTTAAATCTTATGGTGATGATAGACTTAAAAATGAAATAAAAAAAGTTGATCTTGAAGGAAATGAAATTCTTGACTTGTTAAATCATGACATGCCATCTAAACTTGATAAAATATTTAATAATATTTTAAATGAATTAGGTGAAATGATTTATGAAAAAACATCTATTAAATTTAATCCATTTCTTGAGAAATATCCTTTAGAAATTGATGATAATGAAGTTTATCGTATTAAACAGGATTTAAATTCAAAAGTTGAAAATAATCTTTTTGACATGAAAATTAAAGTAGCAAAATATCTTTCAAGTATTAAAGATAAAGCTTATGATGAAGTTATGGAGATCATTAGATTTGACTATATGTTTACTCTTGGAAGTTTTGCTTATGAATATGATTTGCATAAACCTTTTATTTCTAATGATTTTAAACTTGAGGGCGCTATTCATTTAAATCTTGCATTAAAAGATTCTAATAAAGTACAAAGAATAAATTATGAACTTACAGAAGATAATAATGTTGCATTATTGACTGGTGCAAATAGTGGAGGTAAAACAACATTATTGGAAACAATTTCTCAAGTTTCTATAATGACTCAAATGGGACTTCCAGTTGCTTGTAATCATGCAGAAGTACCTATTTTCGATGAATTGTATCATTTTTCTAAGAAGAGATCATTAGATGCAGGGGCATTTGAATCCTTTTTAAGAGTTTTTATTCCAATTGTTACTACAAATTCCAAGAAACTTGTTTTACTTGATGAACTTGAAGGAATCACTGAACTTGATGCATCTGTAAAAATTATTTCAAGTTTTATAGAACTTATTAAAAAAACAGATTCCTTTGCTATTATTGTTACTCATATGGCTAAAGAGTTAGTAAATTATACGGATATACGTGTGGATGGTATTGAAGCAAAAGGGCTTGATGAAAATTATGAATTAATTGTAGATAGGACTCCTAAAATGAATTATCTTGCTAGAAGCACTCCTGAATTAATTTTAAAAAGAATATATGAAAATTCTAATGGAAATTTAAAAGAAGTTTATGGGGAGATATTAAAAAAATTTGAATGATTTTTTATATTTTCTATCATAATTATATTTATTTTGTTTTTTTTTTTAATCTAAAATATATTCATTTATTAATTTAAGATTTCCTTTTTCACATTGTGGGCATTTATCAAAATTCCATACTGCATCAATTTCTCTTCCGCATTTTGGACAGTTTCTATGATAAATACTTTTTAAATTTGTAGTGAATATTATTTTATCATGTTTTGATAATTTTTTAATAAGTTCTTCTACTTCTCTTATACTTAATTTAGTCTTATTTGAAACAATATCATATTCATCTACAAAATTTTTGCAATGAATACAATACCATGTATGGATAAATCCAGAAATTTTAGATGCAGTCATGGCTCTTGAAGATAGTATGCCTAATGCTTCTTCAGTTATTTCATTTAAATCATCATTAATATAGAATACAACATCTTTATTCTCAAATATAAAATTACAATTATCACACATGAACATTGAATATCTTGTCATAAAATTAGTTTCTATTTATATTTTTAAATAGTTTTTTATTATCTACTACTTATTTATTGTTAAATATTTAAAAAATAGTTTTTTATTAAACTTTTTATTTTTATTAAGAATATTTATTTTAAATTAAAAAAATGTAATATAGTAATTATATTTTTTCATTACTATATTTAATTATTTTATTTAATTGTTCTTTAGCACTTCCATTTGCTACTAATTCTTTAGAAAGATTTACACCTTCTTCAAGATTTTTAACTTTATTTGCAACATATAACATGGCTGAAGAGTTTATTAATGCTAAATCTAGTCTAGCTTTATCTTCTTTTGTATCTTGTTTATTATTTAAAATGTCTTTAATAATTTGTACATGTCCATCTAAAGTGTCAGGTGCTCTTATATAATCAGGATTAACTTTTTCACATCCAAAGTCTTCTGGAGTTATATATTTAATTTCAATTTTTCCATGATTTATAAATGCTGCTTTTGTTTTTCCAATAATTGAAATTTCATCCATAGCAGAATTTCCATTTTGATCATAACCATGAACAATCATTGCACGTTCTCTTCCTAAATTCACCAATACTTTAGCAATATCTTCAATAAGATCTGGATTATATATTCCCATCATCTGTGCATTTAAATTTGATGGACAAGTTAATGGTCCAAGAAGATTAAAGACAGTACGTGTATTTAAACTTTTTCTTATTCCCATTACATTTTTTGTAGCGGGATGGTATATTGGAGCAAATAAAAATCCATAATTACAGTGTTCTAATGAGTTTTCATTAACTTTTGGGCCTGCACTAATATTTACACCTAATGCTTCAAGTACATCTGCTCCTCCACATTTACTACTAACACTACGATTTCCATGTTTTGAAATTTCTGCTCCACCACTACTTGCAATTATTGAGGCTACAGTACTTACATTAAATGTTTTAAAACTATCTCCACCAGTACCACATGCATCTAACATATAACCCTTAGGTTTGTAATCGACATGTTTTCCATGATCTCTCATAGATTTTGCAAATCCTGTAATTTCAGGTATAGTTTCACCTTTAATTCTAAGTGCAATTAAAAATGCAGCTATAATGTTATCATTACATGTTTCATTAATCATATCATCCATACAAGCATAAGCTTGTTCTTCAGTTAAATCATTTTGTTTGTCTATTAGTTCATCAAATATTTCAGTAATCATTTAATCATCATCTTTATTCTTTTTTAGTAGCAGATTTCATAGAGCTGACATATTCTTTAATGTCATTTAACATTTTTTCTTTATTGTCTAAATTATCTGCAATAATGTTTATAATTGCACTACCTACAATTGCACCATCAGCACCAGAATTTATTACTTCTTTAACATGTTCTGGTTTAGAAATACCGAAACCAACACATAAAGGCATATCTGTATGTTTTCTCATTCTTTTAATCATATCTGTGGTATTGTGTTCCACTTTATCCCTTGCACCAGTAATTCCCATAACAGATACTGTATATATAAACCCACTTGCATAATCGGCAATTAGTTTCAATCTTTCATTTGTTGTACTTGGTGCTGCAATAAATATTTCTTCTACACCATATTTTTTGGAAGCTTTACGTACATCTTCTGATTCTTCTGGAGGTAAATCTGCTACAAGAACTGCATTTACTCCAAGTTTACTTAATCTTTCATAGAATGCATCAATCCCATATTTATAAATGATATTATAATAAAGAAGTAAACCAAATGGTTTATCAGTATATTCTCTTAATTCTTTAATAAATTTGAAACATTTTTCAATGTTTGTTCCTGATTTGAATGATCTAATATCGGCATTCTGAACAGTTTTACCATCTGCTACAGGGTCACTAAATGGGAACCCAATTTCTAATGCATCTGCCCCATTATCTACCATTATTTTAGCGATTTCTAAGGAAGTTTCATAATCAGGATCCCCTACAACTAAGAATGGTATAAATATTCCTTCATTTTTAGATTCAGCTTCTTCAAATGTTTGTTTATATGTTTTCATATTCATTTTATTAACCTTCTTAATTGTTTAATTATATTTCTACTCCTAATTCTTCAGCGACAATATTCATATCTTTATCTCCCCTTCCTGAAAGATTGACAATAATTGTTTTTCCTTTATTTTCTTCTTTTTTAGCGTATTTGATTGCATATGCAATAGCATGTGCACTTTCAAGGGCAGGAATAATTCCTTCAATTTCACATAATGCTTTAAATCCATTAAGTGCTTCTTCATTATTAACGGATACATATTCTGCACGGTTAATACTATCTAAATATGCATGTTCCGGTCCTACGCCAGGATAATCAAGTCCTGCTGATACACAGCTTGCTTCTTCAATTTGTCCTTCATCAGTCTGGAGAACTTTGGATAATGCACCATGTAATATTCCATCGCTACCGTTTTCAATGGTTGCAGCATTTTCATCAGTATTTGCACCTTTTCCTCCACCTTCAACTCCTATTAAATCAACATCTTCATCGTTTACAAATCCTGAAAATATTCCCATTGCATTACTTCCACCACCAACACATGCAATAACGGTATCTGGGAGTTTACCTTCAATTTCTAATATTTGTTTCCTTGCTTCTTTTCCAATAACACTTTGGAAATATTTAACCATTGTTGGGTATGGATGTGGACCCATTGTTGTACCTATAAGATAATGGGTGGTATCAACATTTGAAATCCAATCTCTAAATGCTTCATTAATTGAATCTTTAAGTGTACAACTTCCTGCATCTACTGGAATTACTTTTGCTCCAGATAATTCCATTCTGAATACATTCATTTTTTGTCTTTCAACATCTTTTGAACCCATATAAATATTAACATCTAAACCTAATTTTGCACCAATTACTGAAGTTGCAATACCATGTTGTCCAGCTCCAGTTTCTGCAATAAGTCTTGTTTTACCCATATATTTTGCAAGTAATCCTTGTCCTATAGCATTGTTAATTTTATGGGCTCCTGTGTGTAACATATCTTCTCTTTTAAGATAAATTTTACAACCTAATTTTTCAGATAAATTTCCAGCATAATATAATCCTGTTGGTCTACCTGCAAATTCTTTTAAGTATTTTTCTAATTCTGATTTAAATTGGGGATCATCTTTATATTTGTAGAATGCTTCTTCTAATTCTTCAATAGCCGGCATTAATAATTCTGGAACATAAATTCCTCCATATTTACCAAATTTTCCATTATGATTCATATTTTTTAGCTCCTATTTTTAGTAATTATATAATTTTAATTTTTATCTAAAGTTTATTCATTAATATTTTTAATTTTACGATTAATTTAATTAAATATTCTTTTTTAATTTTTAATTAATTCAATAATTATCTTAATTTTTTCCACATTTTTAATCCCTGGACTATCTTCAACACCACTATTTACATCAATTATATCAAAATTATCTAAATATTCAAAAATTTCTTTTAAATAATTATAATTTAATCCACCTGCAAGTATTACATTACATTTTGGATTTTTATTTTTTACAATTTTACTTGCTTCTACTGCAGTTTCAATAGGTATATGTGTATTGGTGCCTCCAGTTAATCCATCTTTTATATAATCAAATAAAATACTATCTACATATTGGGAATATTCTTCTAAATTATTTTTAACTTCTAAGTCAATTTTATTTTTAATACCAATTACCATTGTAATTTTGATTGTGTTATTAAGTTCTTTTAACTTTTTAATATTGTTTATTGTAATATTGGAATGAAATTGAACTCTTTTAATTCCTGTTTTATTTACTTTATTATTAATTTCTTCTGGATTTTCATCATCAATTACTAAAGTTAAAAAATTTTTATTTTCAAGGTTTTTCGTTAAATTATTTATTTTATTAAGACTAACAAAACGTTTTGATCGTTTAATATTAATGAAGCCTAAATAATCAATATTTAACTTGGATAGTTCATTTACAATATTTTTATCCGTCATTCCACAAATTTTAATTTTTGTAGCCAATTTAAACACCTATTATTTTAAAACTTCATTTAAATTATTAATAAAATTTTTAGTTTCAATATATTTTTTATCTTTAAGAAGGCTAGTGCCAATTAAAAGTGCATCTGCACCATATGATTTTAATAATTTAGCATCATCAATTGTTTCAACACCACTTTCAGATATTAAATAATTGTTAACGTATTGTCCTAAATTTTTAGTAGTATTAAAATCAATTGTGAAATCTGCGAGGTTTCTATTATTTATTCCAATTATTGGTGCTTTTATATCATTGGCGAATTCAATTTCTTCTTTATTATGACATTCTATTATTGAATCAAGACCAAGATCTGAAGCAATATTCTTATACTCTTCTATATTGATATCTAAATTACTAATTAATAGTATACAACTTGCACCATTAAGTGCTGCTTCATAAATCATATATTCATCAACAAAAAAATCTTTCCTTAAAATTGGTTTATTTGTAATTTCAGCTGCTTTTTTAAGGTTATTTAAATTACTTTTAAAGTATAATTCTTCTGTTAAACATGAAATCATATCAACAGGGCTTTCATTGTAAATTTTCATTACATCTTCTATTTTAACAGAACTTATGTCTCCTTTTGAGGGGGATGCTGGTTTAAATTCTGCAATAAGTTTTGTGCCTTTAATATTATCAAACTTTTCTTGAAATCTAAATTTATTATCTCTTGTTGAAACGAAATCTTCAGCTTCTTTTTTAATTTCATTTAATGATTTTTTATTTTTTAATTTAATCATTAATTTTTTCTTATTTTCAACTATTTGTCCTACTTTGTCCATTATATTACCTTTTTTTATTTCATATATTCAAGAAATTTTTAACAATAATGTCAGAATAATGTCCACCAATGGATTCAGGATGGAATTGGATACCAAAAGTAGGATATTTTTTATGTTCGATACTCATAATAATATTGTCTTTATTATAAGAAGTAACTTTTAATTCTTTAGGTATAGTTTCATTATCACAAATTAATGAATGATATCTTATTATATCAAATTCTTCAGGGACTCCTTCAAATAATTTTGATTTACCATGTTTTATTTTATCTTTTTTACCATGTACTGGTGTTGATTTTTTTATTTCCCCACCATATGTATAAAAAATACCTTGGTGTCCAAGACATACGCCAAGTATTGGAATTTCTTTAAATTCTTTAATTACCTCACTACATATTCCAAAATCTTCTTTATTTGTAGCATTTCCAGGGCCTGGTGAAATAATGATATGGGATGGATTTAATTTTTCAATGTCTTTAATTTTGATTTTATCATTTCTTATAACTTTTATGTCTTTTTCAAATTTTCCGAATAATTGGTATAAATTGTAAGTAAATGAATCATAATTATCAATAAGTAAAATCATTTTATCACCTAATATTTAAAATCTCCAGATTCTTCAAGGGCAGTTACAATAGCTTGTCTTTTTCTTGCACATTCTTCATATTCGTTCTCAGGTATAGAATCATAAACAATTCCTGCACCTGCCTGAATTTCTGCAAGTTCTCCATTGGTTGTTAATGTTCTTATTGTTATTGCAAAGTCTGCATTTCCATTAAGTGAGAAATATCCTACTGCACCACCATAAGGTCCTCTTGCAAAATTTTCATTATCATTAATGATTTTCATAGCTCTTATTTTAGGTGCTCCACTTAAAGTTCCTGCTGGGAAGAGACTCATAAATCCATCTATTGCATCTAAATCATCTTTAAGTTCTCCTTTAACATGACTTACAATATGTTGTACATGTGAAAATTTTCTAATACTATATAATTCAGGTACAGTAACAGTTCCTATCTTAGACACTTTTCCTACATCATTTCTTGATAAATCAACAAGCATTAGATGTTCAGCACATTCTTTTTTATCATTGAGTAAATCTTCTTCA
The DNA here is from genome assembly GCA_051892775.1 of Methanobrevibacter sp. GTDB lineage: Archaea > Methanobacteriota > Methanobacteria > Methanobacteriales > Methanobacteriaceae > Methanarmilla. The sequence goes on along the minus strand of JBJFGN010000091.1, from coordinate 31,411 downwards.
ATTTCTTTATCTTCTTTTGGATTTTTACCTCTTGGTCTTGTTCCTGCAATTGGATAAGATTCGATATGTTTACCTTCAAGTCTCATTAACATTTCTGGTGAAGATCCAATAATTTCTCTATCACCTAATTTTATATGATACATATATGGTGAAGGATTAATTTTTCTTAAATTTTCATATAATGGTAATTTACTACCTTTTAGAATATAATGTTCTGAATTTGATAAAACAACTTGAAATATTTCTCCATTGTTGATAGATTCTTTTGCTTTTTTAACAATATTCACGTATTCTTCTTTAGTAAAATCATCTTTTTCTTTTTTATATTCTAGAATACCATTACTATGTACTTCCGTGTATATTTTTTCAATTAATTCTTTTCTATCCTTATTAAATGTAATGTATTTGCAGGTGTTGTTTATTCTATCTTGAATTACACAATCTAAAAATAATCCGAATTCAAAATCAGGATATAAACTTTTATGTGTAGGTACGTCTTCAATATATTTTATTGATTCATAAGAAACATAACCTAAAAGACCTCCAAAGAAACCTTTTCCTTCAAATCCTAAATTAGTAAGTTTTTTTAATTCTAGAAAAGGATTTTCGCTTTCAAATTCAACAGTTTTTCTATCTGTTGTAACCGTTATAATGTGGTCCTGTACTTTTATTTTTGCAATAGGATCAAAACCAATAATTGAAAATCTTGAAAGTTTTGAATCATTTTCCATTGATTCTAAAATAAATGCGTCTTTATAGTTATAATATAAATTTTTAAATAAGATAAATGGAGATTCAATATTTATTTCACTTATTTTTGGCTTATCTGCAATTAAATCTCTTAATTCATCTATAATATTTCTTTTTAAAATAATATCACCTAATAATCTTGATTAATAATTTATAAGAATAAAATTAGGCATAATAAAAATTTTAATGTTTGGGATGAAAATTTAAAATTTTTTATCATGCCTATATATTATAATACTTGGAAGTACTATTTAAAACTTTAGTGTACAAATTTGTACATTTAATTTTTTTTGTTTTTAAAAGATTCTTCTTAATTAATTTAAAGAATTTTTTATATTTATTAAAATTAACAATTGTTAAATTTAATGTTAATTATTATTTTATATTTCATGTTATTAAAAAGAATTTAGTTATTATATTATTATTTTCATTTTATTTAAAAAATTTTAAATAGTTCAATTATTTAAAATCATAATCTAATTTAAAAGTACTTATTTTAAAATAGAAAGTTTATTTTGGAAACTTATTTTATTTAAAAATTCAATTAATTCATTTATTAAAAATAGTTTGTCTTAAATTTAAGGAGTACAATCATTGAAAAATTAAATAATTAAAATTTATAATAATTTCTTATTATAATTTAAATTACTTGTTTCAAACCAGTATTTTTTTAAGTTATTGTCTAATTTTTCAAGAGTACTATCTTCCAATTTATTTTTTATACCTTCATCAAATAGTTCAACAATATTATTAATATTATATTTATTTTCCCATCTCAAATCAACTGCATAGTTTTTAATCCCAAATCCTTTCAATTCATTTAATTTATTAAGTAGGGATAATTTTTTATTATATAAAATTAATAATTCTTGACTTATAGTGCTTTTTACAGGATAATATTCATTCTTAATATTTTTTATAGATATGTTTAAATCAGTATCTTTTGTTATTTTAATGTTTAATTTTTTCTTAATATTTTTAATGTCTTTTTTACGTAGTATTGGTTTTCTTGTAATCATTGTTTCAAGGGTTCCACCAATAATCATCTCTAATTTATCTTCAGAATTTTCAGAAAGTTCTTTAATATCATTTTTTGTAAGTTCTGGAGATATGGTGAGTATATCAAAATTATTAAGATTTTTAACACTTTGACTATTATAAATATTTAAATATTGTGAACCATATGCTTTTATTCCGTGATTTTTTAATATTTCATTTATACCTAAAATACTGGTCATTATATCGAAATTAACTCCTAATTTTGAAAGAATTCCATAGGTTTTAAAAAGACCATTTAATGTATCTTTTGTAGCTATTTCTGGCCATTTCCAGATTAATTCATAATTTTGATTTTTACTAATTGAATATGCTTCTTTTAGAAAGTTAACACAATAATTTATATTGAATTTTTCTTTATAATTTTTAAATAAAAAATTCATATTTTTTTCAGGAATTTCAAGGTATATTCTGTTTATTGATTTTTTGTTGTTAAGTTCTTTAAGTTGTTCTAAGTTATTTAAATAAACTGAAATTTTATATTCTTTATTTACTATTTTTTTGTTGAATTTTTCTCTATGATAATTGCCTTTAAATTTTTTAGAATTTTCTTTTATTTTATTAATATCTTTAGGTAAATATGAATTTTCAATTTCCTCTACTAAATTATTGTAAAAGTCTCTTCTAAGTTTATTAAGGTTGCTTATTGGTGTAAATAAATTTTCTAGATAATTAATATTAATATTTGCTATGTAAAACGGTAAATGATCTATTTTTCTTAAATTATTCTCTATTTGTTTAGAAGATATAGGTTTATTTTTTGCTTTTTCCCATTTATTTGCTGCTTTGTATTTATACTTAATTATTTTACCATTTCCAAGTCTTAATTTGGATTTTATTATTGGATAATTGTTTTTATTAATTTTAAAATCAAGACTTAAAACGGATTTTTTATAGCTCCTATTTTTTCCAGTTAATGCTTGTTTGGTTTTGTTGCTTATTTCATTTCTTTTGGTAATATACACTTTAGATTCATCGTCTATTCTAATATCGATATTTTTATTTTCTCTTATTGTTTTAAGGATTAGTGTATCTTCATGGATTTCTGGATCTACAGATAATTCAAATCCATAACCTGCTCTAGAATTATTTTCAAGGGATTTGCCTTCTATTAATATTATATCTCCTTTGTTTGGAATGATGTGGCTTGATTGATTTATTTTAATTATGTTTTTACCATTAAATTCTTTAACACTTCCAATATATAATCCATTATTTGATGGTTTTTTATAATTTATAATTTTATTTGGATTATCGAGTAGATGGCCCCTTGTAAATTGGCGATTAAATACAAGACTTAACTCTTCACTATCTTTTCTTCTTTTATTATGTTTAAGTTTATTTAATCCTTGTCTATAAGTATGAACTACAGTAGAAACATAATCTTCATTTCTCATTCTACCTTCTATTTTCAATGAATCTACAAATAAGATTTTGTTTAAGTCTTTATATAATGAAAGGTCTTTAGGTGATAGTGGATAATTTTTGCTTGATTCTATTAGAAAGTTTTCATCTAAATTTTCACCATTTTCACAAGAAATAGTATACTTTTGTCTACATGGTTGTGCACAAGTTCCTCTATTACCACTTCTCCCTCCAATATATGATGATAAAAGGCAATGTCCAGAATAAGAGTAGCATAATGCTCCATGAACGAAAATTTCAGTTTCTATGTTATTTTTATGTGCATATTCTGTGATTTCTTTAACTTCATCAATTCTTAATTCACGAGGTAATACTATTCTTTTAATACCCTGGGATTTAGCCCAGTCAACACCTTCAATATTGTGGATATTCAATTGTGTTGATGCATGGATTGGAAAGTTAGGGAGGATTTCATGAATTATTTTAATAAGTCCAATATCTTGGACTAAAACTGCATCTACTCCAATTTTATATAAATCTATTAAATAATTTATTACTTGTTTAATTTCGGATTCTTTTATTAAAATATTAACAGTAACATAAACTTTTACATTGTATAAATGTGCGAATTTAACTGCCTTTTCAATTTCATTTATATTAAAGTTTTCAGCATATTTTCTTGCACCAAATTCTTTTCCACTTAAATAAATAGAACTTGCACCATTGTATACTGCAAGTTTTAAATGATTCATATTTCCAACTGGGGCGAGTAATTCTGGTAGTTTCATTTTTATCCTCTAAAATATTATATTAATTATTTTATAATTTTTAAATATTAAATTTTAATAGTTTTTTCAATGATAATTAAAGAATGTATTATTAATTAATTTATTAAAATATGTTCTATTGATATTTATTTCATTTAAGATTTTGATTTTATAAAATTTATTTATTTTTAAATTATAAATAAATTTCATATTAAAAATAAAGAGTTTTAACAAAGTTAAATTTATTTAAAAAATAAGATTACTAAAAAATAGTTTAAATTAAAAAAATAATATTAAATTAAAATTTATCTAAATTGAAAAGTTATATTTTTCAATTTATTCAGGTAATTTAAAAGCAAATCTGTATTCTTGGTTTACTAATTTAAAACCAATGAATTCACCATTTAAAATATCTGCTATTTTTGTTAAATCTTCTGTAGTTATTGCTTTACCAATATTTATAGAAGAGAATATGTTAATTACATTATCATCTGTAATAAGATAATTTAAAATATAATCTTTTTCTTTGTGGTATGGTTTAACAATTTCTAAGATTTTTTCTTCAGTTTCTTTATCTAAGTCTACCATGATTATTCACCTCTTTAATTGTATTATAATTTAGGAGTTATTTATATTTATTGAATTATTTAAAACTAATTTATTTAACTTAATTTTTTTAATTTTTTAATTTAATAAATTGTATTAGTAATTTTTATCTTCTAATCTTCTACCGTCAATAAAGTTACCATTGTCTAATGGTGATTGGGATATGGAAGAAATAGTTTCTTTAAGTGTCTCTCCTTCTGCTTCTCTGTTTATTGCTTGTATATATAATGATATTATTTTTGAAACATATTTTTCACTTGAAAATCTACAATCAAGTGCAATTGTATCAAGTCCAATACTTTTAAGGGTATCTATCTCATCTATTAAACATAAACAATTTTGATTGAAGAAATGAGTGAAATTATTATAATCAAATCTAATCTTGATTTTAAGTTTTCTCTTTTTATCTTCTAAAGTTACATAATCCTTATTATTTTTTAATTTAAGTTCTTTATTTCCATTTAACTTAGTAAAATCATCTTTACTGGTCATTAATTCAAGATTTCCATGTACAAGTAACTCTAATGGAATATTTTTATTATTTCTTATAGTTAATGCTTTAATTTCATCTTTAGATAATTCGTTAGATATTGTAAGTCCTGCAAATCCACTTTCACATAATGTTTCTACACTATAACTATTCCAAATATTTAAATTATGATGTCCATAAACTGCACAATCAAATACATTACTTATTCCTGGTGAATCTGTCATAACTGAAATATTCATTCCTTTTTTCTTAAGACTATTAATTACATCATTTGACTTAGCAATGTCTTTTTCTGATATGAATGATGATAAAACCCATACAAGTTCTACTCCATTAGCTATTTCATATGCTTTACTAAGTTCTTTATTAATATTGTTGAAATAATCTTTAGAATTTTTAAAATTAAATGATGGATCGTAGTATACTCTTAATATTGGATGTTTACATACTTCTTTTAACAATTCAAGATTATCTACATAAACACTTAATCCAATGTATTTCTCATAATTTGTATCAAAGTTAGATTCTGTAGCTTCAATGAATTTTCCACGTTCTTTATAATTTTTACCATATTTTTTAATTTCTTTCTTAATAGTTTTAACTTCTTTTTCATTTGGAATATAATAATCAAGCATTAATTCTGTTGCCTTGTTTAATATTTCTCTTCTAATTTCATTAATTTTACCCATTGGGATAAATAAATCGTCCTTAATTTCTTCAATATTGATATTTTCGATGTAGAATGGAGTATTTCCAGTTTTTGACATTTGTTTAATTATTTTTTCACTACTTATTGGTTTTTTGATTGCTTTTTCAAATTTTTCAGTAGATATATAATTAAATTCAATATTGTCTTTTTGAACCTTAAATTCTACATGGGCTTCTAATAAATTATCTTTATTAATTTTTAAATCTAATGATATTGGATAACTTGGTTTTATTTGTTCTTTAGTATATTTTTTAAGTTTATCATGTGCTTCTTTTGAATAACTTAAATAAACTTCACTTCCAACTCTTATGTCTCTTGTAGTATTGAGTTGTATCTCTTTATCTGTTTGTTTTATAATATTATCTATATAAATTCCTTTAATTTTATTATGGTATTTAAATCCAATTCCATCACCATTTTGAAGTTTAATTGGGTGTTGTTTTTTACTTGTATCAATAGTAATTAATTCTCCATCAATATCACTTATTACTCCAACATAAATTCCTTGATGATAAGAACTTTCTCTTCCCATAACATCTCCAGGTGCATCATTTAAAATATATCCGTTTGTATAATATCTATTAAATGCAAGATCAAGGTCATATTTTAATTCATCAATAATCTCATTTTCAGATTTGCCATTAATTATTATTGGTGATTTATCTCCTTCTTTTTCCATTTTTTCTCTTTTTTCTAGAATATCTAGCATTGTTCTATAAGAATGTACAATAGTTCCCACATAATCTGCATTTTTAAGACGACCTTCAATTTTTAAAGAACAAACCCCTGCATCAGAAATGCTTTTCAGGTCATTATAAGTAGCAAGATCATGGGTTGAAATTAAACATCCACTACTTATTGTGTGGTTATTGTATCTTAATCTATAGTTGTTACGGCAAGGTTGGGAACATGCTCCTCTATTTGCACTTCTTCCGTTGTTAAAGGAAGAAATATAACATTTACCACTTAAACAATAACACAATGAGCCATGGCCAAATACTTCGAGATCCATTGTTATTTTATCTTCTTTTAATCTTTTTGAAATTCTTGAAATTTCTTTTACACTCATTTCCCGAGGTAATATTACACGTGACATTCCTTGTTTTGATGCCCATTTTATACTTTCATAATCTCTAAGTGTCATTTGTGTTGAAGAATGAATTTCAAGATTTGGAATAAATTTATGTGCTAAATTAACTACTCCTAAATCCTGTACAATTACAGCATCAACACCAATACGGTATAAATAATGTAAATATTTTAACACTGAAATTATTTCGAAATTATTTATAAGGGTATTTACTGTAACATGTACAGTTGCACCATTTAAATGAGCATATTCTACTGCTTTTTCAAGTTCTTCTGAAGTAAAATTATGCGCAAAAGCTCTTGCTCCATAACGATGTCCTGATAAATATACTGCATTTGCTCCAGTATTTATAGCCACTATAAATACCTCCATTGATCCTGCAGGTGCTAATAATTCTTTAAGTTTCATAATGTTTCTCCATTAATATGATAAAAATAATTTATTAGAAATTATATAATTATATAATAATTAAATATTGATTTTAATTTATTTTAAATTATGTACAATTAACATTTTTTTAAAAATTTTAATTAATTTTAAATTTCATTTATTTAAAAAAAATCGTGATTAATATGTATATTGTTTTTGAAGGAATTGATGGTTCTGGTAAATCTACACAGTCTAAATTATTAAAAGATTATTTAGTATCAAAAGGTTATGATGTTGAACTTTTTGTGGAACCAACAGATAGTGATATAGGTAAATTAATAAGAAAATTATTACAAAATCCAGATGCAAGGTCTGATTTAATGCAGAAAACTTTTGGATTACTTTTTGCTGCTGATAGAATGATTTTAATGAAAAAAATTAATGATTTAGAATGTGAAAATAAAGTTGTAATTAGTGATAGATCTTTTTATTCAAGTTTGGTTTATCAAGAACCTTATGATTGGATTAAGGAGATTAATAGGTATGCTAAACAACCAGATTTAGTACTTTTATTAGATATGGATTTGAAAACAGCAGTTAATAGAAGTCAAAGAACTGATGAATTTGAAAATGAAGAGTTTTTATCTTCTGTTAAAGAAAAATATTTGAGACTTGCACAACATTCATCAAATTTTAGAATAATTAATGCTAATAATAGTTTAGATGAAGTTTCATATGATATAAAAAGAGTTGTTGATTCTGTTTTTAATAAAAATTAATAATTTATATTAAAATTAAATATAAATTTTAATTTATTTTATATTATGTTTTTTATTGTATACTTCTCTAGGATTTTCTAATTCTTTAAGTCTTTTTTCAATTGATTTTTTAAAGAATTTCTGAACTTTTTCTAATTCTTCCATAGATCCAATTAATTTTGGACCATATTCTGTCTGTTTTAATTCAACATTGAATTTTTCATATGCTTCAGAAAGCATCTCTTCCCCAATACCATTTGGGATTCTCATTTCATAATCCATTTAATCACCTTATTGCTCTTTTTAGATTTTTATGATGAGTATAAAATTTAATAATATTCTATTATTTATTTTTTTAAGTTATTTTAATGAATATTATTTTATAGTTAAATTAAGATGTTTCTTTAAAATTAAAAAAAATTAAATGATTTTAAAATTTAAATTTTAAGTAGAATGGTTTTTTAAGTTTTTCTGTGAATTTTAAAACATTATTGGATATGATTTATTAATTTTTTTCCATATATTCTCTTACAGGTCTTAAAAATTCAATCATATAATTACTTATTCCATTTTTTAAGTCCATTGGATGTAAGTTACCTTCACTGTATATTTTAATAAGTTCTTCTTTACTAAGTTCAAGATTTCCACCAAATTTTTCAGGTCTTTCAATTAATAATTTTTCTTGGTAAGGGTAGACGAAGTGTTCTGCAATTTCAATTATTGGATTATCTTTAACTTCTCCTTTAGGGCAGTAACTTTTGTTTATTTTGTTTTTAATATCTTTTTCACTATCATCTACTGCAATGAAATTTCCTTTACTTGAAGACATTTTAGCATCGCCATCAAGACCATGTAGTAATGGTGTATGGATACATACTGGTGCTTCAAATCCAAGTTTTGGTAATTCTTCTCTTGCTAACATTTGTATTTTTCTTTGTTCAAGACCACCTAATGCAATATCAGTATTTAATGCTACCATATCTGCAGTCTGCATTAATGGGTAAATAGTACTTGCTACTTTAGGATTATCATCATCCCTACTTACCATATCCATACTTCTTCTAGCTCTTTTTAATGTAGTAAATGTAGCTAATTTATATACAATATTTATATATTCTTCTTGTGTTTTAAATTCAGAGCCTAATATAAATTCAGTATCTTCAGATAAACCTAATGCTCGGAAACATTTTTTATTATATTCTGCAGTTTTTGAAATTTCCTCAAGACTTCCTTTTCCATTTAGGTATGCATGAAGATCTGCAAGTAATATTTTAATTTTGAACCCCAGGGATTGTAATTGTTTTAATTTCATTATAGTAATTGCATGTCCTAAGTGAATTTTTCCAGAAGGTTCATATCCAGTATAAGCAATTGGATTTTTTTTATTTAATTTTTCTTCTAATTCTTCTTCTTCAATTACTTCAACAGTTCCTTCTTTAATTAATTTGATTTTTTCTTCAGTATTCATATAATCACGATTTCTTTTATTATTTGTATACTTTTAAATAATAGGTATTTTTCATTGTTTCTAATAGTTTATTAATGGATAAAATTCATTATTAATTTTAATAACATTTATTTCGTCTCCAATATTGATATTTTTGTATTTGTCTTTCATTTCAATATCATACTCCAAATATGTTTCTGGATTTAATATTTGGAGCGTTGAAGGGGATTTTGAAATAACCATTGTTTTTTGGAAATCTTCTTTTTTTTCAATAAGATCTATTTCTTCATAATGTGCCCATGATGCTGAAAAGTTTTTATCAGTTTTTAAATCATGGAATAAACTTTTATCTGCATTAATGTCAATTACTTGTCCTATTTTATCTTGGTATTTTATAATGTCTCCTAATTGGAATTCTGGAATTCTAATTGAAATCCAGATTCTGTATAGTTTTTTACCTGTGGATTTATCTTCAGATATTAATCTTGGGGATTCTTTAATTATTCCACCAAATTGATCTTTAAGTCTATTTATTACTTTTTTTCCTGATTTATAGGAACCTATATAATAGTCAGTTCCTTCTTTAAGTTTTGCTTTTTCTTGAAGAACTGCTAATTTGTCTTTTTTATATTGTTTATTTAGAACATTATTAACAATATTATCTGCAATTTCTTTTTCTTTAGGTTTAAGTTCTCTATTATCTGCTCTTAATTGTATTACTACTTCATAATATCCTGAAGCTATTTTGGAACAATTGGGACAAGTTGAGTTTTTTATTTGAACTTCTGTATTATAATGTTCTCTAAGTTCTCTTCCTCTAAATTCCCCTATTGCGTCAATAGTACATTCTGCAATTGTTCCTCGCATTTGTCTAATTTCAAGATCTATGATTTCATTTTCAATCATTTCATCTATATGCATATTGTCTTCTAAAGTTCTGTAGATAACTTCTTCCTCAGGAATAGATGCATCAATCCAATTTCCTCTAAAGTACTTAGCATTGCAATGTTTACATATAGTGATATTAATATGTTGGGGAATTTCTAAAAATTTGTAATTTTTCAAAAAACAGTCAATACAAATGTCGCCAATCATTTCTTTATCAGAACTTCCACATTCCGGACAAAACATAACTACACTTCATATTTTTAATTAGTAAAAATTTAAAAATTCATATAGAATTGAATATAAAGAGTTTATTTTAATATATAACTTGAATATTATTAAATTTATTTTATATGAATTTTTTATTAACTCTGTTGAAAATTTTTTTTATCAATTTAATTTTTTAAATTCTTAGAGATAATTTTACTAACATTAAATGTTTTCAACAAAGTTTTTATTTAATCTTAATATTTATAATGGTTTAACTGGAGCTCTTGCACCACAAGCTAAACATTTAAGTATGAAGATTCTATCTTCTCTTATGATTTTAGTATCTGGTCTGTTACATTCAGGACAGATAACATATTTATCAACATAATCTTCAATTCTATCATTAATTACATAATGGGTAAATTTACCTTGTAATATTGCTCTTCCACCTTCAAGGTTTCCTGCAGTACCTAATTCTCTAAGTAAGAATTTTAATAAATGTTGCGGATCTCTGTTTAATCTTTCTGCAACATCTTTGAAATTTTTAATAAAAGTCCTATTTCCTTGAATGTCTGAATATGCTCTAGGTATTTTAAACCTTTTTGTTTCAAATACTTCTGGAGGTAATTGGTCAATTGCTCTGTTTAATAAATCTTCATAGTCACTCATATTATCTCTCCTTATAAAATTTATTGTAAATAAATAATTATAATGATATTAAATTATAAAATTGTAATAAATATATTTATGTTTTTAATCCTTTATTAATGTACTTAATATATATTTTAAATATATGTTTTAAGATTTTATTATTAAATTTTAGTAAAATTAGTTTATATTTTTTCTTTTAATTTTTATATTTTAATTTAAAAAGTAATGGTTGTATAAATTAAAAATAATTTATTCAACCAATTTAAAGTATCCATTACTTGGTTGGAAGATAATACCTTTTTGGCTAAGTGATTTAATAATTCTCTTAGATTTGTCTTCATCCATACTATATTTGTCAGTTAAATTAGATATTAAAACATTTTCTGGTGCTTGATCACCATACTCCTCTTGTAAATTTCTAATTTCTTCTATAACTTTCTGTATTTTATCTCTATCTGATTGTGGTGTTCTTCCTTCAACTTTATCAATATCAATTTCACCAGTTTCAGGATCTAAACCAACTTCTTTAAGACAGGAAAGTTGTAGTTTCACTGCTTCATGTGCGTCATTTGCATCTACAGTATCTTTAAGTTTAATTTTAGCACATGCCTCTGAAAGCCTGATTGTAGCTTCAAGTTGCCTTGCAGTTATTGGTACTGGGCCTTGCTCTTCAGCAGAACTATTTCTTGTTGATACATAAAATTCTTTTAATACTTCCATCGCTTCATCACTAAGTCTTGGGTGACAATTTTTACGAGCATATGCAATATATTTTCTTAATAATTCAGGTTCAATTTCATAATTTATATCCTTTGCTTGGTGGGTTTTTAATATATGTTGAGCAAGTTCTGTATCGTTTTTAACATCTGGTTTATCTTCAATTACAAAGATTAAATCGAAACGAGAAAGAATTGGTGAAGGTAAATCAATTTGTTCTGCTAATGCTTTATATCTATCAAATCTTCCAAATTTTGGGTTTGCTGCTGCAAGTACTGAACATCTTGAATTTAATGTAGCCATAATTCCTGCTTTTGCAATACTTACAGTTTGCTGTTCTAAAGCTTCGTGAAGTGCAGATCTATCTTCAGGTCTCATTTTATCTAATTCATCAACACAAACGTTTCCTTGATCTCCAAGTACTAATGCACCAGCTTCAAGAGACCATCCTCCAAGTTCATCTCTAACTGCCGCTGCAGTTAAACCTGCTCCAGTAGTACCTTTACCACTAGTATAAATACTTCTTGGTGCAAGTCTTGATACATATTTTAATATCTGGGATTTACCAATACCCGGATCTCCAACAATTAAAATGTGAATATCTCCTCTTAAACGAGTATTATCTTCAAATAATTTAGCTGTTCCGCCAAATAGCTGGAATGCAATAGCTTTTTTTACATCACGATAACCTCTGATGGAAGGTGCTGTTGATTTGATAATTTTTTCTTCAATATTTGGATCTTTAGAAAGCGCTATGATTTCATCTTCTTCCTCTTCACTAATTTTTAATTCTTCGAATTCTTGCTCTAAAGGTTCTATTTGATTAACATAAATATAATTTCTGAATTGTCCAGTACGATCTTCTCTAAATGTTTTTAAAGTTCCAGTAATCCTAACTTTATCTCCTGGATTTAATTCATCTACAAGATCATCTTCAAGAATCATTAGCATTTGTTTAGGTTCTGTTCCTCCAGAAAGATTTTCTAATGGTTCTTGCATACGTGCTGTTTGTGTATCTATATAATGTGATTCTTCTTGTAATAATCTAAATGAACGTCCACCACAATTAGGACACATGGATGGCTCTATAATATGGTTAGATGATGTTTGTTCTACTTCATATTTCTTCATACAACCTCTACATTCAAAGACACCTGTTTCAATCCTTGGCCTGATTTCATCAGTCTTTCTTACAATACCATCAGCAGCTATAAAACTTCCAATATATTTACTTAACAATATTTTAAGTGGTATAACATTTGTAAGACTAGCTATTCTAACATTTAATTCAGCATTCTGATTTAATGGATCAATATTTTTAATTGCTTTTTGAGCAGAATTTAAAATTTCTTCTGGTGATTCAATTAAATGATCTGCTAAATCAGGATCAAACATTTCTAAATCAGTATAATCTATTGTAACTGATCTTTCTTCAGGGTATGCTTCTAATGCATTAAATATTTCATCTTTATATTGTGTTGAGAAAAATTCCTCAAATTTTGTAATTGTTGTATTTATTTTTTCATTTGAATTCATTATATTAACATTGATTTTTTAAATATAAAAAATTAGTTAATTACTAAATTTTTACTTGTTTTTTATAATTTATTATTTGAAATCTGATTATATTTTTATTAAATTTTTATAATTTCCTGTAATTATTTTCTATTGTTTTACATATTTTATATTGAATTATCTATTTTTTATATGAATTTTAATTCCATAATTTGTATTTTTTTAGGTTTTTATAACTATTTTTAGCATTATCCTTATATTATTTGATTTTTCTTATTTCTATTAAGATTGTTTTTTAAAAATTAGTCTTTTAGTTTATAATGATTATGATATTTTTAATGATTTTTTATATTTATAGAAAATTTTAAAAATAATTTAAAATATATAATAAATATACTTTTTATAATTTCAAACTATTATTAAATAATCTTTAAAAAAAAGGGATTTTTTATGAAAAAATCAAGATTGAATTTATTTAAGTCTACTTCCATGTTAGTATCAATTCTTGGAGTAATCATGATTATTGCTACTATTGTGGTCGTGGCTTATATTGGTTTTAATATGGTTTCTTCTGGAATTACTACTGGTATTTCTTCTGGAAATCAATATGATGAATTATCTCAATTAAAATCAAATTACTCTGCTTTAGAATCACAATTTAATAATTCTCAAAGTTCTATGGATAATACTAAATACGATGATATTAAGCTTGAGTTAACTAGGTCTAGTGGAGATATTGATGATGTTGATAGTGCTTTAGCAGCAGGTAAGTCTTCGGAAGAAGTTAACAATAGGATTGCTATTGCTAAAAAAGAACTTAACTACACTAAAAAGCTATTAGATGAATCTACTAATTCATCATAATTTTATTTTTTATTTTTTGTCTATTTTTATTTTTTTAAAATTCGTTTTTTGTATTAATTTTATTTTTTAATATCTTATATTCATATATTATTAAAATCAAATTTTTATCTAATTTTTATAAATTAATGTTGAATATAAAATATTTGTATGATTTAATGTGGATTTTAATATTTTTCTATAAAAATTAAAAAAAAGTTATATTTTAATTATTTTTAGGTTTTTTAAAACCTATTCCTACAATATACATCTCTCTACTCTTTTTACGTGATGATGGTGGTTTTGTTGTTTTTAAAACTTTAAATTTCTTTTTAAGTTTTTCAATTAAGTGTTTATATTCTGGGCCTTGGAAAACTTTAATTACAATATTTCCATGTTCTTCTAAAATATTATCTCCGATATCAATTACAACATTTATTAAATCAATGCTTCTAAGATGATCTATATCTCTAATTCCACTGAGTGAAGGGGATGCATCAGAAACAATTACTTTTGCTTTACCTCCAATTAGTTTCATTATTTTATTTTGGACTTCTTGGCTTGTGAAATCCCCTCTAATTCTATAATAATTTTCATTTGGAAGAGGTTTTATTCTATTTAAATCTACCCCAACAACAATCCCATCTTCCTGAACTTTTTCAAGTGCTATTTGTGACCATCCACCAGGAGCTGCACCTAAATCAACTACTGTGTCTCCTTTTTTCATGATCCTATATTTTTTATCTAATTGTTTCAATTTATATGATGCTCTTGAACGATATTCATTTGCTTTTGCTCTTTTATAATATGGATCATTTTTTCTTTCCATTTCCCATCTACTACCCATATTTCATTACCTTCTTTTAATATTTATTTTTTTATTGAATTTTTATGTATCTATTTTTTTATTTATAGTTTTTAAATTATTATTTATATTAAATTTTATTAATTATTTTTTTAATATTTAAATTTGATATGTGTTTATTTTTTCCGATTTAAAGTACTGATTTTGATAAATTTAAATAAATAGGTTTTTAACAGATTCTATTTTTTCATGTTTTTTTCTAGAAACATTGTTGATTTACAGGTTGGTTTTCCAACTTTTATTGCTTCAATATTTACATTTTTATTATTTATTTCCATTATCATTACTGATGGATCTGAAAGTCTTGGGCTTGTTGGACTTCCTGGGTTAACTAAAAGAACATCTTTTACTGTGTCAATTGCAGGAATGTGGGAATGTCCACTAATAAGTATTTTTACATCTAGTTCTTCTGCTAAATAATATAGTTGTTGCTTATCTCCTCTAGGATAAACTTCACCATGAATTAAACCTATTTTTGTGTTTTCTTTTTCAATTATCTTATATTTTGGAAGATTTATATTATTGTTTCTATCCATATTTCCTTGCACTGCAATTGTTGGGGCTATTTTTTCTAATTCTTCTATAACTGATTTGTCAGTTAGATCACCAGCATGTAAAATCAAATCCACGGATTCAAATGCTTCATAAACTTTTTTAGGTAGTTTGTTGCATCTATCTGGTATATGTGTGTCTGAAATTAAACCTATTTTCATATAATCACCATTATTAATATTATAGTCTGATTTATTATTTTTATTTTTAATTTTTTCTATTTTTAATTTTTTTATTTTTTTATCTAATGAATTGTAAATTGTCTTTTATTATTTTTAGTTTTATTAAAAATTAAATAAAAAATATTATATGTTTTTAATTACATAGTGAAAATTATATCTATTTTTATGAAGGAGATTAATAATGGGAAAAATTAAAAAGGAACATATTTTGGATATTTTAAATGGGTATGATAAAGATAATATTACTATTGCTACTTTAGGTAGTCACACTTCTTTACATATTTTGCGTGGTGCTCAATTAGAGGGTTTTAGGACTGCTATAGTATGTGAAAAAGGTCGTGAAGTTCCATATAAACGTTTTGGTGTTGCTGATGAGTTTATAATGGTTGATAAATTTAAAGATATCGTTAATGAAGATGTTCAACAGAAGCTTCGTGATATGAATGCTATAGTAATACCACATGGATCTTTTGTTGCTTATGCTGGATTAAGTAATGTTGAAGATAAATTCAATGTACCTATGTTTGGTAATAGGGATATCTTAAGGTGGGAAGCAGAGCGTGATAAAGAAAGAAAAATGTTGGTAAATGGTGATATTAGAATTCCTAAAAAATTTGAAAGTCCTTCTGATATTGATTGTGAGGTAATGGTTAAATTCCCGGGAGCTAGAGGGGGTAGAGGTTACTTTATTTGTTCTAGTCCTGAAGAATTTGATAAAAAGATTACTGAAATGAAAAATCGTGGATGGATTGAAGACTCTGATGTTGCTGAAGCACATATTGAAGAATATGTTTGTGGTTGTAATTATTGTATACACTATTTTTACTCAGCATTAAATGATGAGGTTGAGCTAATGGGTATGGATAGTAGGTATGAATCTTGTATTGATGGTTTAGTAAGAATGCCTGCTAAAGATCAAATTGAAACTAATTTATCTCCATCTTATGTTGTAACTGGTAATCATCCAGTTGTTATAAGGGAATCTTTACTTACTCAAGCATTTGATTTAGGTGATAAGTTAGTAAAAAGTGCTAAAGAATTGGTTAAACCAGGTTTAAATGGCCCATTCTGTTTACAAACTCTTGTAAATGATAATCTTGAATTAGTTGTATTTGAAACTAGTGCTAGGGTTGATGGGGGAACTAATACTTTCATGAATGGTTCTCCTTATTCCTATCTTAAATATGGTGAAGGTATGAGTATGGGTAGGAGAATTGCTCTTGAAATTAAAAATGCTATTGAAAAAGGAGAATTAGATAAGATAATCACATAATTAATCTAATTTAAATTAATGTCTTGATGACGATATAAGAAGTAGAGTAAGGTAATTTTAGATTATCTTAGCTTATATCTCTTTTTTAAGATTTTTTTGTTTATTTATTTTCTTAGTTTAATTTTTCCTATTACTTTTCTAGATATAATTTTTTATAATAGTTTATTAACTATTTTTATTTATTTTTTAGTTCCTTGAAAACGTTTTTATTGAATTTTAATTTTCTATTTTTTTTAAAATAGGGGATTTATATTAAAGTAGATGTTTTCAAATTTTGGTTTTTTTTTAAAATTAGTATGTTTTTTGATGTTGTTTATTGTTTTTTTAAAATTAGTAAATTTATTTTTAATAAATTAAAAAAATAAAAAAGATTTATTTTTTTTTAAATCTCTTTTTTAGTTTATTCATTGCGGGTTCAATAGGTCTTTTTTTAACTTTAACATTTTTCTTTCCTTTTTTCTCATTTTCAGCCATTTCTAATGCTTTTTCCCTATTTACTTTAAATAAAGTTCCAACAATTGCTATAAATCCACCCATAATAAAGCATATTACAATTACAAGTATATTCATAGTGTACATATCAAACATTGGTGTAGTATAAGGTCCAAGATAACCGTAGATAGTTGCAAGACTTAAAAATATTCCTGAAATACCACCTACTACGAATCCTTGTTTATAATTTTTGGATTTATATCCAATATATAATGGGCCTGCTGCTGAGAATGGAACTATCCAATCCATATTATTATGATACCCTAAGATTGGTAAACATACAAATATTGCGGTTCCAATAAGGAATGCAATATAATCAAAGTCATGTAAATCATCTAGATTCATTTAACCACCTTTCTGATTATTCCTCCAAATCCTCCAGCAATACCACATGCAAGAGTATATATAATTAATTGTTTTATTACAGGAATGTAATAATCATTTCCTGAAACAGTAAATCCTCCAATTCCTCCTGCAATTGATTGCATAGGCATTCCTACAACGCTTACATATAGTATAAATATTATGTCTATTATTATAACTCCAATGAATGCAGATTTACTAGCAGTAATGAATCCTTTGATTGGTTTTCCATTTAAAAATCCTAATAATAAACCAATTGTTATTAATCCAGCATTCATATATGGATTGAGAAATAATCCTAATATTAATATTAAGATTATTCCAAAAATAGTCTCTAATTTCATATTAATCGTTGTAATTATACAATAAAGTTTTAGTTTTTAATATTATAAAATACTTTCTTTTTGATTTTTAATTAATTTCATAAGCTTTTTAATATTTTAAATCTTTAAAATTAATTATTTTTATTATCTTATAATTTTTAAATTTAATTTAAAGTGTAAAATTTATTATAAGTTTATGCTTTCTATGAACCCTTTTATTTTTGCATTTGGATTTTTAAGATCTTTATCTGTTAAACATAAATTAGCAATACTTTGTTTTCCTGCAACTTTTGATATTTTATCACATGTTTTTTCTGCACCAGAACCTTTACATGTTGCAAAACATGCTATTTTTCTGAAGTTATTTCTATTTCTTTCAGCATATGTGATTACAGGACTTGCAGGACTTGATGCCCATACTGGACTACCTATTATTGTTATGTCATAATTCATTGGGTCTTTTTCTGGAAGTATTATAGAAGAGCCTTTCCCTATTGCTGATTCTAATGCTCCCTTTATATATCCTCTTTTTCCTTGATGTGATTGATTATCTCTAATTTCTTCAATATCACATTCAATATGCTTAGATATTTTTTCTGCAATGTCTTTTGTATGGCCATCTCTTGAGTAATATACAATTAATGCTTTCATAATATCACTTTCTTATTTTTAAATAAAATATTTATACTTATTTTTTTAATAATGTTTATTTATATTTAAGTATTGTGGATATTGTTCATATGTTGATATTTTTATTTTTAAGTTTATTATTTTCCAACTCTATTGGTGACGTATTAAATTAAAATTTAATTTTTTTATCAATATATTCTTATATTACTTACTTTTTTCATTGTATGTTTAATAGTAATATTCTTCTTTTAATTTTGTTTTTATTTTTTCAAGGATTGCTTTGTGCATTCTTTTTACATATTGTGCTTTATCATTGTTATTTAAAACATCAAGATATCCTTGTGAAACTAAATTAAATGCAAATGGACTTGGAATCACAGTATTTGTGGTTTTTATTTCCATTTCTTGATTTTCAATAGCTTTTATTACTTTAAGTGCATTTTCTACATCCATATACTCTTCAATAGATTCTCTTCTTGCTTCTTTAAGTATTGGGAAGTTTTGATCCATTTCTTGAACATATTTGAGTAATATTTTACTTCTAACTTGCTGACGTCCAGTTGTTTTTGTATGACCTTTATAATGTCTTAAGGTCATAAGTGATCTTCCAGCACAATCTCTAAATCTGTGGGATAAAATCTCTGTTTTGTTAATTGATTGTATTAAAATATTTCTAAAATTTTCACTTGTTAATTTTTTAAATGATTCAAGTGCCCCAATTTTACCTTCATCTGCACTTAAATAAAATCCATTATCTGATATGGATATGGTAACATTTACATTATAATTTCTTGATACAATATATGCAACTGCACGGGATAATGCATCATTCACTCTTCTTCCAAATAAAGAATGGAAAACAACGAATCGCCTATTTCCATATCCTTTATAATATTCAATTAATAATTTTTTATAGGATGGAACAACTGCATATACATATTGTTCATTAAAATATTCATAAATTGCATTTGCTGCAAAATCATCAACATAAAGGTAATCATTAATGTAATTAATAACCTCTTCTTTACTTTTGCTATATTGGAGTTTTGTTTCTATATTTGCCCTAAATCTTTGGATATCTAATGCTAAATCATAAGATAATGGGAGTTGTTCTGAGAACCATCTTGGAATGGTTGGTGGCCCACTTGCTGGTGAAACATGAATTACCATTCCTCTTCCATAATTGAATCTAAACGTGGTTCCGCCTAGTACAAAGGTATCTCCTTTTTTAAGTTTTTCATAAAAATCTTCTTCAACTTTACCTACTACTTCATCGTTGCATTTAACTAAAACTCCTGATCTATCAGGAATGGTACCAATATTTGTGGAATATAACATTCTAGCTAATTTTCCACGTTTTCCAAAGGTATTTTTATCATAATCAATCCAAATTTTTGGATATACATATCTTTCTTCAAGTTCAACATATTCTCCAGCAAGATAACTTAAAACATCTTCATAATCATTTCTTTCAAGATTCCTAAAACAATAACTTTTTTTTATTATATCAAAAGCATAATCTATGTCCCACGGATTTTCAATGGCCATTCCATAGATATGTTGTGATAAAACATCTAAACTATTTTCAGGTATTTGTATCCTATCTATTTTACCTTCTTTTGCATCTTTCACAATTACACTACATTCTACAAGATCATCTCTATCTGTTACTATAATACGTCCTTTAGATTTTTCATGTAATTTGTGGCCACTTCTTCCAATTCTTTGAAGGGCACGGGATACAGATTTTGGAGAATTAATTAAAATAACTAAATCAATATATCCAATATCAATTCCTAACTCGAGGGATGTTGAAGATACAACAGCCTTCAAATTTCCTTTTTTTAAATTTTCTTCAGTTTTAAGACGTACCTCTTTTGAAAGTGAAGAATGGTGTGCCATTAAATTATTACTATTGTAATGGTTTGGATACATTTTTTTTAAATTATAAACAAAACTTTCTGTACCACTACGTGTATTTGTGAATATTAATGTTGTTTCATGTTCTTGTATCAAATCATCTACTAAATCATACATTGCAAGACGTGTATCTTCATTATCTGCAATTACTATGTCACTTACAGGACACATCACTTCAAGATCTAATTCCTTTAAGTAATTAACATCAACTACAATACAATTTCTTTCTACTCCATATTCATTACCTACAAGAAATCTTGCAACATTTTTAAGTGGAGATACTGTAGCTGAAAGGCCGATTCTTGTAAAACCTCCAACAAGTGCTTGAAGTCTTTCTAAGGATAAGCTTAAATGTACTCCTCTTTTGTTTTCTGCAAGAGAATGTATTTCATCGATAATTACATATTTCACATTTGATAATTTAAGTCTAAACTTAGGTGCAACAAGGAGAATAGAAAGTGTTTCTGGTGTTGTTATCAAAATATGGGGAGGTTTTTTAAGCATTTTTTGTCTTTGGTATTGTGTAGTGTCTCCAGTACGCACTGCTTTTCTTATTCCTAAATCTTTTCCAGCTATTTTTTCAATTTCTTTAAGTGGAATATCTAAATTTCTTTCAATATCATTATCTAATGCTTTAAGTGGGGATATATAAATACAATATACCTTGTCTTCAAGTTCTCCTTTATCTGCAAGGGTGGTGAGTTCCGATATAATTGATAAAAATGCAGTTAATGTTTTTCCTGAACCTGTTGGTGATGATATTAATATATTATTCTGTTTGTGTATTTCTGGAATAGCCTGTTTTTGAGCAGGTGTAAAATCATTGAAATTATCATCAAACCATTTTTTTACTGCAGGGTGGAGAATTTTATAAATTTCTCTTTTATTGTATGTTTTTGTTTGTTTTTTTATCATTTTATCTATCTTAATATTTTCTTATTCTTTTTTTCTTTTAGCTAAATAATTATTGTTTTTTTGAATTATTCTATTTTATATTTATATTTTAAATGTAAATTGTTGATTTTATGTTTATTATATTTTTTTATTTTTTAAATAAATATTATTTCTCTGATTTCTTAGATTTAAGATATAATCTATTTTCGATTTCTAAATATTGAATATTATAAAGTTTAAATATTTTAATTTTAGATTTTGCATATTTCAATTATTTTTTTTAATTTAAAATTTTTTTTATATATTTTTTGGATTTTTAGAAAAATATTAATAAATTAAATAATAAATATTTTATTACTTTATTAAAGTTTTATTTTTATATAATATAATCATTAGAGGAAATATGATATTATGGGCAATTTAACTGTTGAAGAAGCAATTTTAAAACTTAAAGATGATGATGTTGAAGTAAGAAAAGAAGCAATAAAAAATTTATATGGGGTTAAAGATGAAGCAGTTATTGGCCCATTAATTGATGCTACTACTGATGAAAATACTAATGTAAGATTTAAAGCGGCTCAAATTTTAGGAACTTTTGGTGATGTTGCTGTAAATAAGTTAATTGATAAATTTAATGCTGCTACAGGTTCAGATAAACGTTATTTAATCTTTGCACTTAAAGAAACCCATAGTCCTAAAACTATTGATGTTCTTGTAAGTGCAGTTGGTGATGAAGATCCTAATGTACGTAAAACGGCTATTCGAGGTTTAGGTGCTCTTCAAGCAAGAGATAAAATGGATTACATTGCATCAGGTCTTAATGATGATGATTGGGGTGTAAGGTTATATGCAATTTATGCATTAGGTGACCTCGCAACTCCAGAGTCTATTGCTTTAATTAAACAAGCAAGACGTAATGAAAAGGATAAAGACTTTAAAAAATCTTGTAATAAAACTATCAAAAAAGCTGAAAAAGTAATGAAAGCAGGAGGTAAACTTAAACCTGCTTCTAAAGCAAAACCTATGAAAGACATTAAAGTTTTAGAAAAAGAAGACATCGAAGCAGCTGCAAGAGAGTATGAGGTATATGTTAAAGAAAAAGCAACAAGTCAAGCACCTTATAAAAGATTATGTATTCTTTATCGTAAATTGAATAAATATGATGATGAAGTACGTACCTTAAATGCAGCTATTGAAATATTATCAAAATCAAATCCAGGTAAAGAGGATTGGTTCCAAAAAAGATTAGATAAATTAACTAATTAAAGTTTATATTATCTATTTTTTTATATTTTCTATTTTTTAACTATTTTTTCAATTTTATATAAATCATCACGTCTATTTTTAAGTACTGGAATTTCTTTTCTTACTTTATCAATTTTATCTAAATCAATATCAACTACTTTAAGCTCTTCATCATATCCACATTCTGCAATAATATCCCCCCATGGACTTGCAATTATAGAATGACCAAAAGACTTATAATTTGAATTTTTATTTAATGCAGGTGCGACACCTATTGTGTAAACTTGATTATCTAATGCTCTAGATCTAAATAATAATTCCCAATGAGCAGGTCCTGTTGTAAGATTAAATGCACCTGGATAAATTAGGATTTTAGCGCCATCAAGGGCTAATATTCTTCCAAGTTCTATAAACCTTATATCATAACATATTCCTATTCCTATTTTTCCAAAAGGAGTATCTGCTATTGTAAAACTGGTTCCTGCATTTAATGTGTCAGATTCCATAAATCTAATTTTTCCTTTCACATCTATATCAAATAAGTGCATTTTTTTATGATTTGCAATGATTTTACCATTACTATCAAAGAAATAACTGCTATTGTATATTTTATTTTCCTTTTTTTCAGGAATACTTCCTGCAAGTATGTATATATTTAAATCATCTGCAAGTTTTGATATTAAGTTAAGGGTTGGGCTATTATTTTTTGTTTCAGCATATTCTATGAATTTTTCATTTTCGTATGGACAATTAAACATTTCTGGAAGTATTACAATATCTGCTTTTTTTTCTTTCGCTGTTCTTATCATGTTTATTGCTTTTTCAATGTTTAATCTTTTATTATCTACTACATTCATTTGACATAATCCGATTTTAAGATTATTGCTCATTTTATCACTAATATTTTTTTATTGTTTTAATTTTTAAAATATTTTAATTTTATTATATTTAAATTAAATTAAAGAAATCTTAAAAAGAAAGTTTTTTTAATTTATATAACTAAATATAATTAATAATTATATATTAAATTTTAATTTTATTATTTATAAAAAATAGTGATATTATGGTAGATAATGATAAATACGTTGTTAAATGTGATGATATTGATTATGCAATTTATACAGTCGGTGAATGGAAAAATGATTATAAAATCAATCTCATCGGTACTTCCGATGAAATTCCAGTTACAAAAGTCACACGTGAGCATGTTTTATTTAGTTTAGATCAAATTAGGAAATCTGTATTTAATATTAATGGAAAAGAAGTTAATGGTTTAGTTGCACTTGGAAGACAATTAAATCCAGAAATTCAAAAAATGTCTCTTGATGATCTCATTGCTCTTGAAGAGGAGGAATATAAAAATATTACTGGGGAAATTCTTGAATTACCTATGTTACCTGAAGATGAAGAAATAGATTTAGCAACTGAAGATTATTTAATCTATAAACTTGTAAAAGAAGAACATAGTATTACTGCCTCAAAACCTGCAAATAAATTTACTTTAGATCACCATATGGCCGAAATTAAAAAATTACAAAAACAAAATAATATATCAGATTAACTTTTTTAAATTTCCTTGAAATTATATTGTTTTTATTTTTTTTAACTAGTTTAAAATTAGTTTATTGAAATTTTAATTTTATAAATTCTGTCTGTTTCTAAATTTAAAAATAAAATGGATGAATTTAGAGAATTCTAATATTTGTCTTTTCTTATAAATTATACCAATTTTTTTTTAATTTAAAATTATTTCAAATTAGTTTAAATATACTTAGCATAATTAAAATAGCTATTACAAACCCACTTAAACATATTAAAAGTTGAATTATTCCATGTCTTCTAATTTTTGAATTTGAGGAATTTATCATATAAAATGGTAGGAATAATCCAAAGAATCCAATAAATCCAATTCCACTTAATGCATTTAAAAATAATAATGGAATCCATCCCCAACCAAAGACGATTGAAAGTATGTATCCTATAATGATTATTTTATCTTCATTATAATTTATTGGATTTGTATATGTTTGGGTATTATTAAATTCTTGAGTATATGTTTCTTTGTCAAAATCGTCCTCAAGAAGTGATTTGCCACAATAATTGCAATATCTTGCCCAATCTTCATTAACAGTTCCACAATATTTACATTTTTTCATATTATCTTCCTGTGATTTTTTATTTGTCCTTTATTTAATGTATTTATTTTTTAAGCTATTTTTTGATGTCTTGTTTTTTTATTTAAATATATCTAATGTTACTTTTTTATCTTTTTTAAGTTCTTTTGGAGGTTCACATTCTACAAATTCAAAATTTTCTTCCTCAATCATTTCTTTAGCATCATTATCTATTTTTGGGGCTACTAATATTCCTCTTATTTTTTTCTTATCATCAGATGTTTTAAATTCTCTATTTTCTGTATTCTTTAAATCTTCAACATAACGTCTTATTTGCTTAACTGCACTTACTCCAATTTTACGTGATTTTAATTCTAAAATCATTAAATTTCCATCTTTATCTTTACCTAATATATCAATAAATCCACTGTTAACACTGTATTCTCTTGCGGTAGGTTTAAATCCTTCTTCTATTATGTGGGGATTTTTCATAATCATATCGCCCATATCTTTTTCATAACCAGCCTGTTCTAATTCTTCATAATCTTCAAGAATAGCATAGGTTCCAGTTTCAATATTATTTATTTCTACTTCTAGTCTTTCTCTCGGGGTTCTTCTATTACTTTCTAAAAATAGTTTATTATTTTTAATATATACTTTAGTTCTTGATTTTGGTGGTTGCCAATTTACTGGTTCTACTTTTTTATTTTGATGAATTAAAAATGATCCATCAGGTTTAATTATTATTAAACGTTCACCATAATTAAGTTGGCTAAGAGCACGTCCTTCATATTCTACTTTGCAGTATGTGTATAAACTTATTGTTGCTCTTTTACGAAGTCCTTCTTCTATGAAATCATAACTTTCATTTATGTCTGGTTTTTCAATATTTTTGTAATTCATTATTTTATTCTTTTCTAAATTTTCTTTTATAAATTTAGTTATTAGTTTATTAATTTAGTATTTATTTAATTAGTTTCTAATTTAATAAATTATTTAAGTAATTTAATTAAATATATGTTTATATTTTAAGCTTTAGAAATTTATTTTATTGTCAAAATCTTAAATTATTATATGTCTAATTTAAAAAAATGAATCGATTTTATAGATTTGAATCTTTTATTAAAATAGATTTTTAACATGGCTATTTTTATAATTAATAATTAGAGGTTATTTATTTGTTTTCAGATGTTGACTTTACGAAACCAAAATATTTTACTTTAGATAATTTTAAATTTTCTACGGGTGATATTTTAGAAAATGTTGATGTGGAATATATTACTGCAGGTACTCCTATATATAATGATGATGGAGAAATAATTAATGGAGTCTTATATTGTCATGGTTCTAGTGGTGACTATGGTTCATTAAGGCGTATTAATGATATTTCTGGTAGTGGTGAAGTTTTTGATACTGATAAATTATTTTTTATTTCACTAAGCGCACTGGGTTCACCAAGATCTCTTTCACCTTCAATGACTAATCTCAAAGGTGATTTTCCACATTATTCTATAATTGATATGGTTAATTTTCAAAGACAATTCTTGAGAGAAAAATTTAATATTACTCATCTTAAGGGGATGATTGGGAATTCTATGGGTGGCTTTACAGTTCTTACATGGGCTGCATATTATCCTTTAGAAATGGATTTTGTAATTTCACTTGTAAGCAGTTATAAGGTAGCAGGCCATAATTATGCTTTATCTCGTATTATGGATGATATTGTTAAGTCTTGTCCAGATTATAATGATGGAGATTATGTTAAATCTGAAGAATTAGATAGGACATTTAGGATTGCAAATGAAATAATGTTTAATTATGGTTTTTCAAGAGAATATTATCGTAATAAATCTAATTATGAAATTGATTTAAGCATTAATGAAATGCTTAATGAAGACACTCTTGATGATATTAATGATTTGGTTTATAGAAATGATGCTTCTTTAGACTATGATATTGAAGGTAAACTTAAAAATATAGTTGCAAAAGTATTGATTGTTGCTATTAATCAAGATCAATATTTTCCACCTAAATTAGATGCTATTCCTATGTCTCATATGATTAAAAATTCAGAACTTTTTATATTTGATTCAATTAATGGCCATATTGGTTCACGTGAGCTTATAAAGATAGAATCTGATTTAAAAAGATTTTTAAATGAATTTATTTAAGGTGTATAATATGATGAATGTTGAAATTACTGATTATGGTTCAAAAAATAAAGAGGATAATTTCATTGTTTATACTGTTAGTAATCTTGATGATATCTCTTTAAAGTACTTAGATGAGCATATTGAAGATAAACATGAAATTAGTAATGGTAACCTTATAATTACTATGAGTTTTACTGATAAATACTATCCTTTTGCTTCTGATCTTGCACATTTTAAATTTGATGATTTTAAGGCTCGTGAAGAAATAGAAATGAATTGTTATCTTTCTGGTGTTTTAGAAGATATGCTCTATTAAATTATTAATTCTTATTTATTATTTTTAAGTAGATTGTAAAATTTAATTTTTTATAAATTTAATTTTATGTCATAAAAAATAGTAGTTTATATTTTGATATAATTTAAGTTATTTTAATTATATTTCAACATAAAAATGATTTTATCAGTGGATTTAAAAAAAATGTTAAATGAAAGAGTTAAAATCTATTTAGATGCCTTTAACATTCTTTCAACAGATTGTTTAGATTTTTTAACTAATTCCTCAGGAACTTTAATTTGAGGCTCTTCATTAAGAAGACAATCTCTTACTTTTTCAAGAGTATGTAATTTCATGGTTTTACAGATAGCATCATCAAGTAATGGATAACATTTTTTATCTGGAATTTCAAGTTCTATTCTAGATATTATATCTCTTTCTGTTCCTAAAATAAATTCATCTTTATCTGATTCTTTAATGTGTTTTAACATGTCACCAGTACTTAATACTAAATCTGCAGCTTCTTGTACATCAATATTAGATTCTGGATGAACAAGAACTTCTGCATTAGGATGTTCTTCTTTTTTAAAAACCACATCTCCTGGATTAAACATTTTGTGCACATAACAATGTCCATCTCCAGGTATTGGGATTATTTCTTTATCTGTGAATTTTTGTGTGTAATTTGCAAGATTTGTATCTGGTCCAAATAAAACAACGTCTTCATTTAATGCATTAACAACTTTTGTTGCATTACCACTTGTAACTAATATATCACTTTCTGCTTTTGCTTCCGCTGTACTGTTTACATATAAAGCAACTGCAGCTTCGGGGTATTGTTCTTTAGCTTTTCTAATTTGTTCTGCAGATAGCATATTTGCCATTGGACAATCTGCTCTTGCATCAGGAATTAATATTTTTTTATCAGGATTTAGTATGTATGCTGTTTCTGCCATAAAATCCACACCACAAAAAACAACTATGTCCTTATCTTTGATTTGGGTTGCTTTCATACATAATCCTAATGAATCCCCTAAATAATCTGCAATTTCTTGGATTTCTTTCCTTTGGTAATTATGTGCAAGTATAATTGCATTTTTTTCTTCTTTCAAATTTATTATTTCTTTTTGTAATTCACTTAACATTTTTAATCACCTAACCATTAGATGTAATTATATTATTTTAATTATATTATTTAATTTTTAAGTTTCAGTAATAATAATCATAATTGATATTTTATTAATCTTATTTACTCTTTTTATTTAAGTATAACTTTATTTGTATTTGTATTCTGTGATTTATTCATATTATTAATAATTTCCCTAATTTTATTTGCAATTATTAATCTATATCTTTCAATATTATTATAGTCATTTACTCCAATAACTAGAACTATATTAGTACCCATTTCATTTATTTCTTTTACATTAACTTTCATTACTGAATCTTTAACTGTAAAATCAAAATTTTTACATGCATTTACTGCTTTTTTTTCAAATTCTTCAATATCTATATTTGGACTAAGAAGAATTGGCAATGTTAGGAGGGTTGTTAGTTCATTAGTATTATTTGCATAGGGTGTATTACCTAATTGGGAGTTTGGTATTGTTATAATTACGTTATCTGCAGTTTTTATAGTGGTTGTTCTAAATCCGACTTGTATAACTTCACCTTTGAAATCGTCTACTGTAATAGTCTCCCCTACTTTTACAGTTTTATCTATTAATAGAAACATTCCACTCATAATATTTGATATTGCATCTTTAGCAGCAAAACCTATTATAATACCTACAATTCCTATACTTACAAGAATGCCTTGGATATTTATTCCAAATATTTCTAAAATAAGTAAAGCTGCAACAATATATATTGTATATTGTAGTAAATCACGGATAAGGTATGGTCCTGTCATATCTATATCTGTATTTTTCTTAATATGTTTCATTGAAAAAGTTATTAGTCTAAGAAGTATTGTTGCAAGAACAATTATAATAATTATAAAAAATACTTTTTCATAGTTATTCACAGGATGTGTCAATACTTTAATAAAATCAATCATTAATTCCAATCCTTTTTTATTAATTATTTAAGCATTTTATAGTAATTTATTCTAAATTTTTTATAATTAATTTTTATAATATTAAAATGTATATTTAAATTAAACTTTTATCTTTAAAAATATTTTTAACTACTATTTTTAATATTTTACTTAAAATATTTATAAATAGTTATTTTTCGCATTGTTTTTTATATTTAATTTTAATTAATTTCATCTAACAATTTTTAATAAAATTTAGATATCTTGAAATCTAAATTCTAGATTTTTTTCTTAGAATTTAACTATGTATTGATAGTTTTATTGAAAATCTATTTTATTTAAATTTTGATTTTCTAAAATCTGTTAAATTTTTAGATTATGATAATTTATAGGTTGAATTTAAATGTTTTCAAAAAAGGATATTAAATTTCTAAATAAGATATAATAAAAATTTAATTAATAATTTTAATTTCTTCATTGTTTTTTATCATGACTTGCGTAAAGTCTTTAGCAACTGTTGTATTTTCAAATATTTCTTTTGTTTCTTTTTTAAATTGTTTAATATTTGTATAGCGGTTACTAAAATGGGTAATTATTAATTTGTTGACATTAGCATTTTTTGCTATTTCTGCAGCTTCTTTGGTTGTTGAATGGCCGTTTTCAAGTGCTTTATCTTTATCTTCTTCTAAAAAAGTTGCTTCATGTATTAAAAGAGAACTATCTTTTGCAAGATTAATCATGGCATCACAAGGTCTGCTATCTCCTGAATAGGTAATTTTTATACCTTTACGTGGTTCTCCAAGAACCATTTCTGGTTTTATTATTTTACCATTTACTTCAACTTCTTCTCCATTGTGGAGTTTTCCAAAATCAGGACCTACTTCTACTCCAAGGCTTATGGCTTTTTCTCTTAAAAATCTTGGTTTTTTCTTTTCTTCAACAGAATATGAGTAATTTAATAAGTTATGTTTTGTTTTTTCTGTTTTTATGATATATTTGTCATTTTCAATAATTGTCCCATTTTCTTTTATTTCTACTACATTTACTTCAAAGTTAACTAGGTTAAATCCATTGTTAAAGAAGCAGTTTTTGATTTTTAAGATTCCTTTAGGACCATAAATTGTTAATGGTTCTTCTCTTCCTCTAAATGCCATTGACTGTATAAGTCCAGGTAATCCAAGTATATGATCCCCATGGAGATGACTTATAAATATTTTTGTAATTTTCATAGGTGATATGTTTGTAAAATTGAGTTGTCTTTGTGTACCCTCTCCACAATCAAATAAAAAAACTTCACCAAAAGCTTTTAAAGCAATAGATGCATGATTTCTGTTTTTTGAGGGTATTGCAGATGCAGTTCCTAAAAAAGTAATTTCCATTTTTATCACTGTATAATTTCTTATCTATTTAATCAGAAATTTTTTCTAATCTTTTTTGATGTTTTTTTTTAATAACCGAATACAAGTTTATAATTTCTATTTAAAATATAATTTAATTCCATTTTAAAATAAGATATTTTAATTATAAACTATAATTTCTTAAATTATCAAATTGTTAAGTTTAATAATTTTTAGGTATTCAAATTATTTTTACGAAAAAATAAATTTATATATTGTATTCTAATTTAATTAAAATAGTGTTTTTTAAGAAGGATATTGCACAGGATTACACCTGCGGTATAACAAAATCAGACGGTACAATAGCAATTCCTTAAAATCAAACTAAAAAAACAGAAAGGAGGGGCGGGAATTATCCCGAAAATTATGGGAAAAACCGATGTATTAAGACGTATAGTTTCCGTATTGCTGATATTAACACTTATTACAAGCTTTTTTGTGAACCTGCCCCTTTCTGTTTCGGCGGAAGAC
>JBJFGN010000090.1:12755-41575 GCA_051892775.1 Methanobrevibacter sp. | reverse complement strand
AAATTATAAGTTATAATTATTGATTTATATTTTATATAACGATTTTTTATATTAAGTCTTATATGATTTTTTTTAAGATTTATTTTTTAATATCCTTTTAATTTTAATTATATTAAAATTAAAATTGTTATTCTTTTAAAAATTTATTATAATTCTTTATTTTTTATAATATCTACCTCTATTCCTTCCTTTATTTAGTTTATAATGAAATATATGTCATATTATTTAAAGTTTTTGGTTTATTTATAAACAAAAATACTTAATAAGTAATTTAATATACTATTATGTGTGATATTATGGTTGTAAAAATTGGAATAGTTAAAAGCGGAAATATTGGTACATCACCAGTATTAGAATTATTACTTGATGAAAGAGCAGACAGACCTAATATTGATGTTAGGGTATTCAGTTCTGGTGCAAAAATGAACCCAGAACAAGTAGAAGAAGTAGTACCTAAGGTAAAAGACTTTGATCCTGATTTCTGTGTTTTCATAAGTCCTAACCCAGGAGCACCAGGTCCTGCTAAAGCAAGAGAATTATTATCTGAAGGAGACATTCCAGCATTTATTATTGGAGATGCTCCAGGTAAAGGTAAAAAAGATGAAATGGATGAACAAGGTATTGGTTACATTATTGTAATGGCTGATCCTATGATTGGGGCTAGAAGAGAATGGTTAGACCCTACTGAAATGGCTTCATTTAATGCAGATGTAATTAAAGTATTAGCTGCAACTGGTGCTTACAGGTTAGTACAAGACACATTTGATAAAATCATTGCAGATGTTGATGCAGGTAAAGATATTGAATTACCAAAACTCATAATTACTGCTGATAAAGCTGTTGAAGCTGGTGGATTTTCAAATCCATATGCAAAAGCAAAAGCTTATGCTGCATATGAAATCTGTGGTAATTTAGCAAAACTCGATACTAAAGGATGTTTCATGATGAAAGACTACAAAGATTTCTTACCTGTTGTAGCTGCTGCACATGAAATGGCTAGAGTTGCTGCTAATTTAGCTACTGAAGCAAGAGAAATAGAAAAATCCAATGATACAGTAATGAGAACCCCTCATATGGGTGATGGTTCAACTGGATCTAAAGTAGAATTAATCTCTAAACCACAATAGATTAAAGTAGTTTTTTAACTACTTCTTCTACTTTTTTATCATAAATTTTTTAATGAAAACTTTTTTTAGATATTTGACTATTTTTATAAAGAAATATATACTGATATCTAATTATTTTTGATAGATTATATATTATGATGTATATGTATTATTATATTTTTTCTATTTTTAATGATACATTTTATTTAATTAATTTTATACTTAATTATTTTAATATATATAATATTGATTGTAAAATTATTCTTTAATTTTTATAATATCCAGTTATTTAATTTTCTTAGATTCTTTAAACTTATTTTATTTAATTGTTTAAATACAATAATGTTAATATTTATAAAAATTTATTTTATCTATTTTTATTTTTAAAATTAAGTTTTTTGTTAAAATGGAATCAATCTTTAATTTAAAAATAAATAAGTTTTAGGAAATTAAAATTTCAAGTAAAATAAGTTTTCAACAGATAGTCTAAAAATAGGTATTCTGAATAGTTGGTGTGGTAAGTACATTTCTAATTCATGAATTTACAAATTTAATTTTTAAATAATCTTAAAAATAGTAAAAATAGAAAGGTTTCAATTTTATAAAACACCTTTAGTACTAGGTATTTTATCATGCTCAATTTTGCATGCTTCTTTTAATGATTTAGCAAATGCTTTAAAAAGTGCTTCAGCTTTATGGTGATCATTAAAACCAGAAACTTTAGCATAAAAATTTATTTTAGCTGAATTGGCAAATGATTCAAAGAAATGAATTATATTTTGGCTGCTTATATCACCAATTTTTTCATTAGTAAAATCAACATCCATGTTGCAATAACTACGGCCACTAATATCTATTGCAACTGTTGCAATTGAGTCATCCATAGGGACTGTTGCATCAGCCATCCTTTTAATACCTTTTTTATCTCCAATAGCTTCTTTAAATGTTTCACCAAGTAATATACCAACATCCTCAATAGTATGATGATCATCTACTTCTATATCTCCTTTTGATTTAACATTTAAATCAATGAAACTATGTCTTGAAAATGATTCTAACATATGGTTTAAGAAATATAAACCAGTATCTATGTTGTAATTTCCTTCACCATCTATGTTTAATTCAATTTCAATATCTGTTTCTGATGTTTCTCTTTTAAGTTTAGATTTTCTAGCCATTATATCACTGGTCATTGTCTAATAATATTTATGGGAGTTATCCATTTCTTTCAACTAAAATTGCATCTTGTTTACATGCCATTGCACAAATGGTACAAACATGACAATATTGGAGATTTGATGCATGTGCAACATTATTACTTATTTTCCAAATTTTTCCGCCTTTTGGACAGATTTCTTTACAATCTCCACAACCAATACATTTTTCTTCATCAACTATTATTTTTAAAATTTTAAACACCTCATATTTTTAGTGTTGCTATTGAAACAGCTTTAAATCCAATATATACTTCTTTACCAATGGTTAATTCTAAATCTTTAGAAGCAGAAACTGTTACATCTGCACATATTGGTACACCATCAACATCAATTTTTACTCTAATCATTTCGTCTTCTAATTTTAATTCAACGATTTTACCTTTTAAAACATTGCGAATACTGGATTTTTGTGGTTTTAACATAATGAAAATATTATCATAACTAATCAATGCAATTATTCTATCTCCAACATTGTATTCCTCATTTAATGGAATAGTAATAATTGTATTCCTCATTTGTATTTTCATTATTCTTTTTGATTTATCAATTTCAAGAACGGTTGCCTCAATTTCATTAACCTCTCTATGAAGCTCCATTATAGCATTGATTTTTTTACATTCCTTAAGAATCATTTTACCTTCTTCAGTTAAAGTAGTGCTACCTCCACCACCTTTTCCACCTTTTGTAGTGTTTACTACTGCAATATCTAAATTAGATTCAATTTTATCTATATAATTTAATGCAGTTCTGTAAGATACTCCAGTTTTGTCAGCAGCTTCTTTAATTGAATTAGAAGAGTTAATATATTTTAAAAGATTAAATTTCTTCTGATTAAGTAAATATGATTTACCATCTAAACTTATTTTATATTCGACATCTGCAGTTACTTTTGTCATAAAATTACCTACCATTTATAGTAACTACATATACTTTTATTCTTAAAGTAATTTAAAATTTTTTATTATATTTAATTTAATAGTTTTATTAAATATCCAATTTTAATATACTCTTTTAAAATGGATAAATATTAATAATCTATACTTTTTAACTATTGCTATTATTTCATTTATTTATTGTTTTTTCTTCAATTCTTTTAACTATTTTCATATAAATTCCTTTTAAAGGACCGAATTTTTTGTTTAATTTTTTCATTTTTACTATATCTTCAGATTCGAATATTTTAAGGTAAACTAAGGAAATTACATATACTATAGGGCTTAAAATTACTGCAAGTACCAATCCATATACATTATTTGGAATTATATATAAGATTATACCCATTATAATACTTGCTAAAATAATTTTACTTAGTTTGTTATATTTTAATTTAGATTTGGTAAGTCTCAATGTTATATAGACTGTAGGAACTGTAAATATTATTGTTGATATTGTTGTTGCAAGAGCTCCTCCAACAATTCCCATTTTTTGAATAAAGAACCAGTTAAGAACCACATTCAATCCAGAACCAAGAAGTAAAATATACATTGATATTTTTGGATGTCCTATACCTTGTATGATACCTGTTGATACACTATATAATGCATAAAATGTCATACCAATAACAAGTACTGCAAGTGCACTTCCTCCTAATGAATATTGTGCATTCGTGAAATAAACGACTCTCATAATTGGTTTTGCAAATATCATAATAAAAACACATAATGGTAGTGTTAATAATATTGAATATTCATATGATTTAAACACATAATGATTTAATTGTTTTTTGTCTTTTTTTACATATGCTTCTGCTGCTGCAGGTAATATTGTAGTTGCAATAGATGTGGATACCATTAATGGTAATCTAGCAATAGGATCTGCTGCTGTAAAATATCCAATTAAAGTACTTGTTAGGAAAATACCCATAATAAATGTAGATATACTGTAAATAATCATCTCAGCAAGTGCTGTAACAGTTACAGGGATTGAGAAACTAATAAGTTTTTTTGCAAGTTTTAATTCATCTTTTGCGCTGATTTTAAAATTTGGGTTTTTGATTTCAATATATTTTTCCATATATTTTTTGTATATGTATACACCAGAAACTGAACTTAAGAAGAATCCTATAACTGAACCTAATACTGCACCAAAAGCTTGTAATCCAATTAATACAAATCCTGTGGCAAAAATAATCATACCCATTTGTTCAACAGCTCTTGTTGCTACGATGTATTCCATTTTATATATTCCTTGGAATGCACCTCTAAATGCACCAACAATTACACTAAAAGGGGTTATTAAACCTACAGCTTGTAATGGAAGTAATGCAATAGGATTTTTAAATACAGAGTATGCTAACCATGGTGCCACAATAGTTATCATAAGAAAACCCATGAGTATTCCTAGAAAAACCATGATTTTCAATGATGTTTTTATGGTTTGTCTAGCCATATCTTCCTTGTTTAGAGTATTATATTCTGATACATATTTGGCTATCGCTGGTGGGAGTCCACCTGCAGATAATATTTGAAATACTCCTTGGAATGGTAGAGTTAGACCTAAAATACCATACATCGCTGGTCCTAGTAAGGAAGCCATTAAAAAACGATAGAGATATCCACCAATACGAAATATCATATTTCCTATTAATATGAAAAAACTACCCTTAGCTACCTTTGATTCCGCCATTTAAACACCATTTAAAAGTAATACTTTTAAAATTATATCTAAAACTTTATATAAATTTTATTATTTTTCCTTAATTTTATTTTATATTCCTTATTTTTTAGTTTTTTTTATAAAATTTTACTTATACTGATTCTTATAATTTTTAATTATTTAAATTACTTAAATAAATCATTTTATTTAGTTTAAAACTAAAAATTAGATATATTTGGTTTATATTCTAATTTAATTATTATAATCTTTTATTTAATAAAGAATATATTAAATTAATATTTTTTAAAAAAACGAGTTTAATACTGTTGTATTATTGAACATATTTATCTAATGCTTTTATATATTCATTCAATGTTCTATTTAAGCTTTCAAACCCATATCTGTCTCTTTTAATTTCTTCTAATTTATCTTGTGACCAGAAACAGGCACCTAAATTGGATCCAAATGGACCACCACTTATTGGAATTATTCCATGTAATATATAATAAGTGTTTATCTCTTGTATTGCAAGCTCTTGTCCACCACATCTATCTCCTCCTATTGCAATGCTCATACCTATTTTACCTCTTAATAGGTTGTAGTCAATTGCTTCAAGTGCTCTTGTTCTATCCATCACAGATTTTAGTTGAGCACTGATACCACCACTATGTATTGGGGACGCCATTATTATTCCATCAGCTTCTTGTATTGATTTATAAAATTCATCCATATCGTCTTTATTAATGCACTCTTTATTTTCAATACAGTAATCACAATGGAAGCAGTATCCAATTTGTTTTCCTTTAACTCCTAAAAATTTAGTTTTGAAATTGTTTTCATCTAATCTTTTAAGGGCTTTTTTTAAAACATATTCTGTTGTAGCAGATCTGGGGCTTCCACATATTCCCAATATTAATTTATCTTCTCTTTTCATATTTTTTAATTATGTTTTAATTAATAAATTTTTATCTTTTTATATTTTGAATTTAAATTTTTTATTAATATTTTCTTTTATTGGAATTTTTAAAGTTTAGAATATATTTTATTTTTTTTTTAAAATAATGGATTTAAAAAGTTTGATATTCTTAAAATAATTAATTTTAAGATGAAAATCTATCTCTAATTTAAGCACGATGTTAAGTTGATTTTTAGAATAAATAGTTTTAATACTAAGTAAAAATTAAATTTTTAAATGAAATAGGTTTTCATCAGTAATCTTTATGGTATCTAATTAATAGTAATATGTATATAAAAAGAATTTTAAATATCTAAATAATATAAAAATTTTTAATAACTCTTATTTTTGGTGTAATAATGAGACATGTTAAAGGTATTGTTAAAAAATATTCTAGGGAATATACTAGAACTTTAAAGGATGGTAAAAGAAAAACCTATAAAACAGAGCAAATTCAGATTACAATACCTAAACAAGATAATGTTTTTGAAGATAAAGAAGACGTGTTAATCCTTCCATATTCTGAGGATATCTTAGATTATGATAATAAAATGACTTCATTAAAAGATGAATATTCTCAATTAGAAGAAGAAAATAGGAATCTTAATTTAAAACTTGAAGATTTTAGTAATTTAGATAAGGAGAATAAGGAACTTAGTTTTAAACTTAGTAAGTTTGAAGATTTGGATAAGGAGAATAGGGAACTTTTATCTAAGCTTAGTAAGTTTGAGAATTTGGATAAGGAGAATAGGGAACTTTTATCTAAGATTAATAATTTTGAAGGCTTGGATAAAGAGAATCAAAATCTTTTATCTAGATTAGATGATTTAAATAATAAAAATCAAGAACTCAATTCAAAACTTGAAGATTTCAATAAATTAAAAGATGAGAATATTGCGCTTAATGATAGACTTAATAGACTTGTTAATTTAGAAAATGAGAATAAAATACTCTTATCTAAACTTGAAACTTTCAATGATTTAAAAAATGAAAATCAGGAACTTTATGAATCTATTGAAAATCTTAAATCTTTAAAAGAAGAGAATTTAGAGCTTAAAATAAAACTTGAGACGATCGAAAATTTAAATGAAAATAAAGTTTCTACTGAAGAAAAAGATAAACTAATTTCCAAACTTCAGGAAGAATATATTAATCTTTCTAAAAAATATGATGATATTCAAGAAGAGTTATATTCTACTAGATATGATAAAATTTCAAATGAGTATACTATTAAAAGACTTAAAAATTTTATTCTAAACCAAAATTAGTTGTATATGTCTTAGACTAGTTGAAAAATTATTTATTCAGGAATGGGATATTTAAATTTATATTATTTTTAAGTTTAAAAAAGAGTTTTCTTAAATTTTATAAAGTTAAACTTGAAATTAATAACTTTTTTTTAAGAATTAGTTTTTTATTTTGATTGTATTAATTAATTTTATTAAAATCTAGATTATAAAATCCATTTATTTATTAATGGAATATATTATTTCTTAAATTCAAAAAATTTCAGTAAATTATTATTTTTTGTTAAAATTAGATACTATTTTTAGATTTTTAATTTTATTTAATTATTTTTTTAAGTTTGGATTTAATGAAGTATTAGATATTTTTTAATACTTGTTTTATTATTTATTTCTATATCCCTTTTTTTCTTTTTTAGTGAAATGTTCTAGTTCGGATTCATAGTCTTTATTCCATCTTTTAAGATTTGGTATAAAATTTATAAGTAATCCAGTTGCATCTCCTTCTCTTAAATCAGGATTTTTATCTAGCATTTCTTGAGCTTTTTTAACAATCATATCCTCTACTGTTAAATCGGGTTCTGTAAATTCACCATTCTGATAGCAGTCTATACAATAATATTCATTTGGGCTACCATCTTTATTTGTTCCAAGTTCATCTGTTCTTGTCATTGGTTTACCACATGAATTACAAAATCCCATATTATCGCCTTTTATTGATTATTAAAAAAATATTTATCTATTAAAAATTTAAAAAAAGAAAAAAAGTAATAGTTTATACTATCTAAATAGTTTCATCTTCATCGAGAGCAAGTCTCATATTATCTGGATCTACTGGGAAATGAGCTAAGAAATCATCAGCAGCTCTTCTAGGATCTCTAGAACCAATAATGTATCTTCCTGCAATAATAATGTCTGCTCCTTTGGAAGTTGCTTCTTCAACTTTTTCTGGAGTGATTCCTCCAGCAACAGCAATTAAACCATTACCTAAGATTTTCTTAATTTCTTTAATATTACCCCATTCGGTCATATCACTAGTGTCTTCACCTTTTTCAGCTTTACTAGTTTCTAAATCCACATTTCTGTGTAGTAAAACAATATCCGGTTTTAATTCAGGTTTGATTTGTTTAAGTTTTCCAGTAAAGTCATCCACATTCATCATATCTAGGATTGAGTAAATACCTTGTTTTTGTGTTTCATGGATAGCTTTTTCAATAGATTCGATAGTTCCAAGACCGGAAATTGCTACTGCATCAGCAGTTTCATCTGCTGCCATTTTAACTTCTACTCTTCCCACATCTAAAGTTTTTAAATCTGCAATAATAAATGCGTCAGGACGTAATTCTCTGATTTTGCTTACTACTCCTACACCGAATTTTTTAACAAGCGGAGTTCCTGCTTCAATGAGGATTCTTTCCCTTTGTGGAAGTGCATTCATGATTCTTTCTACAGCATCTAAGTTGTCTAAATCAAGAGCAACTTGTAAGTATGGTGGATTCCATAATCTTTGTACTTTGAAGCCCATGATTGGGTGAGTTCCACGATCTTTTTCTGCTAAAACTTTTTTCATATCTGGGTATCCATTCATTGCCCTTCTAATTGCTAATTTAGTAGCACCATAGTTGTATTGGTATATTTTTCTGTAATCTTCAGCACCAGGTCCAATAAATACAGAAACTAATATTACGATGTCATCTACAATATCTTTAGGTATTATTCCTTCTTCTACTGCATCAGCAACAGCTCTACCTACAGCAGTTTGTGCAGGCCCAAATACTTTACTTGCATCTTCTAAGTTTCCAACTGTAACTTTAGGAATAATTGCAGTTGCAGGTTTTGTCATTAAGTTTGGTCTAATAACAGTAAGAAGTGGTGTGTGTCCTACTGATAAGTTAGTTAAACTTGTAGCAAAAGCAGTACCTGCTGGTCCTTCTTTATCACCAATTATTAAATCAACATGAGCTAATTCGTCTCCATTTCCAATGAGAGCTTCTCCTATATTATACATTTCATATCCTCCAATCATATCATTACTTAGAAAGTAATCATGAATTTGATATTATATATTATGTTATTAAATACATAAATATTTTTTATTAAGTTTATTTTTATATTTTTCATTATTTTAAATAATTTCTATTTTACACTTGAAATCCATGTCTATAACTTAAGTTATATGAGTTAAAATTTTAACTTATATACTTAATATTTATTTAGAAGTGGATTCTATTTGCAGTATTTCTTGGTATAGGCAATCTTCTGTAAGGCATTCCTTTAGTTTCTTCATGGATTTCATCTATTAATTCATCAATAGTCATATCCACTTTTTCACCAGTTTCTCTTACAGTTACTTGGAATTTATTATTTTCTAATTCTTTATCTCCAATAACGAATACATATGGTACCCATTCTTTTGCAGCGTTTCTAATTTTTTTACCTACTCTATCTTCAGTATTGTCTATATCTACACGAATATTATTTTCACTTAATTTATCTGCTAACTCATTAGCATATTCAAAGTGTTTATCTGCAATTGGTAAAATTCTTACTTCAATTGGACTTAACCATACAGGTAACATTGGTGATTTTTCATTGATTTCTGTTGCAGTTTTTTCAAGTAAACTACAAATAACCCTTTCAATACTTCCAGTAGGTGAACAATGTAAAATTGTTGGGTGATGTTCTTCGTTATCTTCACCAAGATAGTTAATATCGAAACGTTTACCACTTTCAACATCTATTTGCACAGTAGGGTTTTCAATAGGTCTTCCAAGATAATCAATTGCTGCAAAGTCTATTTTACAACTCCAGTAATGTTTTCTTTCAGGTAAAATTTCTAGGAGCATTGGTTTGCCTATTCTTCTTGCAGTATTGTACATCCATTCTTTATGTTCATCATAAAATGCTTTGGTTGCTCTAAAGATAATTTCATAGTTAACATCTAAATCAACACCAGTTTGCACACACATATCTACTTGTTTATCAAACTCTTCTAAAGTATTATTCATATCCTTACAGAATGTATGGAAATCTGGCATTGTAAATGCTCTTAATCTTTTAAGTCCTACAACCTCTCCTTTTTGTTCATATCTAAAACTGTAGGTAGATAATTCATATACTTTTGCAGGAAGGTTTTTCCAAGTTAAGTATGTATCTCCAAGTACTCTAAATGCACCGAAACAACATGCAAATCTAAGCATCAATGGGTTTTTAGTAGCAGTTCTATATTGTCTTTCTCCAAATTTAGCTGCATGTTCTCTAATTGCATCATTTTCAAGATTGTAGAAGATTGGGGTTTCAATAGGCATTGCGCCTTGATCTACTACTAGATTATATACATAGTCGGATAACAAATCACGTACTAAACGACCTTTAGGATACCATTTAAGGTTTCCAACATCTGAAGCTGCTTCATAATCACATAATTCTTTTTCTCTCATTAATTTAACATGAGGAGGTTCACATTCTTCAGATTTAGCAGTACCTAATTCGTTTTTAACTAATGTTTCTAATTGGCTTGTGCTATCATATTCATAGTTTTCTGGGTCATAAGTTTTACCATCAGAAAGTATGAACCATTCTGATTTGGGGCCTTCTTTTTTTTCTTTTTCATCATCAGACATATCAGAGGTGATGGTCCTTGAAAGTTCACTTAATGGATGTCCTTTACAGGATAATTTGAATCCTTTATACCAACCAAATGGAACCCTATATACAGTGTATCCATCTTCTTTAAGGCTTTTTTCAGCATTTTCTAATATTTCTATTGCAAATTTTGGAGAACCTAATGAAGAGGATAGGTGGGCATAAGGATATAATACAATATTTTCTGCTTTAACATCGTCATATACTTTTTTAACTTCTTTAACCATATTTTTAACAATTGCATCAGGATTTTTCTCATCTTCTTTCTCAACAGATGTGAAAACAACTAATGACTCATTAAAATCTCCTTTTTTATGAGCATCATCAATTTTTTCTGCTACAGGAGTTTTGTTTTTTGTCTCATATTCTAAATAATCTGAATGAATAAGTAATATTCGCATTTAATCACCTATTGTAAAAATTAATAATTTAAAAAATTAGTATAAATTTTTTATTATAACATTTTAAATTTTGTATATAATATTATTTATATTATATTTTTTTATAAACTATTTTTATCTAATTTTTCTTATTTTTTAAAAATTTTTTTATAAAAGAAATTATAAATAATTAGATGTCTACTTTTTATCGTTTTAAAAATGATATGAGGTTTTTAAAAATTTATTCTTAACTATTAATTCAAGTGATTATATGAATAGTGATAATGTAAAAAAAGGCCCACAAAGAGCACCACATAGATCTCTTTTAAGAGCTTGTGGTCTTAATGATGATGATTTTAAAAAACCATTTATTGGTATAGCAAACAGTTTTACTGAGGTTGTTCCTGGTCATATACACCTTAGAGAATTAGTTGAATACATTAAAAAAGGTATTATTGAAGCTGGAGGAATTCCATTTGAATTTAATACTATGGCTATTTGTGATGGTATTGCAATGAACCATGAAGGTATGAAATATTCTCTTCCTTCAAGAGAAATTGTTGTAAGTACTGTTGAAAGTATGGCAAAAGGTCATAGTTTCGATGGTTTAGTACTTCTTCCATCTTGTGATAAAGTTGTACCGGGTATGTTAATGGCAGCTGGTAGATTAGATATTCCATCTATTGTTGTTACTGGTGGACCAATGAAACCTGGTCATTATAAAGGTAAAAATGCTGATTTAATCACCGTTTATGAAGCTTGTGGTGAATTAGCTGCAGGTAAAATAACTGAAAAAGATTTAAATGAACTTGAGAAGGTTGCATGTCCTGGTGCAGGTAGTTGTTCTGGATTATTCACTGCAAATACTATGGCTTGTGTTACTGAAACTTTAGGTATGAGTCTTCCAACTTGTGCAACTGCTCTTGCTCTTTCTGATGATAAAAAAGAAATTGCATTTGAATCAGGTAAACGTATTGTATCATTAATTAAAGAAGATATTAAACCTTCTGATATTATGACCCAAGAAGCATTTGAAAATGCTATTGCTATGGATATGGCTCTTGGTGGATCTAGTAATACTGCTCTTCATATTCCTGCTATTGCAGCAGAACTTGAAGATAAAGGTGTGTCTGTAAATCTTGATTTATTTGATAAAATTAGTAATGAAATTCCACATATCGCACTTCTTTCACCTGCTGGACAACATACTATGTTTGATCTTCATAATGCTGGTGGTATACCTGCAGTATTAAAAGCTATTCAATCTAAATTAAACAAAGACTGTCTTACTTGCAGCGGTAAAAAATTAGGTGAAATTATTGATGGAGCTGAAATTAAAGATTCAGATGTTATTCATTCAATGGACAATCCTATACATAAAGAAGGTGGATTAGCAGTATTGAAAGGTAATCTTGCACCAAATGGATCTATTGTTAAAAGAGGAGCTGTCCCTGATGATTTATTACATCTTAAAGGCCCTGCTAGAGTATATAATAGTGAAGAAGATGCTGTTGATGCAATATTCGGTGGTGAAATCAATGAAGGGGATATCATTGTAATTAGGTGTGAAGGTCCAAAAGGTGGACCAGGTATGAGGGAAATGTTAAACCCAACATCTGCTATTACTGGTATGGGTATTAAAAATGTTGGTCTTATCACTGATGGAAGATTCTCTGGAGGAACCAGAGGTCCATGTATAGGACATATATCTCCTGAAGCTAAAAGTGGAGGACCTATTGGTCTTGTTAAAGAAGGGGATATTATTGAGATTGATATTTTAAACAAAAAACTTAATGTTGAATTAAGTGATGAAGAGTTAGAAGCAAGAAAAGGTACTGTTGACCTTCCAGATAAAGAAGTTAAAGGTTGGTTAAATATTTATAGACGTTCAG
Source organism: Methanobrevibacter sp. (assembly GCA_051892775.1). GTDB lineage: Archaea > Methanobacteriota > Methanobacteria > Methanobacteriales > Methanobacteriaceae > Methanarmilla. The sequence continues at coordinate 28,541 of JBJFGN010000090.1, read as the reverse complement.
TTTCCTCTGCTGATAAAGGCGCTATTTTAAGATAAAGTATTTTATCTTAATTTTTTCTTTTTTTATCTATTAATTATTGTTTTTATTATTAAATTTTTCTTTAAAAAATGGTTTTTCATATTTATTTAATATAATTAAGTTAATTTTTAAATAAAATATCCTTTTATTATAAGCTAAATTTTTTATAATTTTAAATACTAATTTTTAAATATTTATAAAATAAAATATAGAGTTTAGTTTAATAAAATTGTTTTATATTATTTATTTAAATTTTATTACTAAATTATAAATCTAGTTAAATGTGCTTTATAGATTTATATACTAAGTTTATATAGGTATTTTACAATTTACTAGTTTATTTAAATTTTTTTATTTATTAAATTCATAAAAGGTGTTTCTTTGTCTGATACGAAAGAAATAATTCTTTATATTGTGATAATTGCTGTAGTCTTGATTGCAGGACAACATTTGAATGTTGTAGTATCTGGAAGTATGGAACCTGTTTTTTATAGGGGAGATATAGTTGTTGTTGAAAAGACTAATTGTTTCGGTATAAATGAATTTAATCCAAATGATGTAAAAGTAGGAGATATTGTTGTTTATGATGCAACTTGGTATAATAGTCCAGTTGTACATAGGGTAATTAATATTACAAATATTAATGGAACAACATATTATGAGATTAAAGGAGATAACAATAAACTTCCTGATCCTTATCTGGCTACTAGTAGTCAAATTAAAGAAAGAGTTCTTACTGTTAATGGTCAACCATTAATTATTCCTAAAATAGGATATATCTCTATTTGGTTTAAAGGACTTTAAAATAAATCTTCTTTTTATTAAATTTAAAAAAATTTGAGTTTTTAGCTCTATTAAATTAATTTTTATCATAGGTGAATCAATGTATAATGAAATAGAAAAACTTGCTATAGATGCTTTATATGATGCTACTTGTAAATTAGATGCTGAAATTCCTAAAGATAAAATTACTTTAGAATTTCCTCCAAATCATGAATTAGGAGATATTGCATCTACTGTCGCATTTCAATTAGCACCTGTATTAAAAAAATCACCTGCAATGATTGCTCAAGATATTGCAGAGGTAATTGAATGTCCTGAAATTTATACTAAAGTTGAATCTAAAGGACCATATGTAAATTTCTTCATTGATTATAATGAATTTGCAGTTGGATTACTTAATTCAATTAATAATAATTATGGTCAATTAGATAAAATTGATGAAAAAATAGTTCTTGAACATACTAGTGCTAATCCAAATGGTCCGTTACATATTGGACATATTAGAAATTCAATTATTGGAGATTCCTTAACAAGGCTTTTAAAAGCTTCTGGTAGAGAAGTTGAAACACAGTATTATGTCAATGATATGGGTAGGCAACTTGCTATGGTTGTTTATGGTATTAAAGAATTAGGTTTAAAAATAGAAAATCAAGGTGAAGATAAAGTAGATCATAATATTGGCCAAATTTATCTTAAAGTAAATCAAAAATTTAAAGAAGATCCTTCCCTTGAATCCGGAGTAGATGCTTTAATTAAAGAGTATGAAAAAGGAGATAATGAAGAGTTAAATAAGTTATTTAAAGATACTATTAATCATTGTCTTGATGGAATAAAAGCTACATTAAAACGTATGCATATTAAACATGATAAATTTGTTTGGGAAGGAAAATTTGTACGTAATGGTGATGTAGATAAATATGTTGATGAAATGGTTGAAATAGGATATGCACGTATGGAAGATGTTTTACGTCTTCAACTTGGTGAGTTTGGTATTAAAAATAGTCTTGTTTTAAGGAGGGCTGATGGTACTTCACTTTACTCTACAAGAGATATTGCATACCATATGTATAAATGTGACCAAGGAGATATTGTTTTAGATATTCTTGGTGCAGATCATAAACTCGCATTCCGTCAAGTGAAAGCTGCTCTTGAGATTCTTGAAAAAATAAAACCAAATAGCGATGAAGTAGAGGTTTTATTCTATGAATTTATTACATTACCTCAAGGAAGTATGTCTTCACGTACTGGTAATTTCATTTCAGTTGATGAGCTTATTGATGAGTCAGTAGAAAGAGCAAAAGAAGAAATTAAATCTAGACGTAAAGATTTATCTGAAGAGGAAATTGATGAAATTGCAGAGGAAATTGGTATTGGAGCAGTTAGATTCTTTATTGCCAAATTATCTCCAGAGAAACATATAAAATTCAGGTGGGAAGAGGCATTAAACTTTGAAAGGGGTTGTGCATCTATCCAATATGCTCATGCTCGCGCTTCTAAATTACTTTCAAAAGCAAAAAGTCAAGGTATTGATTTAGATAGTTTAGAATTTGAGGATAATTGGGAACCTAATGAATTAGAATGTAATCTTGTTAGGACTTTAGCTAAATATCCAAAATTAATTGCAGAATCTGCAGAAATTAGAAGAATTCATCCAATTGCAGCATATTGTCAAGAATTGGCAAGTGATTTTAATAAATTTTACAAATCTAATCAAGTAGTTGGTTCTGAATTCCAGGATTCTAGATTAATTTTAGTTAAAAAAGCTAAAATTACTCTTAAAAATGCTTTAGATATTTTGGGTGTTGCTGCACCAGAAAGAATGTAGAAATACATTCTTAATTTTTTCATATTTTGAAAATTTTATAAAATTTGTATTCAATGTATTTTAATTCTTGAAATTATTTGGAATAATCTAATTTAATTAAATCGAATTTCATTTTAAGGGTATTATTCTTAAAATATTCATATAATTTTTTTTTAAATTTATTAAATATTATTTTTAAATATAATTTAGAAAGAAGTAATAATTTGAGGGGGGTATTTTTTATAGATTTAACTAAAAATAACAGAATATTTTATATAGATGGATTAAGAGTTTTCGCTATTTTTTGTATTATTGCATGTCATATTTCTGCTATGTTTGTAGTAAAGCCTAATTTGTTTAATACAAAATTATGGTATTATTCACTTTTTTTAAATTCTTTAAGAGACGTTGGTGTTCCATTGTTTGTAATGATTAGTGGTGCATTATTAATTAATAAAAAAGATTCGTTTAAAAAATTTGTAACTAAACGTTTGAAAAGAGTTCTTATACCTTATATATTTTGGATAATAATTTTTATATTATTCGTATTCTTTTGTATTAGTATAAATTATCATTTTCATCACATGTCATTAAATCTTTTATTATATAAAATATTTGCATCAAAACCAGGAGATTGGAAATATTTCTGGTTTGTACCTATGATTTTGACTGTATATCTCATAATTTTTATTTTAAATAAATTAAATTCATATAATAAAAATACTTTTAAATGTTTTTTAATCTTAAGTATACTGATAATATTATTAAAAGAAGTTAATTTATTTAATTTTGAAAATCAATCAAATCTGGTAAGATATTTGTTCTTTTCAATATTTGCCATATTTGGTTACTATTTAGTAAATACGGATTTCTTGAGTCTAAAACTCTTTAAAAAGTTTAAAATTAATTCTAAGGCAATGGTTTTCATAACTGGAATTTTAATCATTTTATTATATACTTGTGTATTATTAACAAATGTAAAATTAACTAATCAATTTAATAAGTTTAATGCAATAAGTCAATTCAGTGTTTTAAATATACTATTAGTATCTAGTGTCATGTTATTCTTTAGATATATGGATGAAAGTCACATGTTATCAAGTAATAATTTAATTAAAAGGTTTAAACTAAAAGAAATTATTTTATCTATTAGTTCTTGTAGTTATGGAATTTATTTATCCCATATGATAATACTTCTTTCATTAGGATATTTCTTAGATCCACTTTTAGCTATTAAACCTTCTATAGTTTTAACATTAAAATTAATATTGACTTGTATTGTATCTTGGTTACTAATATTGATTTTAGGTAAAATTCCTTATTCAAGTAAATTAATTGGTAAATCTTAAAAATTTAGATAGTTTTTACTATTTAAATTTTAATATTAGATATTTTAAATTTTTAGTTCTGTTGAAATTTTCTTTTAATTTTTTATTTTTTGACTGAAAATAGTTTTATATTAAAATTAAATGATTTTAACAAGTTTATCTTTTTATTTCTTCATTGTATTTTCTAGAGTAATATTCTATATCTTTTAATTTTTTTCTGAAATCGTCTCTTTCATATTCATTTAAGAATTTCAATACTTCTTCTTCCCATTCATAATCAATATCCCTAAATTTTTCAGCTAATTCTTTTCCTTTTTTAGTTAATTTAATTATTTTTTCCCTTCTATTTGCTTTGTTTTCTTCTCTTTCAATAATTTCATTTTCTTCCATTTTTAACAATGCTCTTGCAACAGTTCCTTCTGTAACTCCATGTACTTTCGCTATTTTTATTTGTGTATTATCTTTGTCTTCTTCATGGTAAAGGTACATTAAATATGGAAATTGTCCAAAATTAATGTCCTCATCTTTTAAAGCATGTTTTAAATATATGGAGTGGTTTCTATGTATAGCATCGAAAATGCCAGGTACTCCAATTTCTAGTTTCTTATCTATATTTGCCATTTTTTCCCTCTTATAACTTATAACATATAACTTATTACTTATAATTGATTTTCTTATAAGTTATAAGTTATTTTTTATTTTTTTATTGAAGATGGATTATGATATTAGTATTGTTTAATTAAAAATCCAAATGGGATTATGTTCAAAATACTAATATTTAATTTAAAATTAAAAATTTTATAAATATTGGATTTTAAGTTTTTAATATAATTTTGGATTATCTTAATTCGCTTTTTCTGGTGTTTGTCTGAATTTTCCAAGTTTATATAATTTTTTAACATATAATTTCACTGCAATAAATGCAATTATAGATCCTACAATATCTCCTATTACAATACCCCAGTAAACTCCCATTGCTCCAGCACCTAATACAAATGCTGCAATTGCACAGAAAATAACATCAAGTATTAAACTTCTATTGGTTGTTAATATTAGGGAGTGGGTTCCTTTGCCTAATGCTTGGAACACATTTGATGCAACTACTCCTAATGGTACTGGTAGAATGTATAATACCATAATCTGTAAGAATTGTGAAATCAATGGTGCTAAATTTGCACTTGATGATGAATATGAGAAAAGATATGCTAATTGGTATGAGAATATGTAGAATATTGTTGCCACTACTATGCCTGCTACAAGTCCAATTTTCACACTGTAATTTATTGTTGTATTTAATTTTTCATAGTTTCTTTCACCATATGCAACACCAGCTACAGTGATGGCTGCTGTTCCAATACCAATTGCAGGCATTATTCCTATTTGTACTAATCTCCAGCCTGCTGTATATACTGCTACTGCAGTTGTTCCTGCAGCCATTGCAAGAATTGCATTAATAAGAATTGCAGTTATAGACATTATTAATTCTTCTATACTTGCAGGTATTCCAACAATAAGGATTTCTTTATATATATTTTTATTTCTTTTATAATATTTCATTTCCATTGAGCAGTAGGTGTCTTTCTTAATTTCAACCCAATATAAGAATTGTAAAAGGCCTATTGTACCAGATAATACTGTTGCTATAGCTGCTCCTGCAACACCTAAATTTAATATATAAATAAATATTGGATCTAAAATCATATTCAATACTGCAGTTATTACAAGGGGTATTGTTGATCTTTTAACATCGCCTTCTCCTCTGAATATACCACCAAACAATGCAGGAAGTGTAAATGAGTAGGTACCAACTACAATTATTATACCATATTCCATTGCAAAGTTAAGAACGTCTTTTGCACCCATTGCAATAAGTATGGGTTTTAAGAATATTGTTAATACTATTGTTAAAAGTATTGTAATTATTATACCGATAATTATTGAGTGAATACTTGCATTACTTGCTTCGTTGTGTTTTTTGGCTCCAATGAATCTTGAGATAAGTGAATTTGCACCTGCACCAATACCTACTCCAAGACCTACTACCATTAAAAACAATGGTGTTACAAAACCTAACGCTGCAAGAGGTTTTGAACCTAATCCTGCTACCCATATACTATCAATAACATTGTTTGAACTCATAAGTAACATACTTAAAATCATTGGTAATGCTAATTTTCTTATTGCTCGCTTAGGATCTCCTCTAATTAATTTAATTCTTTCATTGTCTGTTTCATCTACCATTTTATACCTCTTATAAGTTGTTTTAAATATTGGTTATTTTATTAATATCAAATTATTGTATATGCAATACTTGCATATGCAAGTATTTTAATATAATATTTAATATTATATAAATGTTGGTAAATTTAATAATTAATTTAAAATTAGTTGATGGCATGTTTTATATTAAATAAAACAGTTAATTGATTTAGTTTGAATTATTTAATTAAATACAATTTAAATTTAGAAAAAAAGAGTAATGAATGAGGGTTTTAATTTTATTTTTTAAGATAATAGTATAATATAGCTTTTTGTGCATGTAATCTGTTTTCAGCCTCATCATATACTACTGATTGTTTACCATCAATTACATCACTAGTGACTTCTTTACCTCTTATTGCAGGTAAACAATGCATAAATATTGCATCGTCTTTTGCTAATTTCATAAGATTACTATTAACTTGATATTTTATAAAATCATTATTTCTTTTTTCAGCTTCTTTTTCATCACCCATACTAACCCATACATCAGTATATACAGCATCTGCATCTTTTAATGCAATTTCAAGGTCAGATGTTATAATGATTTTACTTCCTGTTTTTTTAGCTATTTCCTTTCCTTTATTTACAATATCTTCTTTAGGTTCATAACCTTTAGGACAAGCTATTGCAAAATCCATACCTAAACATGCACATATAAGTAAAAGGGAATTAGAAACATTATTTCCATCACCAACAAAAGTTAATTTTCTGTTGAAATCACCTTTATGTTCATATATTGTTAACATATCTGCAAATGCTTGGCATGGGTGTTCTATATCGGTTAAACCATTTATTACAGGAATATCTGCTTCTTTAGCAAATTCAACTACATCTTCATGTTTATTGGCTCTTATCATTATTGCATCAACAAATCTACTTAATACTTTAGCTGTATCTTTGATAGGTTCTCCTCTTCCAAGTTGTATGTCATTTGTTGATAGAAAAAGTGCTGTTCCACCTAATTCATACATTCCTACTTCAAAAGAGACTCTTGTTCTTGTTGATGATTTTTGAAAAATCATTGCTAATTTCTGGTCTTTTAATGGTTCTTTTTCTATTTTACCATTTTTAAAATCATTAGCTAATTTGATAATATCTAATACATCATCTTTAACATCACATACTGATAAAAGACTATTCATGTCATTACTCCAATAAATTAATAAGTATAATAAAGAATAATATATGTTTTTTATAGTTATAAAAGCTTTTCTAATAAACTTATTATTATTTTTAAAAAAAATTCAGTTTAAAATGTTTTATTTTGTATTAATTAATCGATTAATTATTTTCGACTTAAATTAATAATTTTTAAAATTTAAAATTAAATTTTACCATAGAAAAATATTTAGATTTTAATAAAATCTAATTACTTCTAATTTCATTCATGTGGTTGATACGTTTTTCTATAAGTGTATCTGTACCTACATCTCTTCTATGATAAACATTACCTTTAACATATTTACATGCTTCTTCAGCTATTTTTTCGGCTTCAGATATAGTTTCTCCTTGAGCAACAATTCCTAAAGCTCTAGATCCAGTAAGCTTGATTTCTCCATTTTCTTCTGCTACTGAAGCATAAAATACTTTAGCTCCTAATTTGTTTATTTTATCTTCATCAACTTCAATACTTTCTCCAGCGTATTTGGTATCTGGATATCCATCAGGTACTATGTATTTACATACACTAGCAAGGTCTTTAAATTCAACTTTATCTAAAGTTCCATCAACAATAGCTTTACATACATCAATCATTTTAGTATCCATTAAAGGAAGAACATTCATTGCTTCAGGATCTCCAAATCTTGCATTAAATTCAATTAAACGTGGTCCTTCGTTTGATAACATAAATTGGCCATATAATATTCCTTTATAAGGTTTAGCTTCTTTTGCAATTGCTTTTATAACTTTTTTCATTATTTCTACTGATTCATCATAATCAGCTTGACTTAAAAATGGTAAAAGTCCACCTTTATCAGAGTATGAACCCATACCTCCAGTAATTGCGCCTTGATCTCCTTCAAATGCATGTGGATGGTCTTGAGCAGCAGGCATAGGTGCTAAATGTTCTCCATCACAGAAAGCTTGAATGGTATATTCTTCTCCAATTACACGTTCTTCAATAATAACTTGTGCAAATCCACCCATTACATTATCAATTACTTCTGAAGCATATTCTTTTGCTTCTTCATTGTTTTTTAAGTGGTCACCTACAATTTTAACTCCTTTTCCTCCAGTCAAACCCACTGGTTTTACTACAACCTGTTTATCGTAGGAATCAAGGAATTCATTAAGGTCTTTAGTGTTATCAAATACTTTATAGGTTAAAGATCCTGGAATGTCATATTTTTCAAATAAATTTCTCATAAATGATTTATCAGTTTCAATCCTTGCAGCACTTTGACATGGACCTACACATTTTACCCCAACTTCTTCAAGTTTATCTACAATACCTTTTCCAAGTGGGGATTCTGGGCCAATAACTGCAATTTCGATATTGTTTTCTTTTGCAAAGTCTGCAACTTTATCTAAATCTCCTTCATCTCCTATTGTGTATTTGGAAATTTTGCTTATTCCTGGATTTTTTTTACTAATATAAGTATATAAATCTACGTCATCTTTTAATGAATCACATATTGCATTTTCTCTAGCACCTGCACCGACTACTAACACTTTCATAATTTCACCTTTTTATAAAAATATGATTTAAATAAATTATAATTATTAAAGTTTATATAAATCTTTAAATATAATATTATTGTATTTTAGTAAATGAATAAATGAAATTGTAAATTAGTATTGCTAATTCTTTTTAAAAATTTATACTAAAGTTTTAAAAATTATTTAATCTTTATTTTAAATAAGTTTATATTTAAAATTAAATAAGTTTTATACTTTATTTTTCTTTATACAAATTATAAAGGTTTATTATCATGAATTAAATTTTATAAATAAGAATTAGTAATTATTTAAAAAAAGGTGATTGAATGAAGGGCGGAGAAGCTATTATAAAAGCTCTAAAAGAACAAGGTGTAGATACTATATTTGGTTATCCTGGTGGAACTGTTATACCATTTTATGATTCATTGTACGATGATGATTTAAACCACATATTAGTACGTCATGAACAATGTGCTGCACATGCTGCAGAGGGATATGCTAGGGCTTCTGGTAAAGTGGGTGTCTGTATAGCTACTTCAGGTCCTGGTGCAACTAACCTTATTACAGGTATTGCTAATGCTTACATGGATTCTTCTCCAATTATAGCTTTAACTGGTCAAGTATCCTCTAATTTAATTGGAAATGATGCATTTCAAGAAGCAGATATTATGGGAATATCAATGCCTATTACAAAACATAATTATCAAATTAAAGATATTGATAATATTCCGTCAATTATTAAATCAAGTTTTAATATAGCTGAAACTGGTCGTCCAGGTCCAGTTCTTATTGATATCCCAAAAGAAATGCAAGAGAATGAATTAAATAAATACAGTACTTCATTAATTAAAACACCAGGTTATAATCCTACAATTAAAGGAAATATTAAACAAGTTAAAACTGCTTGTAAATTAATTTCTAAAGCTAAAAACCCTATAATATTAGCTGGTGGAGGAGTAATTATATCCGGTGCTAGTGGTGAATTGCAAAAATTTGCAAAAACTATTAAAGCACCTGTTGTAACTACTTTAATGGGTAAAGGTGCTGTTCCTGAAGATGAAGATTACTCTCTTGGAATGTTAGGAATGCATGGAAGATTAGTTGCTAATAAAAATATAAATAAAGCAGATCTTTTAATTGCAATTGGTACTAGATTCTCAGATAGGACTACTGGTAGATTAGATCAATTCTTACCTAATGGTACTAAAGTTATACATATTGATATTGATCCTGCAGAAATCGGTAAAAATGTTGATGTAGATATTCCTATTGTTGGGGACGCTAAAAACATATTAAAAATGTTTAATAATGAATTAAAATCATATAAACCTAATAATAATGCTATAAATTGGTTTAAAAATTTAGAAATTAAAAAACAAGAATTAATACCTAGAACCAATTATGATGATGTTCCATTAATGCCACAAAGAGTTATTAAAGAAATATCTGAAGCATTAACTGATGATTCTATTGTTACAACTGATGTTGGTCTTCATCAAATGTTTGCTGCACATTACTTCAATGTTAATAAACCACGTAAATTTATATCTTCTGGTGGTCTTGGTACTATGGGATTTGGTTTCCCAGCAGCTATCGGTGCAAAAGTTGCATGTGAAGATGATCCAGTTCTTGCTATTGTTGGGGATGGTGGATTCTTAATGGTTTGTCAAGAACTTGCAACAGTTCGTGAATATGATTTACCAGTCATTGTTACTATCTTAAACAATCGTAAATTAGGTATGGTATATCAATGGCAAAGTTTATTATATGATGAACGTTTATCAGAAACTGATCTTGGAAATGTTCCAGACTTTGTTAAATTAGCAGAAAGTTTCAATATTAATGCTGAAAGAATTACTCAACCAGGTGAAACTAAAAAAGCTGTACAAAAAGCTATTAAAGATAATGAAGCTATTGTATTAGATATTGAAATTAAGAAAAATGAATTCTTACCTATGGTTCCTGCAGGTGCAGGTGTTGAAGAAATTCTTGGTGAATATGAACTTGCTAAAGACTATGAAAATTAGAGGGATTAAAATGCTTGAAAATCATACAATATCTACTTTGGTTGAAGATAAACCAGGTGTTTTACAAAAAGTTACAAGTCTTTTTACAAGAAGGGGATTTAACATTAGCAGTATTACAGTAGGGGAATCTGAAGTTGAATCTTTAGCTAGAATGGTAATCGTTGTAAAAGCTGATGAAAAAGGTTTAGAACAAGTTAAAAAGCAATTAAACAAATTAATTGATGTTATTAAAGTTAAAGAATTGAAACCTGGAGTATCTGTTAAAAGAGAACTCTGTTTAATTAAAGTTAAAACTAAAAATGAGAAAGCTAGATCTGAAATCATGCAATATGTTAATATTTTCAGAGGCAAAATTATTGATGTCTGTGATAATAATGTAACAATTGAGATTACTGGTGCTCCAAGTAAAATTGATGCATTGATTAGATTACTTAAAGGGTATGGAATTAAAAAAATTGCTCGTACAGGACCAACTGCTGTATCTAGAGGAATTCAACAAAATTAATCCTATTCCTTTATTTTTTTGTTTTTAGTGTATTTTTACTATTTTTTAAATTTCATTGTTTTTGGATTGATACTTTTTTTATTTTTTAGCTTATTTATTTGCACTATTTTTATTTATTTTTTAATATTTTTTCTACAAAATTATTGGAAATATTTACAATAATGTTTTAATTTTTTTTACCTCCCCTTTTTAAATAAAATCAGCATTCATTCAAAAATTAACATTTATTAATATTATGTTTTCATACTTATGTTTTTTAAACCTTTTATTAACATATCTTTTCAATTGACTAATTTTTTAAATTTTATTATTGATATGTTCAATTTATTTATATGGATTAAGTTTATAAGTAATGAAAATAATACTATAAAATAATATTACTGTAACAAAATGTTATTTTAATGGGTTTTATTACAATAATATTTATTTAGATAAAAATTATTTTTTCTAATAATCTTTTTTAAAAATCATTAAAGGAGTTTATTAACATGCAAATGTATTATGATAAAGACGTTGATACAGACGTTATTGCAGATAAAACTATCGCTGTTATTGGATACGGAAGTCAAGGTCATGCTCAATCTAGAAACATGGCTGACAGTGGTTTAAATGTAATTGTAGGACTTAGAGAAGGTGGAAAATCTTGGCAAAAAGCTAAAGATGATGGTATGAATGTAATGACTATTGAAGATGCTGCTAAAGAAGCAGATATCATCCACATCTTAATCCCTGATGAAATCCAAGAAAAAGTTTACAATGAACAAATTAAACCATACGTAGAAAGTGGAAACACTTTATCATTCTCTCACGGTTATAATATTCACTTTGGATTAATTGAACCAGATGATGATGTAAATGTTGTTATGTTTGCACCTAAAGGACCTGGTTCTATGGTAAGAAAAACCTACCTTGATGGTTTTGGAATTCCTGGTCTCGTTGCAGTAGAACAAGATGCTACTGGTGACGCTTTACAATTAGCTTTAGGTATGGCAAAAGCTGCTGGATTTACTAAAGCTGGTGTTATTGAAACTACTTTCAAAGAAGAAACTGAAACTGATTTATTCGGTGAACAAGCAGTTTTATGTGGTGGATTAACTGAACTTATTAATGCTGGTTTCCAAACTTTAGTTGAAGCTGGATACCAACCTGAAATTGCATACTTTGAAACTTGTCACGAAGTTAAACTTATTGTAGATATCATTTACCAAAAAGGTTTCGAAGGTATGTGGAAAGATGTAAGTAACACTGCAGAATACGGTGGATTAACTAGAAGAAACACTGTCATCGGTGAAGAAGCTAAAAAAGGTATGAAAGAAGTATTAAAACAAATTCAAGATGGTACCTTTAAAGATGAATTTGCTGATGAATATAAAACTGGTTTCGCAAACTTAAAAGAAATGAGATCTGCTGAAAACAACGAACAAATTGAAAAAGTTGGAACCAGACTCAGAAAAGCTTGTGGATTACAAAAAGATGATGAATAGATTTATTCATCTTTCTTTTTTTGTTTTGTTTTTGCTGTTTTTTGTTTTGTTTTTGCTGTTTTTAAAAAAAAGAAGTTTTAATTATATAAGTATAATTAAAAGAATTATTTTATTTTAATTTAAAAATTTTAAAAAAGTTTTATTAATTATTTTTAATAGATTATCTTCCATCTACTAAAACTTTTAGTTTTCCACTTTCAATATCTATTATTAATCCATGAATCGGTACTTCATTACTAATAAGTGGATGATTTTTAATTGTCTCAACAGTTTTTATTACATTTGATTCTTCATCATCTATTGCACCAATCCATTCTTTTAAATTAACTTTATTTATTTCTTCTTCTGAAATTCCTTTTTTAAGCATATTATTTTTTATTTTTTCTTCATCTGCATGAGCCATTCCACAGTCAGTATGTCCTATTACCATTACTTCTTCTGCTCCTAAAGAGTATATTGCAGCTGCTATTGATCTTATAGCATCTTCACCAACTATGGTGTTTCCTGCATTTTTAATAATTTTCGCATCTCCTCTTTTAATACCTAATGCAGGTTCTAAAAAATCAACTAGTCTTGTGTCCATACAAGTTAATATTGCTAGTTTTTTATGGGGAAGATGTCCTAATTTTTCCCCTTTAAAATTTTCTGTAAACTCCTCATTTGCTTTTAACACATCATCTATAATCATTTTACCACATCATATCATTAGTTGTCTAAAAGAATTTTTTATTATATATATTTTAATAATATTTATATTTTTATTTTTTATTTTCAGGGTTAACTTATATTTAATATATATTTTTATATTTTTTTAGATATTATCTAAATCATGTATAAAAAATTTTTTCAGATATTTTTCATGATTAAATAAATTGATTTTATTTTTTGATTCTATTGAAATTCTAATATTAATGCTTAAAATTATTCTTAATTTAAAAATAAAACATTTTTTAAAATTATAATTTCAATATATTATCTTTTCAACAGAATAAAATCTATTAAAGTTCTCTAAAATTTAGGATTAATTATTCTTTTATTTAAATCCTCATTAATGTATTTAAGCTAAAATTTTAAATAGAATATCTTTCAGTAGAATTATTATTTAAATAATGTTTAAAAATAGTTTTTAGTTTGGAATCTTTAAAATTCTTATTTAAAGATTTTAAAAATTCTTTGCTTAATTAAAAATTATAAAAAATTTATTTTATAATTAATATGATTGGTAAATATTAATTATTTATCTCTTGATTAACTTTATATGCTGCATATAAATAGAAAATTCCAATAATAATAGCAAATATATTAAATGAAATAAATGTGAATATTGCAGAAATTACATATAATACTAATCTTTGTTTTCCAACTGGAAGTACGGAACCTGTTAATGCAATTATAACAGCAATTACTTGTGCTACTGTAAGGAATATAACTTCTAGTTTTAATGATCCACTTTGTGCAAGTAATTGTACAAATTGTATTGCAATAATTATTATTAGAATGAGGGTTGCATTTTTAACGAGCTCTTTAGAATCCATACTTTTCAAGTTTTTTACAAGACGATTTGTCATATTATCACAATAGTAAAATTGAATAGTATAAAAAATATTATTTATAAGCAATGTTTAATAAATGTTTACTATTTTTAGTAAAGATTAGAAATAAATATATGGATATCTAATTAAAAATTATTATATAGAATTATGGGCTTTGTTGAATTTATTTTAATTTAAAAATCATGGTTTTTAGAAAGTTAAATTTTTAAATTAAACATGTTTTTCAACAGTCTTATTAATAGTTAGGATGAAAATTATGGTATTTATAGGAATGGATCATGGAACTACTGGTATTAGTTTTGCAATATCAGATGATAATGGTAAAATTTTAGATGTTTTTAAATTATCTCGTGAAGATACAAAAAAAGGTAGGGTTAGTGCTATTAAAGAATTATCAAAACGTTGTAATTTAGATGATGTTAAACTTATGGCAGTAACTTATGCAATGGGGGATGGAATAAATAAAATTCTTCCTATGGATAAAGTTGAGAATAGGGGAATATTGTCAATTAATGGTGCAGGTAAAGTTACTGGGGGAGGAACATCAGTATATTCTGAAATTGAGAACTCTAATATCCCAGCTGTTCTTATTCCAGGATTACATAAGAATTCCACTTCTCTTGATGAACTTTTTACAGCAGCATACTCCCATCTTGCAAGTCCTGAAAAGATTTCAATTGCATATAATGCAGTTAAGGAAACTAATTGGAATAACCTTATAGTAGGTGATTTAAGTTCTAATAGTGTAAACGTTTTAGTTGAAAATGGTAAAATTAGAGGAGCAATGGATGCATGTCTTGGTGCAATGGGTTTTATTCATGGACCAATTGATCTTGAAATGATTAGAGATATTGATGAAGGTAAAAGAACTGCTAATGACTGTTTTTCACATGCAGGTGCTGTAAAAATTGCAGGTATTGATACAAAAGTTGCTTTTATGAAAGATGAACTTTTATCAAGATATGAAAAAGGCGATAAAAAAGCAATACTTGCAATAAATTCAATGATTATGACTATCGCAATGGAAATTGGTGGTTTGATAACTGTTGCTAATGAAGATATTGATGGCATTGTTCTTACAGGATCTTTAGGTTCAATGAAGAAACCATTTGATTTTGAAAAGGAATTAAATAAGTATTTAAAAAATAAGTATCCTATTAAAGTTATATCTGTAGATTCAGGTGCAATAGGTGCTGTACAAATAGCGCATGATATCTACAATGGTAAAAAGGAGATTTTAGGTGTTGAAGTAGAACTTAATTAAAATGTGTAGTTATCAATTTTATCTATTAGGTTCTTCTTTGAAATAGGATAGCTAAATATTAAACTATTTTTTATTTTAAATAATTTAAATTTATATT
>JBJFGN010000090.1:0-12655 GCA_051892775.1 Methanobrevibacter sp. | reverse complement strand
AATAATTTAAATTTATATTAGTTAAAAGTAGTTTCATTACTTAAGTTTATAAAATGTATAAAAAAGAGGTTTAGTTGTTAATTGAAATAATTAATATTTTCCCTCCTTTAATAACATCTAAATTTCCATTTTCTTTCTCTAAAACAGTGTTTATGAAGTTATCAATGGCAATTAATTTTCCTGTATGTTCTTCGTCATTTTTAAGAATTACAGTAACATTTTTTCCTTTAAATTGTTCTAATGATTCATTTACTTCCGGATTTTTATTTTTCATATTTTTTACCTCAGACAAGATATGATTTATTATTTTTATTTATTCTTTTATTTATATATTTTTTAGTTTCAATAAATTTTATATATAATAAAACTTAGAGTTTTTAATAATTATAATTTAATTAAGGAGGATTATTATTATGGCTGTTAATATGTTAGAAACTAATTTACAAGCAATTTCAAACACCATTGCTATTTTAGAGAAAAAAGGTAATGCAGACCCTAAAAAGTTACAAGAATTAAAAAATGAGAGGGCTAAGATATTAAAAGAACTTAATATACAATAAATTTTATTTAATTTTTTTTATTATTGTAAGTTTTATCTGTTTTTAGTGTTTTATTTTAAGTTTTAAAATTTTTTTTATATATCTTATTTTTATATGTCTGATGGTTTATTTTTTATTTAAAAATCTTTAAACCATTCTCTTGTTTTATTTAAATTACCTGTTAAATCAATACTTACAGGTGTTATCGTTGTAATGTTCTTATTCTTAACATAATACCCATCTGTGCCTTTTTCATCATCATCAGTTACTATTCCATCAATCCAGTAATAAGGTTTACCACGTGGATCATATCTTGTTTCTACTTCTGGTATAAACATTCTTTCAGTTAATCTAGCAATTTCTACTTTATCTGACTTTGGATTACTTGGAACATTGAGGTTTATTAAGTCTACTCCATCTGGAAGACCATTATTCAACACATATCTACTGAGCTTTCTTAATATTTTTATTGTAAAATCAAAGTCAATATTGACATGTCCATTTTCAAATTTTGTAGATTCATTAGTTACGGCTTGTGATACTGCAATGGTTGGTATGCCATATGATGCAGATTCTATAGCAGCACCTAATGTTCCAGATGTTGTAAGTTCTGCTTTTCCTAAATTATAACCTATGTTTATTCCTGAAATTACAAGATCTGGCTTTTTATTTAATATTTCAAATACTCCAACAATTAGTGAATCTGTCGGTGTTCCACTTACAGAGTATCCTATTTTACCATTTATCAATTTCTCTTTATTTATTCTAATTGGTTCAAATAAAGTTAATGCATGACCAATGCCACTTTGTTGAACTGAAGGAGCAACTATTGTCGTGTTTCCTAGGTCTTTTACAGCTTCATTTGCTGCAAGTATGCCACTTGATTTTACACCATCATCATTACATAATAAAATTTCTTTCATATATAGAAATAGATTATTTCCTATTAAAAAGATTTTTTATTTATTATTTTAATTATTTTTTATATCTTTTTCTTTCCAAAAGATATATTAATATTTAAAACAAAATTTTATAATAGTATTAATTACTTAAAATTTTCTTATCAAATTTATTTAGGTGAAAATGTGCAAAAGCCACAATTAATTAATTTCATTGCTAAAGTTATGGAGGACTCTGGATTTAAAGTTTATAAAAACTTTAAAACATCCCAAACTACTATTGATATATATGCGGTTCTTCCAACACAAATGGGTGATTTTGGCGTAGTTGTAGCTTGTAAAAATTATGATAAAGAATGGGAAGTAGGAATTGATATTCTTAAAGAAATGGAAATGGTAGGTAGAACTCTTAAAGCTTCTAAAGTAGCTGTTGTAACTAGTTCTACATTTTCACCACAAGCTAGAAATTATGCATCTCGTAAAAATATAAAATTAGTTGATAGGGATAATCTAATAAGTTTAGCTAAAAAATATTCAGAAAAAAATAATATTCAAATGGCAAATCAGAATTCAAGTGATGATGAGAATTTAGATTCTTCTTATTATAATGAAGATGATGAAATCTCTTATGATGAGCCTTATGATGAATATTATAATGATTATCCTGATGTAGATAATATTACAGAGTATCCGGAATATAGGGGATATGACTATGATGAGCCTTATGATGATGCTTACTATGAAAATCTAGCTATCTCAAATTATAATCCTAGTATTGAGTCAAGTTCAAATAGTTATTCTAATGGAGCTAATCTCTATAAAACTTCATCTAAGTCTAATAATAAAAATGAAAAGTCAAAATTTTCATTTTTTAGTAGGAAAAATAAGAATTCTAATAAGAACAATAAGGTTAAACCTGAACCTAAAGCTATTAAAAAAACTAGTCCGAGGATTGCAAATCTTTCTAAATCTAATACAAGTCCAAAAAAGGATAATAAATCACGTAATATTGATTTGATTTCAGTTATTAGAAATCCTATAGTTTTAATATTAATCGTGGTTATTGTTTCATATTTAATTGCATTAATGTTTACTTTTATTGGTGGAATATCTAGTGGAATTGTTGGATTATTTGAAATGATACTTTCTTTATTATTATCTTATGGTTTAGTATGGTATACTGATAAAGATGGAACTGTAGTTTTAGTTAAAGGAACTTCTGTATTCTTTATATCATTGATAATACTTATTGTATTAATATTATTCTTATAAGATTTTTTTTAGAATTTACTTATTTTTTATTTTTTTCATTAAGTCACTTTAAATACTCATTTTTCTAAAATACTTAAATTTTTATTTAACTTCTTTTGAAATCCATGTTTTTTATTTGTTTTTAATATTCTTAGATTTTTTTATATAATTGCTGTTTAAACTTTAATTTATTTTAATTTATCTAGAAATAGTATTGTAAAATTTATTAAGAATAAAATTAGTTATAATCTAATTTTAGTAAAATATCTATAAAGTTTATATATAAAAATTAGAGTTTAATAAAATAAAGTAAAAAAATAGTGGTTCCGACGAGATTTGAACTCGTGATCCCCTCGTTGTAAGCGAGGTATCATACCCCTAGACCACGGAACCAATGTAACAACATTCAATTATTTATCATTTATATTATATAAACTTTATGGTTTTTTAAGATTTTATTTTAATTTATTAAAATTCTATTATTTAATAAACTTATATCATATTGTTTTGAAATACATTAAATTTAAGTTAAAATTTATTTTTTGTTTTAAAAGTAATCAATTTAGTAAAATTAATTTTTTAAATAAATAGATTTTCAAAAGACTTGTTTTTTATTCAAATATTTATATTTTGTTGATTTTTTCTTTTATTCAATTTAATATATAAATATTATAAATTAGATATATATTATATAATATAAATTTTATTTAACAATTCATGTATAAATATTAGTATATTTATATTTCTTAATTTTATTTAAGAATCTATTGTTGATATTAGAAAATTATGGAAATGATATAATGGCATTTAATGAAGAATCTGGAAAAATCTGGATGGATGGAGAATTTGTTGACTGGAAAGATGCTCAAGTTCATGTTTTATCTCATGCTATGCACTATGGATCAAGTGTATTTGAAGGTATAAGAGCATATGAAATTGATGGTAAATCAAATATTTTTAGATTGAAAGATCATGTTCACAGATTGTTTAATTCAGCTAAAATCTATAAAATGGAAATTCCATTTACAGAAAATCAGATATGTGAAGCAATTAAAGATACAATTAAAGAAAACAATTTGACTGACTGTTATATTCGTCCTATTGTTTATAGGGGATATAAAGAATTAGGTGTTTCACCTGTAAATTGTCCAGTTTGTGTCACTATTGCTGTTTGGGAATGGGGAGCATATTTAGGTGAAGATGCTTTAGCAAATGGTGTAAATATTGGTGTTTCCTCATGGAGAAAACCTGCTGAAGGAACTTTCCCTCTTCTTGCTAAAGCTGCAGCTAATTATATGAATTCTCAACTTGCAAATCTTGAAGCTCAAGATAATGGTTTTGATGAAGCTTTATTATTAGATGTAAATGGTCATATTGCAGAAGGTCCTGGAGAAAATATCTTCTTAGTTAAAGATGGTAGAATATATACTCCTGTTTTAGCAAGTTCTATTCTTGAAGGTATTACAAGAGATAGCATTATTAAATTAGCTACAGATTTAGGTTATGAAGTCATTGAACAACCATTGCCAAGAGATTTCTTATATATTGCTGACGAGGAATTCTTTGCAGGTTCTGCTGCTGAAGTTACTCCAATTCGTTCAATGGATCATCGTGTTATTGGTGAAGGTAGACGTGGACCTATAACTAAAGAAATTCAAGATGCTTTCTTTGATGTCATTAAAGGAAAAACAGAAGATAAATATGGTTGGTTATTCCCAGTAGATTGAACCTAAATTTATTATTAGTAATATTTTTATTATATTACTTATAGGTGTTTAATATGATGGATATATTATCAGCGATTGTTATTGGTATTGTTCAGGGATTAACTGAGTTTTTACCTGTAAGTAGTTCAGCTCATTTAGTTTTTGCACAAACTTTCTTTGGTTTAAATCAAAATAATTTAGCATTTGACGTTTTTTTACATTTAGGAACATTAGTTGCTGTTGTTGGTTTCTTTTTACCTGATATCATTAATATGATTATTGCATTCTTTAAAAGTATTGTTGATATTTTTAAAGGAAATTTTATTAATGGTATTAAAGAAGATCCTTATAAAAAACTAGTGTGGTATACTATTGTTGCAACTATCCCAGTTGGTATTGTTGGTATTCTATTTAATGACACTGTTGAAGCATTATTTACTGGTGTTTCTATACCTGCATTTTTCTTACTTATTACTGGTTGTTTACTATATTTCTCACAAAGATATAATGTTGGAGATAAAAATCTTGATGATATCACATTAAAAGAAACAATATTTATGGGTATTGGTCAAGCATGTGCTATTTTACCTGGTCTTTCTAGGTCTGGTACTACTATTGCTTGCGGTTTACTTGGTGGATTAGATAAAGAATTTGCTGCTAAATTCAGTTTCATTCTTTCAATTCCTGCAATTTTAGGCGCGACTATTGTTCAGGGTGGAAATATTGGTTCTGGCCTTGCAGTAAACTTTATACCATATCTTTTAGGATTTTTAGCAGCTGTAATTTCTGGCTTATTTGCTATTAAAGTTTTACTTAAACTTATTGAAGAAAGAAGTTTAGATATATTTGCATACTACTGTTGGATTGTAGGTGCATTAATCTTATTATTTACTGTAGTTTTATAATTACGGTATTTCTATTTTTTTTATTTTTAATTAATTTATTATCTTTAACTACTGATTATATTTAAAAATTAAAGATTATTAAATCCAAAACTTTTTAATTATTTTATATGGTTTTTATAGATATGTTTATATACTAGATGTAATATATTTCTTACATGTAATATATATTTTACATGATTTTTTATTTAATTTTTATATTTGGATAAGTCTTTTTTGATATTATCTTGTATAATCATTATACATAAACAAGTATTTCCTATACAATAGTTTATCTAAAATTTAATTATATGTGTAGTTTACATGATTTTTTCATGTAATGGGGATGTTACTGTATTAAGGTTTATTTTATTAAGTCTTATAAAAATTAGAGGGAAATTATTTTAGTAGGTGACTTAATGAAAACTAAAATTGGTTTTTATAGAAAAGAGTTAGGGTTAAGTCAACAAGAACTAGCTGATAGAGTAGGAGTTACAAGACAAACTATTAATGCTCTAGAAAATGGAAGATATAATCCTTCACTTCTTGTTGCTTATAATATAACTAAAATATTGAAATGTGAACATATTGAAGATGTTTTCATATTAGATGAAGATAATGATATGGAGTAATTTTTTATGATATTAGATATTTATAAAGATTCGTTAGAATATGGGGTTAAAGATGTTAAAAACCTTGTAATAATGGGAGTAATGGGGTTACTTGGATTTTTAATAATCCCTGCTATTATGTTAGAAGGATATTCATATAGGGTAATTCAAACTGCAACTCATGGTATGATTAACGGTAATGAACCATTACCTGACTTTAGTAATTGGAAAAAAATGATTATAGACGGACTTAAAGTTATAGTTGTTAAAATTGTATATAATATAATTCCAATTATATTAACTATACTTACGTTTAGATATAATTTTACTATAATTATAGCAGCAATCATTGCATTCATTATATTTGACATGTTTTCAATGGTTGCAATTGCCCATATGTCTGTAAATGATGATTCCCTTAGATCTGCATTTGATTTTGAAGAAGTGTTTGATATATTCCAATCTATTGGCGTATTCAGATATTTGGGATTTTATCTTGGTTTAATTGTTTTAGATTCTGTTATTGTTGGAATATTTTGTGCAGTTTTATTAATATTATTAGCAATATGTTTAGGTATATCTTCTTTAGGAGGAATATTTAATCCAGGAAATGCAATTGCAGCAAGTGTTTTAGTCATTCTTTTATTAGCATTTTCTTTTATTATTCAACCATATATTACTATGATTAATAGTAGAGCAACTGGTTTAGTTTATAATATTAGATAATTATCATATTAAAACCAAATTTCAATTTGGTTTTTATTTTTTTTATTTTTTTTTATTTTTAAGATTGGTGGTTTTTTTATTGTTAAAAAATTGTTAATAAGAATTAGTGTTTTGCTTACTTCTAGTAGTTAAAAATTAGTTAATGAATATTAACTACATGTTTTAACTATTGCATTTAGTATTTCATTAATATTTTTACCTTCCATTAATGACATATACATTGCTCCACCAGCGCCAGCACCTTCTTTTACAAATCCAGTTAAATAATTTTTAAGACCACCATGATTTGATGTTTCAAATTTTGGATCTACAACATTTATTACAATATCATCACTAATTTGTTTTGTAATATAGAAAATATCCGCTGTTTCATCATTTGCAACATAAATAGTAGTTGCAATTGTAATATTTGCAAAATCAAAATCAGGTTTAATGGCTTTTATTACAGCACATACTCCTGCCATTTGAGTTCCACTTGCAAGTACTACAGGAACATCACTACCTATTGTCATACCTGCTACTGCCGGCATCATCGGATCTCCTACTGCAGCTATTGCATCAAATACATCTACCTTTCCAGGAGTAATATTCGCATTTTTAAGACCTTTATTAACAGTTTCTAATTTTAATTCATGTGGATTATAAGGCATGCTTCCACTTACTTTAAATTCAGCATCATAACCTAATGCTTTAAGAATACCTAATGCAGTTGTAGTTCCTGCAGCAATACTTTCTCCTATTACAAGATAATCGTATTCTTTACTTAATTCTTTACCAATTTTTAATCCTTGTTCATATATTTCACGAGGATTATCTACTCCTTTTCCAGTACTTATATCTTTACCATATGAGTCACTGAGTGTATAACAATCTAAATCTGGTCTTATTTCACAACCTGCATCTACTACCCTTAAATCAGTTCCAGTTAAATCAAGACAAGATTTTGTTAACATTGAGGGTGTTGGTGCTGAATCTCCCTCAGACACTGTTTCTGGAATTTCTTTCATACAATGAGGTTTTCCATATTTCATGATTTCTACATCTGCTGCTGGGGTATACATATTAAGTTCTTCACTTGCACCTGCTCCACTTATTCCATGTATTTTAGAAGTATCGGTTGTTGCAATTGTGCAAATAAAAACTGGGGTTTTTCCTTGTAATTTTTTGTTTATATCTTCTTTTCCATAAGTTTCAAGACCATCTATCATTTTATCCCTTAAATTAGTTTTTTAAAAAATTTTTTTATATTATAAAAACTATATATAATTATAATTGTTATTATGTTTATTAAAGTTTATTAACTTGTTTAATTATTATCTTTTAATAATCTATTTTCTATATATCTAAATTTTATTTAATTTAGCTATTTAAGATTTTAAATTTATTAAAGAAGACTTTATATAACTTAATTCACTTTGATTTTATATTTGAAATCTATTATATATTTACGAATTAGGTTTCTAAAAGAGTATTTACTTTAATTTTTATCTATTTGCCATCTTTTAGAATATTTGTTCTAAATATTTGTTAGACTTTTTTAGAGATTTAATTTAATAAAATACAATATTTATTTATTTAAAATATTTTATAGGAGAATTATTATTGATATCATTAGGAATTGAGGGAACTGCAGAAAAAACAGGTGTAGGTATAGTTGATAGTGATGGTAATATTCTAGCTATTTGCGGAAATCAATTGTATCCAGAAAAAGGAGGTATACATCCACGTGAAGCTGCTGAACATCATGCTGAATGGATTCCTAAACTTATAACTCAGGCTCTAGATGAAGCAAATTTAGATTTTGGCGATATTGATTTAGTATCATTTTCTCAAGGTCCAGGTTTAGGGCCTGCTTTAAGAATTGTTGCAACTTCTGCAAGAACTTTAGCATTATCAATTAATAAACCAATTATTGGTGTAAATCATTGTATTGGTCATGTTGAAATTGGTAAATTAACAACTGGTGCTGTAAATCCTGTAACATTATATGTTAGTGGTGGAAATAGTCAAGTTATAGCATACGAGTCTGGTAGATATAGGATATTTGGTGAAACATTGGATATTGCTGTAGGTAACTGTCTTGATCATTTTGGTCGTGAAACTGGTCTTGGCCATCCTGGAGGTCCAATAATTGAAAAACTTGCAAAAAAAGGTTCATATATAGAACTTCCTTATGTGGTTAAAGGTATGGATTTTTCATTTTCTGGTCTTCTTAGTGCAGCATTACGTGCATATAAAAATGGTGCGGCAATAGAGGATGTTTGTTATTCTCTACAAGAAACAGCATTTTCAATGCTTGTAGAAGTTACAGAAAGAGCATTATCTCACACTGAAAGGGATGAGGTGTTATTATGTGGTGGTGTTGCAGCAAATTCTCATTTAAGAGGGATGTTAAATACTATGGCTGAAAATCATTATGCTAAATTTTACATGCCTGAAATGAAGTTTTGTGGAGATAATGGTGCAATGATTGCATGGCTTGGTTTATTAAGAAGTAAATACTTTGGATTTATGGATATTGAAGATACTCATATTATACAAAGGTATAGAACTGATGAAGTTGATGTTCCATGGGTAAAAGACATTAACAATAAAATTAAACTTCCAAATAATCTAATTGCAAAAGGCGCTGAATCAGATATTGTTAAAGGAAAATGGTTTGATGGATTTGATGATTATAATTTTGAAACTGATGTAGTTACTAAAAAAAGACTTAAAAAGAGTTATAGGATTCCTGAAATTGATAATAAAATCCGTAAGTTAAGAACTAAATCTGAAGCTAAAATATTGTCTAATGTTAAAAGTTCAGGTATATTAACTCCAATAATTTATGATGTTGATGTGCATGATAAAAACATTACTATGGAATATATCGAAGGTAATACTGTAAAAGATATAATCGATGATTTATCTTATAATGAAAGGCAGGAACTATCATTTAAAATAGGTGAATATATTAGTTTAATGCATGAAATGGATATTATTCATGGGGATTTAACAACTTCTAATATGATAATAAATAAAAATGGGGATTTGGTATTTATTGACTTTGGTCTTTCATATTATTCAAATCTTTTAGAAGATAAAGCTGATGATTTACTTGTACTTAAAAAATCAATTAAGAGTGTTGATTATGATGTTTCATTAGAAACTTTTAATTGGATTTTAGATTCCTATCTTGAAAATTCACATAATCCTCTTGAATTCCGTAATAAAATAGGCGAAATTGAACATAGGGGCCGTTACACTCATTAAATCATCTATAACTGTTAAATTGACATATAAACTGTTAATATTTTTTAATTTTATATATTGCGTGATTATTAATTTATTTTAAAAATTTATTATTATTCTATAAAACATTAAAAAAAGTGATTTTATGATAACATTTATAACTGGTAATAAACATAAAGTTATAGAAGCAGAAAGTATATTCAAAAATTATGATATTAAATTAGAGCATATTGATTTAGGGTACATGGAACCTCAAGGAACACTTGAAGACGTGGCTCTTTTCGGTGCAAAATATGCTAGTCGTAAATTAAATAAATCTGTGATTGTTGAAGATGCTGGTCTATTCATTAGAGCTTTAAAAGGTTTTCCTGGAGTATATTCACATTATGTTCAAGATACTCTTGGTAACCAAGGAATTTTAAAGTTAATGGAAGGCGTTGATGATAGATATGCCGAATTCAGGTCAGTTATTGGGTTTTGCGCCCCCAATTCTGAGCCCAAGATCTTTTTAGGCAAAGTCAACGGATTAATCTCAACAGAAGAAAGGGGAAACTTAGGTTTTGCTTTTGATTCAATTTTTTATGTTGAATCTGAAGGTAAAACATTTGGTGAATTAAGTACTGAAGAAAAAAATAAGTTTTCTCATAGAAGAAACTCTTTAAATAAATTTATTAAATGGTATGCTAGTGAATATAAGGAATAAATTCACTAGGGTCTAAGTTTATTTAACTATTTATTAATTGTATGGTTTTAAAATCTTAGTTGATATTTTAATTGTATAATTGATTTTTTCTATTAATTGGATTTTTAATCTTTTGGGCAAATAATACATGATTACAATCTGATTATTTCTTATTTATTAAATAAAATTATATGAGGTATTAAATATGGCAAGACCTGATTGGGTAATGTACTCAAATGAAGAAATTGAAGAATTTATTGTAAAATTCCATAAAGAAGGTAAATCTTCTAGTGAAATTGGTATTATTTTAAGAGACCAATATGGAGTTCCTAGTGTTAAAGAAGTTACTGGTGAAAAAATTACTGAAATTTTAAAAAGAAATAATGAATTTGGTAAATATCCAGAAGATTTAATGAACTTAATTAGAAGAGCTGTAAACATAAGAGATCACTTAGCTGAAAACCCTAAAGATGTTCACAGTAAAAGAGGATTAACCATTGTAGAATCCAGAATCAGAAGATTAGGAAAATACTATGTAAGAGACGGTCAATTACCTGAAGGATGGAGATATGACCCAACAGAAGCAGCATTACTTGTTAAATAGATCTGCTGAAGCTTGTGATATGCTAAAAAAGCATATCCAACAAAACCATATTATTAGGATTATTTCCCATAACGATGCAGATGGTTTATCTGCAGCTGGAGTAATTGCTAATGCAGTTAAAGAGGAAGGTGGACAATTCCATATTACAATAGTTCCACGTCTTAAATTAGATGTTTTAAAAGAATTGAAAAAAGAAAATTATGAAATTTTTGTATTCTGTGATATGGGAAGTGCATGTTTAAAACCTATAAATTCATTTAAAGCAGATGTAATTATTGCAGATCATCATCAACCAGCTGATGTTGAACCAAATGAAAACGTGATTCACGTAAATCCACATTTATTTGGTGTTGATGGTAGTAAAGAGTTAAGTGGAGCAGGTTCATCATATCTTGTTATAAGAAATATGAATAAAAAACACTTAGCTTGTCTTGCACTTGTAGGTGCATTTGGTGATATGCAGTGTCAAAACGAATTTATTGGTATGAATAAATTAATTTTAAATGATGCATTAGAATCTGGTATTTTAGAAGTTAATGAAGGACTGAAAATTGCATCTAAAAACACAGAACCGCTTTACAAGTCTTTAGCATATACATTTAAACCATCACTTAAAGGTTTAACTGGTGATTTAGAAGCTTCACAAGAATTCTTAGTGGATATGGGAGTTTCTTATGCAATAAAATTCTCTGAACTTCCTGGTGAGGAACAGGATATTGTAAAAGATGAGCTTATTAAAATCAATCCACAAATTCTTTCTAATATCTATACAGTTCCTAAAGAGATATCCGCCCTTAAAGATCTTGAAGATTTCTCAGATATTCTTGATGCATGTGGAAAAAATAAAAAATATGGTTTAGGTTTAAGTTTAGCTTTAGGTGAACGTGGAGAAGCACTTGACGTTGCCTTAAAATTAAGATCTAACTATAGAAACCAATTAATTAAAGGTATGGAATGGATTAAAAAAGAGGGAGCAGTTCAACTTAATGCTATCCAATACTTATATAGTGAAGATCAAATTATTAAAAAGGTTATGGGAACAATTGCAAGTGTTGGTTTATCTGTAGGATTACTTAATGAGAATAAACCAGTTTTAGGTTTATCTAGATTACACAAGGATATTAAAATATCTGGAAGGGCAACTAGGGAATTAGTTGATAAAGGTGTTAATTTAGGTAAAGCTCTTCAGGAAGTTTCATCTAATTTCGGTGGTCAAGGAGGAGGTCATGATATAGCAGCTGGTGCTATGATTCCTTACTCTGCTAAAGATCAATTTTTACATTTAGTTAATGAGGCTATTGAATATCAATTAAATAATAGTTAAACTTAATTATTATTCTTTTTTTTACTTTTTTTAGTTAAATTTATTTTTTTATTTAAATATGAATTATTTAATCTCTTGTTTTTATTATTTAAATTTTAGATTTTTATTATTTTAATGTTTTGTTAATATTGTTTGATTTTTTTCTTTTATTTTTTCAATTTTTTTTAGAAATATTTATATATAAATGTTATATAATAT
>JBJFGN010000089.1:0-2309 GCA_051892775.1 Methanobrevibacter sp. | reverse complement strand
TCAATAAAAATAATACAGATATCATCAAGACTTAGAAAATTTAATTTAAAAATTAAAGATATTATATTTTAGATTTAAAATAATCCTTATTTAAATTAAATAAATGACTTTTATTATCTTTATTATTAATATCATAATTTAGTAATAAAGAAGAATTAATTATTACTAAAACAGAACCTAAATTATGAATAAGTGCACCTATTACTGGATTGATTATTCCAAAAATAGCTAAAAACATTGCAGTAAAATTAATAGCTAATGAAAGAGCAATATTAAAATTTATTTTATTTAATGTTTTTCTAGATATCTTAAATAAATGAGGTAAATATTTAATATTATCATTTATAAGAGTAATATCAGAAGCATTAACTGTAATATCACTTCCAATTCCACCCATTG
The DNA here is from genome assembly GCA_051892775.1 of Methanobrevibacter sp. GTDB lineage: Archaea > Methanobacteriota > Methanobacteria > Methanobacteriales > Methanobacteriaceae > Methanarmilla. The sequence continues at coordinate 1,910 of JBJFGN010000089.1, read as the reverse complement.
CAATACCTACATCTGCTTTTTTAAGTGCAGGTCCATCATTAATACCATCACCAATTACAGCAATTTTTTTATCTGAATTTTGATAATCTTTAATTATATTAAGTTTATCTTCAGGCATACAATTTGATTTAAAATCCCCTATATTAACTTGAGATGAAATACTTTTAGCAGTTTTATAGTTATCACCAGTAAGCATAATAGAATTAATACCTAAGTTATTTAATTGATTAATCACTGATTTTGAATCAGATCTTAATACATCTAAAAGAACAATAGCACCTAAAAATTTATTTTTAGTAGAAATATATATAATAGTTGAATTTTCATATTTATTTAATAAATCATTAGGAATTTTAGTATAATTTAAGATATACTCTTTTTTACCAATAAATATTTCATTTTGATTATTATTTTTATAATCATTTAATTTTTGATTTAAATCTTTATCAAGTAATCTTCCTTTAACTCCTTGACCTAAAATCATTTTAAAATTATCTACATTAAGATAGTTTAAATTATAATCTTTTTTAAATGTTTCATTAATAGATTTGGCAATTGGATGTTCAGAATTTTTTTCAATAGATGAACTAAGAGAAATTAATTCTTCTTTTGTAATATTTCCATATGGTATAATATTAATAATACGTGGTTTTCCATAAGTTAATGTTCCAGTTTTATCAAAAGCAATATTATTAATCTTAGATAATATTTCAATTGTTTTACCATTTCTTACTAAAATACCTAATTTACTAAGATTACCATTTGCTGCTACAATTGCAGTTGGTGTTGCAAGTACTAAACCACATGGACAAAATACAACAAGTACAGTAACAGCACGAATTATTTGACCTGTTATTAACCAAGTTCCTAAAGCCATAATTAGTGCAATAAATACAATCCAAGTAGCCCATTTATCTGCTTGTCTTACAATATTTGCATTTTCAGGTTTTGCTTCTTCAATAAGATTTATAAGATTTTGTATAGAACTATTTTTACCTTCTTTTAATGCTTTCATATAAAAAGTACCATAAGTATTAATAGTTCCACTTAAAATTCTAGAATTTATTTTTTTATCTTGAGGAATACTTTCACCAGTTAAAGGAGATTCATCTACTGTAGTACTACCTTTTATTATAATACCATCAACAGGAATAGTTTCTCCAGGTAAAACTTTTAAAATATCTCCAACTTTAACAGCATCAATATCTGTAAATACTTCTTCTTCATTAGTTTTATTATAATTAATAATAATTCTACTATTAATTGGATTTAAATCATAAAGAGACTTCATACTATTTTCTGTTTTATTTACAGTATAATCTTCAAGATATCCTCCAATTGCCATAATTATAGAAATTACACTTGCTGCAAATACTTCTCCAATAATTATTGATGATATAATACCTATAGATACTAAAACATCTGCTTTAATATCATGATTAAAAACAAGACCTATTATTGCATCTTTTATAATAGGAATACCACATAATAAAATTCCAATCCATGCAAAATCAAATAAACCTAATTTTATTTTTAGAAAACTTAAAAAGATTGAAACAATTGAGATTAATATAATTATCCCATTTCTTTTATACTCATTTATTATTAATTCTCTTAATCTCATTTTAACCACTAATTAACTTAAAAATTTATTAAAAATTCCCAAAAATTCCAATTTAACAATATATAAACTTAAAACCTATTAAAAATTTTCATAATTCCAATTTAACCACTAATTAACTTAAAATTAAAAAATAAATTAATTTAATAAAATAATAGATAATCTAAAAGGAATACTAAAATTTTTAATAAATAAGTTTTAAATAATCAAACTAAATTTATTAAAAATACATAATTAATAAAGTTTACTTTAATTTAAATAAATTAAATTTAAAATATTTCTTTATTTT
>JBJFGN010000088.1:39119-42428 GCA_051892775.1 Methanobrevibacter sp. | reverse complement strand
ATTTGCAATTTTTTCATTATCCAACATTATTTTTAATGCCCAAACAGCATTATCATTATTTAAATCCTCTTCAATTTTAATAGCACGATTAAATGCGTCAATCCTATCTTTACTATATTGAGTACTAGCTTTGATAATACCCTCTTTTACTTCATTTATAAGTGACATGATTATTAACAACCAAAAAAATATTAAATTAAAATATAAAACAATAAGTTATCCATATTTTTTATAAATTATAATAGATATTTAGACATTTAAACAATTATATTTTTAGGATTAAAGGAGGGGAAAATTTAAAATATAATATTTAATCCTGATTTATAGAATAAATCCAATTCATGAATGAATATCTTCAGTAGAATTTAGATTTATGGAATGATATTATTATAAAATATATTTATAAAAAAATGGTATTTATATGAAAAAATAAAATAAAATTAACTTAAAATAAATTAATAAAACTTAAATCCAAATTTAATATAAAAAATACAATAGTTAAGCATCAACATATATATGAAATAGTTAAAAAACATGATTTTTTACTATTTAAAAAATTTCATAAAAAATCAGATTTCAGGAATTGCTAAATCCTTAGATGCTTGTGGTGAAATCACTGCATCAGGATAATATTTATCAATAACCCTATTTACAAGATTTACCTGCTTTACTCTTTTTATTGCATCCTTTTCTGTAGTATCCCAAGAATGTGTTTTAGCAACAGAGCCTCCAGTCTTGAGATAGATTGGTCCTGCAGATTTAATCATCTGTGGAACCTCATAATGACGAATAAAACCACCTGAAGATTTTGGATTTTCAGTATGGACGTCTAAAGGAATATTTATAGCGGAACGTATACTTGCTAACATAGGAATTTGTAAATCCCGTACCGGATTTAATGAATTAAGCCCAATACTTTCAAAAAGTTTTGCGCTAGCAGGATTTGAAACACCGGCATGGGCGGATAATTTAAAATGAGTATTTTTTGGAATCCCGCCAGCATCCCTCATTTTAGATAAGACATATAATAAACCTTCATCATATAAAAGTATTCCGCGCACACCAAAGTCTACTGCCCTTTTAACATCCTCAATAGCATAAACTAAATTATCAAAACCCCTAAGTCTATAAGCAATACGGGATCCTTCTTTTGTATTTGCAGTGGCACTTGTATCATAAACTGCCCTTGGACCTACAGCAAGGAATAATTCAATTTCAGCGGAATTTGCTAAACTAGCCATTTGTTTAATTTCATTATCAGAAAGTAACATTATACCTTTAGTTTGAGTTACCCTGTGAATAAACATGTCATTTTCTTTACAGGTTTTAATAACAGTTTTTAATGCATCAACAGATTGTATTCCTGGAATTTCCAATCTATATTGGCCACCATCATTAAATCTTTTATTAGAAACATAACTTGCGTCTTGACTTGTAATTCCTAATGTTTTTAAAAAACTTTTAGTATCATCCATCATATAAACCACTTAATTAATTTATTTTTAATAAAACACATAATCCAATAACAAAATTAATACTTTGTATATAAACACTTAATTTAACTATAAACCAATAACTTTTATAAAATTCAATAGATACCCACAATACATTAAATATTTAATATCATAAACCCTTAATAAACATGGTTTAATATACTAAACTTATTTATATTAAAATTTAATCATAATTTAGCAACATACTCAAAAGTTCATTCATCTTAGAAGATTCAATATAATCAATTGCATTTAATTTTTTTATAGGATATCTTGGATTAAGCTTCCTAAATTTATCAATGACTTCCCCTGGTTTTACAGGATTACGTTTATTTCCTTTAGGGAAAATAGTGGTATGTTCAAATACCCCTCCCCTATACTCCTCATTTAATTTAATTTTAACATTTGCTGGACGTGCTCCCGCTTCAAGATTATCAAATTCTTTTTTATCATGAATATTAATTTTATCTACAATAACTTTAATATCATGAACTTTATCATCTCCAACATCTCCAATATCCTTAAATAATCCATCCTGAATAAGGAAATTAATTTTAGTAAGTCCTACTTCACCACACACTATTGCAATAGCTACAGCATATGGAAGAGACTGTCTTAATTCTTCAGCATTAATAGGATTATAGTTATCATGTTCAGATGCGGTCTTATAAGTATAAATATCAATAGCATCAATAGCAGTATAATCTTTTTTAATAATATTATTTAAATACAAACTAGATTCGATTGATGAATGAATATGTCTACAGAAAGGATATAATTTAAAATAAATATCCTCAATTTGAAACTCATCATTTAATCTAAAAAGATTCCTTTCAATTTTATTTTTATTAACTTCCTTAAGAGATTTACCAGAACGTATATCACCAATTGCCATAGATTTTAAAAAACCTTCATCCCCATCAATAATAGATTCAGCACCAGTAAAACCATTATAAGCCAAAAATGCAGATAAAATTCCGTTACGTGCAGCATTACCTGAATGGAATGCTTTTGCCATTGTTCCCTGATGATCGGATTCTAAAAGCCCTGCAGATTGAGTACCGCATAAACCCAAACATTGAATAGTTTGATAATAATCAAGCCCAATAATTTTACTTGCAACAGCACCTGCAACAAATGTTCCAATAGTACCTGTTGAATGAAAACCTTGATTTCTATGGTTAGGATTTGCAATACTTCCAAGAACAATTCCAATCTCATAACCTGCAACAATAGCTTCCATAAATTGTTTACCTGTAACAGAAAGCTTGTTACATAATGCAAATGCAGTAGAAAATGCAACAGTACCTAAATGAACACGAGCGATATCATGACCATCATCCAAATCTAAGACATGGGAAGCCGTACCCAAGAACATAGCCTCACCAAGCATATTACTAGAATATGAATGATCAATGAGATTGATAGATTTTTTCAAAGTTTGAGGGGCAATTTCATTTTTCCCCCTTAAGTAAACACCAATATAATCAATAAGACACAATTCCGCTTGTTGAACAGCATTTTTACTTATGTTTTCATATTTTAAATTAACAATAAAATCAGCAAATTTCTTAACTATCATAAAAACACACTAAAAATAAATTAAGTAAATTAAATTTACATCCACTAAAAGATAAATAGAATTAAAATTCTAAGATTTGATAATTATAATTTAAATTTCATGATATATATTTTTATAATTAAAATGTAATAAAAAAGATTCTATTAAAAGATTCATTTAATCAATAATTATTAAAAATTAAATTCTGTTGAAAACCTACCTACTTAAAAACACAAAAATCCAACAAAACAAAAA
>JBJFGN010000088.1:32714-39019 GCA_051892775.1 Methanobrevibacter sp. | reverse complement strand
AAAAATCCAACAAAACAAAAACCAATAAAAAACATTTATTTAAAAATAGAATTTGTTAAATTTATTTATTTTTAAAATAAAGATTAGCAATTTTTTCTTAAAACTAAGATTCAAAAATATTTAAGAATATAAAAATTTAAATTAGAATTAAATTGACTATATATTGAATTTTAATAAGAAGAGACAAAAAACTTAAAACTAAACTAATTTAGTTGATTTTTAATAATTTTACCTTCACGCATAACCATTTCAATATTATTATTGTCAGACAAATATTCAATATTATCCAAAGGATTTTTATTAGTTAAAATTAAATCAGCATCTTTACCTTTAGCAATTGAACCAATCTTATCATCAGCATCCAAAAATTTTGCAGCATCAATAGTTCCTGCAGCAATTGCCTCCTTTTCACTCATCCCAATATCACAAAGACATTTTAATTCATATAAATTTAGGCCATGATCTATTACACCAGAATCAGTACCCATAAGAAGAGTTACACCTTCTTCATATGCCACCTCTATATTTTCTTCATGAACTTTAACAACATCCCTTAATTTATTAATATTATCTTTATTTACCCTATAAGAATCATTCGGATTTTTATAAAGTTCTTTATGTACAATAAGTGTTGGAACAACTACAATGTTATTTTCCTTAATTTTACGTGCAGTTTTCCTATCCATAAATGTGGCATGTTCAATTGAAGATACACCTGCAGCTATACAATTTTCCATACCTGAAATAGAATGACAATGAGCAGCAACCTTAGCACCATGAGATGAAGCTTCATCAACAATTGTTTTTAATTCCCCAACATTGAATTGAGGATATTGGGGAAAACCATTAGCACTTAATATACCTCCAGAAGCCATGACTTTAATAAAATCTGCACGAGCGCCAAAACACTCCCTTGTCATTTTTAAAACATTATCCTTACCATCACCAATACATCTTGGCATTCCTGGATAAGATATCCTCATATCATGACCAGAATTTTCAGTATAATCAAAATGACCTCTTGTAATGCATAATGGACATACAGAAATAAATAATTTAGGCATTGGAAATCTAAATAAATTTGATTCATTTTTAAAGCCGATATCAGCTAAACCACAATCCCGTACTGTAGTAACTCCTGCATAAATTGTATCTTTAGCATTCTGAAGTCCATTATAAAAATAAGTTGATAATGGATTTCGCATATTATCCTCATAATGAAAACCATTAGCCATTAAATGGGTATGCATATCAATAAATCCTGGAATGATAAATCTACCCTCACCATCAAGAATTTTTGTATTATCAGAAATAGAGAGATTTTTACCTATATCCTTTATTATACCATCTTCAATTAATATAGACGTATCTAAAGGTTCATCATAAGTTGAATCAATAATAATTACATTTTCAATTAAAAATTTGTCCATCTAAAACACCTAAATTCCATTAAATTAGTATTATTTAACAATATTAATATTATTTTCTATTTAATAAAAAATTAAAATATTTAAAATTTACCTTAAAAACTTAAATTAAAGATAAAAATTAAACTTAAAATTCAAGGGATAATCAGCCATAAATCCAAGTAATTTAAACTAATATACTAAAATAAAAAAATAGCTAAGAATATAAAATAAATAAACAATAGTTAAAAACTTAATATGGAAACCAAAAAAAACAATTGAATAAATTTAAAAAAAAATAAAAAAAGAATTTAAATAGCTCCAGTAGCCAATAATACGATTTGAGCAATAACAGCAGAACCAATGTATGTACCAGTAATTACGAAACAAGTAACAATTGCTCCCCTATATCCTAATTTTTTAAATTGATCCCAATCCCTTCCAATGGAAACACCAACATAAGCAAGGAATACGGTTACAATAGATACAAGATCTACACTTTTAATATATGGTACAATATAACCAGAAATTGGAGACCATGGCATTGAAAGGAGAATACCGATTATACTTACATAAATAATTGATGAAACATGTTTTGGAACAACTCTTTCTAATATAACAGAAACAAGAGACATTGCAGACAATAATAACATACCAACAAGTGCAGTTACAAATGGTTTATGAGTATGAACAGTATTTCCTACTGAAACAATAACTGAAAAGATAAATAATAATATAATCCAATCTAAAACTCTTTTCTTAGATATTTTAGAAATCTCTTTACTCTGGTTTACTTTTTTCATATCAGAAGTATCGTAATTATTTTCATCTGTAGATACACAAGTAGTTCTACCTATTTTAGGCTCTAACCAATGATATAATTTTTCTGTAAGTGGCAATCCTATAAATAAAGTAAGATATAAACCAAAACAAAATGATATTAAATTTGAAAATCCTGCAAATGCTTCCATATTCTCCGCCATACTTGGGAACATTGCTAAAAGTGGTGAAATTGCTGCTGCATTCATACTTGCACTACCAACACCACTTGCCATAGCAAGAGCATATGGATGTAATGGAAGAGCAGTAGATAGACTTGCAAGTAAACTAATGAAAACTGTACCAATTACAGTTCCAATAATATAAATTGTTAATACACCACGAGTTTCGGGAGATTTAAACCCATATTTATCCATTATAATACCCAAATTAGGTTCACGGCATATAGAACTAGTCATACCAATACTTTCTCTTTTAAAACCAAGCAGAAGAGCAATTGGTAATGCAAAGAATATAGTACCCAAATTACCAAATTCCTGTAAAATAATTGCAGGGCCTACAGTAATTAAAACATTTAATGCTTGACCACTTGAAACTGCAAGTTTTGCTAGGATTGGTGTCATGAATAACATCATAAGTCCTTCAGCTACTTTTGACTCATGATTGCCAATAGCAGTAAATGGTTTTATAAGATATAAACCTAAACCCATAATCATAGAATATAGTAAAGGCATAATAACAATACTTACCGTAGAACTAAGATAAATTCTTTGCATACCAATTAATTCAGCAATTATAACAATAAAAAGAATTATTATATGTAACTTATACTCTTTCCATGGTGCTTTTTTCTTCTTTTTTGTACTCTTATTTATATTCATGAAATAACCTTAAAAAATTAAAACCCCATATTAATAATTCATTAAGAAATAATTCAATATAGTTTAAAATGAATTTGTATTTTTTAATTTATAAAGTAAACGATTTTAGGAAAAAAAATTCACATAATGAGAAACAAAAATAAGACATTTCTTAAAAAAAGAACTATACTTCCCAAAAAGTGAATATAAAAAAAACTCAATTAAAATTATTTAATGAAATAGAAAATGAATATAAATAAATAAGGACAATAATACTAAATTGAAATTGATTAAAAAATTGAAAAATAAAAATAGGATAAATAAATAATAAAAAAATAAGATAAAAAAAGTTTTAAAAAATAAATAAAAAAATAAAAATAAAGATAAAATTAATAAAATTAAATAATATAAAAAAATAATATAAATAAAAAAATATTAGAATAAACCATAAAAAAATAAAAATAATTTAAACATGAAATACCAATCATGAAAAATTTTTAAAAAATAAAATAAAATAGAAAAACAAAAAGTGAAAAAAAATTGTTCCTAAAAAGCAAATTAAAAAATTAAAATTAAATAAAAATTAAAAAAATAAGAAATAATTATATTTTTAATTTCAATAGAAAAAAGAATAATGAGAATTTAAACTTAATCTAAATTCATCCTAACAAGAGGTTTTGCAAGATGTCTACGTGCTGAAACAGGAGTTTCATAAAATTTACCATTTTCTAGACTACGCTTAATTTTATGTGGGATCTTATTTGAATTCCTTGTTTTATAATCACAATGTTTACATTTAAATCCTTTATTTTTACCTGCAGAGGTCATTGTTTTATTACATTTAGGACATACTGGATTTTTATAAATTACATCATTTAATTTTAAAACCTTAAATTTTTCAATATTATAAGTATTTTCTCTACCAATACCCCCATATAAACGTATTTTATCCCCTGGTCTAAGTTTAGCAACAATTTTCCTAAAATTTTTAGTTGGTTCATAAGCTGCTGCTTCAATTTCACCATAATCATCCATTAATGTGAAGAATAGATGGCCACCTTCAATAGTATGGGGTTTATCTTTAACAATACCATCAACTATATATGAACTATATTGTTTCATATCAGCAATGTTTTCTGCTCTTGCTAAATGCATATCAGTATGCTGATTTGTTAAAAATATACAATAAGATTCAACAGGTTCGCCCAATTTTACAATTTCACGAGCTTTTTCTAAACTGTGATAATCATTTGCACGGATACCATATAATACTGGACATGGAGTATTTGGTTCTATGGCCATATACTTACCATCAATATTTTCAAATGTATCAGTTTCCCTATCCATACATACAACAGAATCATAATCAATATGACGTTTAGTTCCCCTATTTTCAGGAGTCCTATATGCTAAAAGTTCATAAGTATAGTCAGTGAGTTTACAACTCATTGCTGCAAGAGATCCAATAATACCTCTACCTTTCTTAAATTTATGTATCTCCGCACCAATATGATTTGCAAAATCCTCTGCTTCTTTAATAGAAATAATTTCATGAAGTGTCCTATATGCATAATTTTCCATTTCTTCAGTTATTTCACCATCATAAAAAACAACTCCAGGATTAGTATTATCACAATCAAACATTGCAAGTTCTTCAACTTCATCTAAAATAATTTTCTTTAAAACATCTAAATTTTTAGTTTTAAACTGTTCTTTAGGAAGTTTAAAAGAAACTCCACCATTTCCACGTGTTTTATGTGGTGCAAAAGGATTTAATCTAATTAATCTAGGAAATCCATCAATTATATAACCTTTAGATTTAAGTTTCCTTAATAAAACATTACAAAGATATGTAGTACACATCCCATCAGGAGAATCAGTATCATCAATCCCTACATAAATATAACTTATAATAACACACCCTAAATTTATACCATTAAATATATAGTAATAATACTTAATAAAATTATAAGAACTTAAATAAACTATGAAAATACAAAAATAATATAAAAATACTATATAAAGATTGAAAAATAATAAAAAAAACTAAGTAAGCATATACTATTTAGTAAAAAGTTTGAATAAATAAGAAAAAATAATAAATCCTTTTAAGTATAAATAACATAAACAATATTATAATAAAATAATAAAAAATCATGAGGTGGTTTCCTATGGTAACAAATAGGAAGCAATTGATTCAAGAAATTAATAAAATATTAACAACAGAAGGTTTTCAAACTTCAAATATTTATAATCAAAGTTGTTTTGATATGTTAGCACGTAGACAACTTATATTATTATTGATGAAAGCACTTGTTAATATTGATAGTGTTAATGAATCACATGTAGAAGAAATAAGGAAAATATCTGATGTCTTTTTAGCAAGCCCCCTACTTGTAGGGCTCAAAACAAGAAACCATTTATTAGAAGAAGATGTTGTATATGAAAGACATGGCATTCCTGCAGTAAGTATTAATACATTTAAAAATATGATTATTAATAATGAATTCCCTGAAGTTTTAGCTGATCGTGGAGGATACTTTGTTAATATTAATGGAGATGTATTAAAAGAATGTAGAGATAAATATTCCCTATCACTAAAAGATCTTGCAAATCTAGCTCATGTATCTCGTGAAACCATATATAACTATGAAAATGGGAAAGTTAAAGCAAATATTGAAACTGCAATGATGCTAGAAGAAGTATTGAATACTAAAATCACTTTCGATATTGATTTATTAGAACCATACCAAAATAATGAAGACATAGAAACAAATGACAATAATGATCTTGCTAAATTAGGATTTGGTGTAGTTTCTACAAAAAAATCACCATTCGATGCACTTGCAAAACCAAATAATGAGAAAAAAAATAAAGAAAGCCCATTAATTACCGACTTAGAAAAAAATAGAGATATTAAAACTCTTAAAAGAATGGCGATTCCCCTTAAAGATTTATCATTAATCACTTCAGCAAATCCATTCTTCATTATTAAAAACGATAAATTTAAAGAATCAATTGAAGGAATCCCAGTAATTAAATCTTGGGAATTAAAAGAAGCTGACGATTCCGCTAAATTTATAAAATTAGTTAAAGAAAGAGCTAATGAGTAGCTCTTCTTTAATAATCTACTCATTTTAAAACAATACCATCAAAAAAAAAATACAAACTAAATAACCCATATTTTAAAACAATACCATCAAAAAAAAAAAAATACAAACTAAATAACCCATATTTTAAAACAATACCATCAAAAAAA
>JBJFGN010000088.1:0-32614 GCA_051892775.1 Methanobrevibacter sp. | reverse complement strand
AAAATACAAACTAAATAACCCATATTTTAAAACAATACCATCAAAAAAAAAAAAAAATACAAACTTTTAAAAATAAAAGTCTATGATAAATTTTAGAAACTTATTTTAAAAATTAAAATATATCCAGAAACTAAAATTTAAAAGATGATCATTTCTAATTTTAATAGATTTTTAAACCATGATGATTAAATACATATAAAATTATAAGTCTAAAATCAGAAAATAAAAAAATTAAATTTTTCTAAAAGTACTGAAAGTTTGTTCGGCCTCACGTTCTGATGCAACACTTACAGCAACCATATCCACATAATCAAGTGTTTTAAGGAAAGTAAAAGCCTCTTTAGGTCTTTGAATACCGCATGCTAAAATTCTTGAAACAATAATTTTTTTATTAATTTTATTTAACAAACTAGACATTTCTTTTTGTTCTTCATCCATGAAAAAATCTACATCCATAGTGTATCCAATTTTATTAATTGGAAGCATGTAAAAATCATATAACTTAGAGTCTAATTTTCCTTCTGCAAGTTGACGACTAGTTTCAAATGGACGTGAAGTAATAATACCTGCTAATGCACCGGAATCTTTAATTTCTTCAAGTATAAAAGATATATAGTCCCAATCATATGCATCAACCAAAAAGTCATCAATTAACATGATTTGAGAATCATATTTAGACAAAGCCTCGATATCACCTAAACAATCTGCTTCTTGACGTGCTCTTTCCATATCCGGCATTAAATAATTAATTTTAGTATGGCCAATAGTGGCAATAATATTCATTTCAGCACCATCTCTTCTTGCAATATCCAAACCATCAAGAATGAATTGGTTATTTGGAATATTCATACAATGAATACCTTCATCAAATGATTTAGTAATAATTTTAGAAATAGCATCTGGTTTATTATATAAATCTATCTCATATAATCTAGTTCTATGACCAAAGTAACCTTCACAAGTCATAGGAGCATAACCTAAAATTCCACGAGGAATGCTCAATCCTTTATAATTTAAATTATCTTCAAAAATAATATCAACACCAAAAAATAATTAAAATAGTAATATACTTTTGTTTATGTAAACATCTATTATATAATATTAATAATTTTTAAAACAATTAGTATAATACTTAAAAAATATAATTAATAAAAAGTTAATTATTAAGATTAAAAAAAAGTAATAAATTCGTTGAAAAACAAGACTAATAAATAGTTTAATTTAAAATTAATAAAAAATTCACCATAAATTTAGATTTAAACAGGATTATAGAAATATTAAAAAATAAACTATTGAAAAAAATCAGTTTATCTAAAAATATAAACTTCCAAATTGATTTATCTTAAAATTAAAAATATATTAAATTTAAAGGATTTAAATAAAATCCAAAAAACTAAATTTTAAATTAATATATCTACTAATTTATTTAAAAACTAAATCAGTCTAATTTTTTAACAATAACTGCAGTACCATATGCTAAAACTTCTTGCATATTAGCAGAAATTGAATCAGAATCAAGTCTTAAAGAAATAATAGCATTAGCCCCTATATCTTTTGCATGACCAATACATCTATTAATAGATTCATCCCTTGACTCTTCCATCATTTTAACATACTGTTTAATCTCTCCACCAATAAGACCTTTAAGTCCTGCACCAATATCTCCACCAAGACCACGAGCACGGACAGTCAAACCATATACAAACCCTTTAGTTTCTAAGATTTCATATCCTGGTAAAAAGTTTGCAGAGGATAATGGAAACTCTTCTACTTTAACCATATTAACACCTATTTTAAATACAATAATTAACTAAAAAATAAAAATTTTTAAAATTAAAAATTAATAAATCTTAAAAATTTAAATTCCAATTAATTAATTTTTACTAAAATAAATTTTAAAAAAATACAAAAATTTACCTCAATCATAAATTTAAATATCAAGAATTACATAAATAAATCTATAATATAAATTAGTATTTTATATAATTAATTAAGATATTATTTTATATAAATTTTTATATAATAATATAAACTAAAACTTTGTTTTAATTAAATATTTTTTAAATAAAATATTTCAAGAGTATACAATGTTTAAAATAAGCAAAGTTTTCAAAACTTTAAAAAATTTATTTCAAATAAAAAAAAAGATGAAATAAAAACTTTTTAAAAATCAACTAGTTTTATATTAAATAGAAAATAACTTTAAAATTATACAATAATAAAAAATATTATTTCAGGTGAAATGATGAAAGTACTCGTTGCTGATGCAATTGATCAAAAAGGTATAGACAAACTTAAAGAATTTGCAGATGTTGTAGTTGATACTTCAATTACACCAGAACAATTAAAAGAAACCATTAAAGAATATGATGGAATTGCAGTAAGAAGTAGAACTAAAATGACTGCTGATATTATTGAAGCAGCAGATAACCTTAAAATCATTGGAAGAGCAGGTGTAGGAGTAGATAATATTGACCTTGATGCTGCTACCAAAAGAGGAATTATGGTAGTTAATGCACCAGAATCAACTTCAATAACTGTAGCTGAACATACTATGGGGTTAATGTTATCTGTAGCACGTAAAATCGCTATTGCTGACAAATCCACTAAAGAAGGTAAATGGGAGAAAAAATTATTCAAAGGAATGGAACTTAAAGGTAAAACCCTTGGTGTTATTGGAATGGGTAGAATCGGTTCCCAAGTAGTAAAAAGATGTAAAGCATTTGAAATGAATGCTATGGCATACGACCCATACTTACCTCCAGAAGTTGCTCAAGACATGGGAGTTAAACTTACTGATTTAGACGACGTTCTTAAAAATGCAGATGTCATTACCATACATGTTCCACTTACTCCAGAAACCACACATTTAATTTCAACTGAACAGTTTGCAATAATGAAAGAAAATACAATTATTATAAATTGTGCTCGTGGTGGAATCATTGATGAAAATGCATTATACCATGCACTTAAAGATGGAAAAATTGGTGGAGCAGCATTAGATGTATATGAAGAAGAACCTGCAAAAGAAAACAAATTATTCGAACTTGATAATATTGTATGTACTCCACATATTGCAGCATCAACTAGGGAAGCTCAAAAAGGAGCAGCTATCATCATTGCTGATGAAATTAAAGATTTATATGATGGTAAAACTCCAAATAATGTAATTAATATGCCTCGAATGAATAATAGTGATTTTGAAGATTCTTCAAAATATTTAGAATTATCTCAAAAATTAGGTAGTTTTATTTCACAATCAATTAATGGGCAAGTTAAAGAAGTTTCAGTTATTTATGGTGGAAAAATTGGAGAATTAAAAAATAAGGAAATTTTCACTAGAAGCGTATTACAAGGATTATTAAACCCTATTTTAAGTAGCCCTGTAACTGTTGTTAATGCACCTGCAGTAGCTGAAAGTAGAGGTATTTCTGTAACAGAAGGAAGCAAAAAAGATGCAAAAGGATATGATTCATTTATCAAAGTAACTGGTAAATCTGATAATGATGAATTCTCAGCAGAAGGAACAGTTCTTCATGAACCAAAAATATTAAAAGTAAATGATTATTGGGTGGATGTTAAACCTGAAGGACATATGTTCATTGCAAGATACAAAGATGTACCTGGAACCATTGGCACAATAGGTACTAAATTAGGAGAAGCAAACATCAATGTTGGTGTCATGCAAATTGGTAGAGACACTGTTGGTGGAAATGCAGTTATGATTTTAACAGTGGATCATGAAATTCCTGAAGATATCTTAAAAGAATTAAGTGAACTTGAAAATGTTCACGATGCAGTTAAAATTAAATTATAATTTTAACTATATTCTTCTTTTTTTAAATAAAAATAAAATTAAAATTAATTTTAAAAAAATAAACCATAAAAAATACTATTTTTAAAAACGAACTAAAAATAATTTTAAAAAATAAGCAATTTTCAATTAAAATTCTAATATTAAATAAAAATATTCATATAAAAATAATATAAATTATATTAAATCATCCATAAAGTTTTTAAAATAAAAAATAAAAAAATAATAAGAATAATTTAATAATAAACTACTTTTAATCATTAAATGCTTATATAAATACACAAAATAAATTTTTAAAATAGTAATTCGATAAACTTAAATATATCGAAATACAATTATTTTATATGAAATTATGTACTGATGAAGAATGTAATAAAATAAATTTAAACCCAATTCTAGAAAAAATACCAGAAGATGGTGAAATATCGAATGAAGCGGAGATTATAAAGGCACTAGCAGATCCAACAAGATTAAAAATAGTTTATATATTATCTAAAACTGATGAACTTTGTGTATGCCAAATAATTGAAACACTAAATAAATCACAATCTACAATTTCACACCATTTAAATATATTAAAAAAAGCGAAGATAGTTGACTGGCGAAAAAAAGGGCAATGGATTTATTATTCACTTAAAAATCCAGGTATAATAAATGGATTAAATATTATATTTGATAAGAAGACAGTTTATAATTTCTCATCATTTAAAATTATAAAGAAATAAGGTAAACCATGATAATTAGAGAAAAAAATGAAAAAGTAGCACTTGCAGCATGTACTGGAATGAGTGCTAATGGACTTGTAAGTAGAGTTGCAGTATATGATGCACAAAAAGAATCAAATAACATAATACACATTTGTATACCTTCAACTGCTGCAGAATCAAATAAACTAATTAAAAAAATAATCAACAAATATCCGATAATTGCAGTGAATGGATGTGAAAATTGCTGTGTAAACAAAATTCTCAATAATAAAAACATTAAAGCAGATGAAACAATTAACGTAGATAAAGAACTTGAAAATTGCGAAGTGAGACCAATAAATCCTGCAAGATGTGGAGAAAGAGAAGAAATTGCAATAGAACATATTAAAAAAGTATTAATAGAAAAATCAAATAAATTAAGGTGATAAAATGGAAATTAATATAGAAAAATGGAATAAATGGGCAAATGATTCAAAATTTTTATTTTCTGGAATAAATAAACATAGAAAAATAGCATTTTTAATAAATACAAATGAAAATGAACTCATAATATTTGAAAAAGGAGAAAATAGGATTAATGTATCATTACTTAATAACATTGAAGAGGTTAATGAAAAAACTGCAGACATACTATTTGAAATAAAAGAGGAAGATGTTAATAAAATATTAGATGAAGATAAGTTCAGTAAATTTACAGAATTAACAGCCAAAGATGAAATTAAAATATACGATTTAGTAGGAGTTAAAAAGCTTATTAAAGAGGGATATGAACCATTCTTATCAAGAATTGGTTTAAATATAAATAACAATTCTTGCTCATGTTGTTGTTGCTAAGGAGTTAAAATGAAAATAAAAGCAAAAGAAAATAATGAAGAATTAAAGGAACTCATCAAAAATAATGAGTTTGATATTAAAGTAAATTATGATAAATCCAAGATAAATAAACCATCAAAAATAAAATATGAATATGATGAAAAAATTATTAATAAGTTTATGGAATTATCAAAAAAGGAGGGTTTTACAGATATTGGTTTTACAAAAGTAAGTTCCGATTTAATTTTAAATAATGCATCATTAGAATATGATAATGCAATAGTTTTAGTCTATGAATTATATGATAAAATAATAAAAACAGAACCTGGAGTATTGGCTAAATCATATAGTGATTATTTTTATGAAGAACTTGCAAATAAAACATATAAACTTTCAGATTTTCTAAGAAAAAACAATATAGATACAGAAGTAATTCATCCAGAATATGAAGAATATATAAATTTCTCAAAAATAGCTGCTAAAGCAAACTTAGGAGAAATTGGAAGAAGTGGATTACTTATAACTCCAAAATTTGGTCCAAAAGTAAAGTTTTCAGTGATACTAACTAGCGTGGATTTACCTAAAAATAAAAATAAGGAAAATTATTCCTGGATTAAAAAATATTGTAAACGTTGCAAAAAATGCATAAAAGCATGCAAATACAATGCATTAAGTGAAGATAGATTAAATACAAAGAAATGCAAAGGCTGTAATGAGGGATGTTCCTATTGTATAAGTGCATGTCCATTTTATAAAAAGAATTACAACGATATAAAAAGAAAATTCATAAAATTTAATGAAAAGATAAAATAAAAACTAGTTATCCTCCTCTTTTTTATCTTTTATAATAATTTTAGGTATTGGCATTCCAGGTTCAAGATTTATAGAAATACCTCTTTGTGCATCTTCTGCATCAATTACAATTGAATTATTTTCATCCAAGTCCTCAGGACCGATAACAATAGGATTAAGAACTTGAGATTCAGATGGAATATAAGTTGTCTCTTTATACACCTTATCAAAATCATCATAATTTTTTGGATTATCTTCGATATCATCTAAAAATTTTTCTGTTTCATCAGAAAAAGTTTCATCATCTTTTAGAATATCCTCCTCATCAAAAAATTCACTGAGATTAAGCTCATCATTACGAATATCACTATAATCCCCAACAGTATAATCTATAGGATTACCCCCAGAATCATATGCTTTAAAAGTTTGAAGACTATAAGGTAATCTTAGAATCATGTGAAAAACCCCTCTTTTTGAAAATGTCATTAAATCCGCATCAGAAGGTTCAGCACTTGGTCCTGGATGAGAATGAACAGTACCATAATATTTTGTGTTAGGCGGAATCTGATCATAATGAAGAACTGCACCAGTATCTGAAGTTTCACCAGGAATGAATATTAAACCAGTAATATATAAAATATGATTCTTGATAATTCCATCAAACATAGATAAAAATTCATGAGGATATGCTTCTTTTGCATAATAAACAACAGATTCAAGTACTTCTCTATCTACACAGATTTTATTAAAGGAATTATCTTTAGAACCAAATATCTTTGAAAATAAACCCAAAATCACATCCCCTTTCTATAAAATATCGCTTAATCTTCTTTTTAAACATATTATTAAATTATACTTACCTAAATGATTAATTAAGCAATAAACATGATTTAATAATAATGAAACAATTAATTTATATTTAATTTTCAATTAATTCTTTTTTAACAAAGAATTTTCTATCGAATTTAGGAAGATTGAAGTCCCTATATAAATATTTTTTAACAACAACTTCTTCAGTATCTGTTTTTTTATTATATTGTTTTACATGATGTAAATTTTTATAAACTGCAAAACCTCTTTTTTTCCAATTATCAATTTCATTAAAATCAATACCCTCTTCAGACAATAAATCTTTAATATCAGACATGTCTAAACCAAATAATTTAGATGCCGCAACATCAGCAGGATATTTCCTTTTTAATGACCATATACCATAACCATTAATGCAATTTCTCCAAGATTCATCCTGTCTCCATTTAAAATAATCAGAAATTTCATCATCACCTAATGGAATAATACGGGAATCGAAAGAAATAGGTTTTCTAAATGTTAAAGAATTAGCATCACTTTTATTTCCAAGACCTAAAACTTTTCTAAAACGTTCATATTCTTCTTCATAATCTTCTTTATTAAATAATTTTTCATTATCAATAGGAAATTCGTTTAATAATCTGGAAGTTAATGAACCTGAAGCAAAACTTGCAAATACAGAGTTTAATTTTTCAACCCTACCATTGAATGGAATATCCTTAAGTAAAATGTTAATTTCATCGGAAAAGCTATATATAAATACTGGAGAAAATTCTTTCATAATATCAGTACAAACATCAGACATAGCTTTTGCAAAACGTGAATCATATGGTTTATTGAAATTTAAATCATTAGACAAACTATGGAAATTACGTCCATCCAAACGAATAATGATTTTATTTGCTTGTGAAACTTTTAAATTGGAATAGATTTCAAAATCTTTCATAGAATTATTAGACATTTTTACACCTGTATTATCAATATAAGTAAATTTAGACTTTGTTAAAAACTTACTTATTTGAAAGTTTTATTTTCTAAAATATATTAATTTTCAAATTAAAAAATTTATCATTATTTAAAGAATTTTAACAAAATTTAAATTTATATAAATTATCCGCATAATTAACTAAATTTTAGGTAGTTTATTAAAAAACGTATAAATTTTAATTAATAAAAAATTTAAAAAAATTGTAATATATATGATTTTTAATTTAAATATTATAAATATTTTATATTAAAACAGTTTATAAACTAATTAATAAAATTTAAAAAAGGTTAAAATAAAAGAGAATTAAAAAAAAATTATGTTCCTATTATAAAATGTTCATCTAAACTTCTTAAAAGTTTAATTGCAGAAAGTGCGGCTAACATACTTGTTTTAGGATTTGCAGTAGATGGGAAATTCATTGTACGTGTTTTTAACTCTCCAAAGTCCCCTTTAACAACAACTTCATGAATATTCCTACTTACTTCAGGATCCACAATAATTTTAACATCAATATCCATGCCAGATGCTAGAGATAATGTTGCTGCTACATTAATATTTTTAGGGAATTCCTTAACAGCCTCAGATGCTTTACCATCAAACAGAACTTCTTTTTTATTTATATCCCTTCCAAGAGATTTAGGAGACTTACGAGTAGTTAAACTAATACTAGAAATATTTTTAATAGATGCTGCTTTAATGGTATCTACCCCAGTGATTGCACCAGAAGGAGCATAAATTTTTGCATCATTATCCTTTGCAGATTGAATCAATTCATTTCTTAATTCAATGTCCATTAATGCGCCAACACTCATAGTTATTATATCAGTGCCGCTATTTAATACTTTAAGTGCAGTCTCCCTTACTGAACTTTGAGATGCAGCCTCAAGAACAAGATCCACTTTACCAAGCATATCTTCAAAATTTGAAACAGCTATACCATTAACAAAATTTGCAAGCTCTTCAGCTCTTTTTCCATCTTTATCATAGAAATATTTTATTTCAATATCAGTATCTTCATCTTTAATATTCTGGGCAATAATATGAGCTATTGCACCACAACCGACAATTCCAACTATCATTAAAATCACTTAACTTAATAAAAACCATTTGATTTACAATAAAACTTCAAAATAAAAATAAATTAATTAATAAGATATTTTATAAATTTAACATTTAAATAAAAACCATTTTAAATTAAAAATAGCAATCCCATAAAACAGCAATAAATAAAATTTATATAATTAACATAAAATTAATTCAAAAAATAAATAAAATCCAAAAAATACTATTATAAAATTTAAAAATAAAAATTTTAATTATAAATTAATAATTTGGATTTTGGACTTCTTGTTGATTTTCAACCTCTTGTTGAGGAGCTTGTGTTTGAGGAACATTAGGTCTTTTTGCACCTGGTACTTTATGCCTTACATCAGGAGTATTAATTAAAATAATATCCCCAATAGCAGTAACTTTATCAAAACCAATATTAAATGAACCTTCTTGATAAGATCTCATTTCATCTTCTTCAGGTACCATTTGAAGACCTCTTTTCATGATTTGTCTAAATCCAACTTCTTTATTTCTTTGAGGTTCTACTGCCCTAATAACCAATTTTGAAATTGTACCTAAACGAATGTTAAGAACTACATCTTCCACTTTACCAACATATTTTCCATGAATTGTATATATATCTAAATTACGAAGGTTTGAAACTTCCACCATATTATTCACCATGTCAAAAGATAATAATTGACTCTGTTGAAATCCTTAAATTTTAAGATTGATTTTTCTTGAATTTAAAATTTAATTAATAATTAATTAAAATTTTTAAATAGAATATGTTTTCAACATAGCCGAATAATTAAAATAATAATTTTAATAATTATAAAACTTTTATAATAATAAATATTTGTTTAATTCATAATATAAATATCTTATTAACAATACTTAAATTTTAAGTAATATTCTTAAACAAAGATAAAATTAAACTTTTTTTAAAAATTTACATAAATAAGTAAAAAATACAATTTTCTATTTTAAAATCAATTAAAAATGTTTTAACTTAAACTTCAGACAAATATGAAATGTAAAATCGTGGTATTTTTATTCCATTAAAAGTTTAAAAAAAATAAATTATACTAAAAAAGACAATGAATTAAACAAAATAAATAAAAATTGAAATAAATCCTAAATTGTTTAAAAATATAAGCATATATACCAAAAAACTATATAAATGTTATAAAATAGAAATAACAACATTAATCTTATAAAAATAAGATTTTGATATAAGGTAATTTTGGAGAATATTATATGTGGGATACATCTAAAGATTATAGAATTTTAATTGCAATGAAATCACAAGAAGTTTTTTTAAACACCATACGTACAGGTAGCTTTAGAGGAAACTGGAATAAAAAAGCTGCAGTTGATGAAGCTAAAAATATGAATAGTGCATTCCAATCTTTAAAATATTCCTATTTAGAAGGAGAGAATCTTACAAATAGTCCTGATGTAACTGAATTAGAGGAACATGCAAATAAAATTATTGAATTTTTAGGAGGGAAAGAATGGAATCATAACTTTATAAATGCCACCCCTAAAGATGAAAGACAGAAAACAGAAGAAAATATTGCAAAAGTACAATTCTTTTTAAATTCAATTCTTGGACTTAAACAAAGATTATCATATGGTCCGATTAATGACCCCATAATTGGCATTGATATTAAAAAAGGAGAAGTGATGAGTGTTAGTAAACACCCTAATGCAGATAATCTTATGATGTGTAATGTAAACCTCGGTAAAAAAGCAGTGCAAGTAATTACTAATGATCGAAATGTTAAAGAAAATAACCAGGTAGGTGTATCCTTACTTCCACCACAAAGTTTTTTTGGCGAAGTTTCAGAAGGAATGTTTTTAGGTTTTGATGGAAATATTTTAAAAGATGTTGAAGGAGAAATTGGCCAGAATCCTAAAGGAATACCAATGGAATCATTAAATACTACCCGTAATTTAATAGACACATTTTTAGATAAATAAAAAGCACCAATTCTTTAATAAAAAATTTATTAAATATCAACAAATAAAAAAAACGACAACTATCAAATATTATCCAAAATTACTTATTAAAATTATCTATAAAATATAAAAAAAGAATTAAGAAGGAAAAATAATAATGGCAAATATGGAGGAATCACCGAATAAATGGTCAATACTTGCAGCAATGTCACTTGGAGTAATGATGGCTTCAATTAATACAAGTATTTCAAATGTTTCATTACCAGATATTGGAATCTACTTCAATAGTAGTGTAGGTATCACAGGACTTGTTGCTACAGCATATTTTATCTCATTCATAGGACTTGCACTTTTTTCAAGCAAACTTGGAGATAAATATGGACATGATAAAGTATTTATCTCAGGAGTAATTGGTTTAATAATAACATCTACAATGTGTTCACTTTCCCCATCAATTGAAATATTAATTTTAAGTAGATTTTTACAAGGAATTACTGGATCTCTTCTTCTTGCTAGTCCAATGATTATTTTAGAAAAAGCATTTTCAATTAATCATTTAGGTAAAGCTTATGGGATTTATTCTGTCTTTGCGGCTGTAGGACTTGCAATAGGACCAACAATTGGTGGTATATTACAAAGTCTATTTAATTGGAGAGCAATTTTTTTAATTAATGTTCCACTTGGAATCATAACTCTCATAATGAGCATTTACTCATTAGATAAAATCGAAACAATGGATGTTATATGGGATATTAAAGGATTGATAAGTATCTTCTTTGCAACATTATTTGTAATTACTACATTAAATTGTATTGAAGACAAATTTTATTTATATGGATTGATATGTGGAATAATAACTGTAATTTCAACATATGCATTTATTAAAGCAGAAAAAAATGCAGAAGACCCATTGATTAATCTTCACCTATTTAAGAATAAAACATTTACTGCCAACAGTATTAATCTCCATTTAGCATATATCGCAGAATACCTATTTATTTATGCACTACCTTATTTCTTGGAAAAAGTGGTTCATGATGGTCCTGGAATGGTAGGTGTTGTATTGAGTGCTGCACCAATATTAATGATATTTATTGCACCACTTAGTGGGGAAATTACAGATAAAAAAGGTCCAGTATTACCTACAATCCTTGGATGTATTGTATGTATAATCTCTGCAATATTGCTGCTTCATACAAATATAAATAGCCATGGCCTTGACGTATTCATAATGTTTGCAATTTATGGAATTGGATGTGGTCTTTTACAATCACCAATTAATAAAGCAATTATGGTTTCAGTTCCGGAAGAGTATAGTGGTACTGCTTCAGGAGTTATTCCAACATCTAGAAGTTTAGGTATAAGCTTTGGTGTATGTTATGGAAGTTTAATATATTCATTTACAGTACCAAGCCAAATTATGCAAAAAAATATACTATTTGGTAGTGCAGCAAATGATTTAATATTAGGATTACACTATATTGGAATACTTTCTATTGTATTAAGTATAATTGTCATAATACTTTCAATATATGGTAAACCACAAAAAGTTTCAGCAAATAAAATATAATAAAAAAATTTACATAACTTATTTTTTTTAATTTTTTACTTAAAACCAAAAATACTAATTTTAGAAACCAAAACAATACTTAAAAAATATAGTATAAAAAAACCAAAAAGTATTTAAAAAAATATAATTAATACTCTAAAAACTAAATTCAAAAAAACCAGATAATTAAAAAAAAGCATGTATAACATAGAGGATAAATAAAATATATCTCTAAAAATCTTATTCTTAAAATAATACAGTATAATTTTATAGTTATTAAGAAATATTGAAAAAGATAATTTTTAATTAAAAAAATCATACTAAAATAGGAACAACATCTGAGGAAGAAATTTCAAAACCAATATCTTCTAAAAAATTATGGAAACCATCATCACACAATACTTTAGGACTAACTAAGAAAAACATCATTGCACGACAAGATCTTAAAAGTTTTTCAAAATTATGTAATGTAAAATCATTAAGAACAAAATCTAAATCAACAGGTTTAATTTCAAATAGGATATCTGCATCATCTGAAGTAACCATATTAAGATCCTCTTCAATAGAAAAATTAATATAATCTGTTTCTTTAGTAAGCAAAATAATTTTTTCATTAAAACCAGATATATTGAATGCTATACTTTTACCAACCGATACATTATCCCATTCATATTTTATATGATCCAACCAGTTTCCCCATTTTTCAATATTAAAATAATCTTCCTTCATAAATAACACAACTTAATTTAATAATCAATAGAAATTATAAATATATAAATTTTTTTATTAAAATCAAAAATAAAAATTTATATATAAAATAGATAGTTCTAAAAACTACAAACAAAAAAATATAGAATATTAAAAAATACCAAATAAAATAAAGTAATAAATTAGACAATTAAAAGAAAAGAACCGTTTTAAAACCTACGAATAAAATAAATTTTTTATCATAATTAACAATTTTAAATAAAAATAATAGCCAAAAGAATAGTTTTAATCTAAAAAATTAGATAAAACTTTAAAATTTTAATTTCTAATTTATAATAATTATTATATTGAAAACCTATTTTTTAGAATTTTAATTTTTAAAATGAAAACAAATGTCCCAAATTTAAAGGATTCCAACAAATATGTTTATTTCAAAAAAGAAGAAAAGAAATTAAATTTATAAAAAGATAAAATAAAAAAATAAATTAACGAAGGTTAAAAGCAATTAATTTAGTTTTACACATATCTTCTACGGCATATTTAACTCCCTCTTTACCTACACCACTTAATTTAAATCCACCAAATGGCATATTATCTGTTCTAAAAGTAGATTGTTTATTAACAAAGACAGAACCTGCTTCAATCTCCTGAGTACATTTAAGTGCATTTCTAATATTTTCAGTGAAAACACCTGCTTGAAGACCATAACGAGTATTATTGGCTACAGAAATTGCTTCATCAACACCATCAACACCAATAATTGGTGCAATAGGACCAAATGTTTCATTTCTCACAAGATCCATTTCTTGTTTAACACCACTAATAACAGTAGGCCAGTAAAAATTATCCTTAATTTTAGCACCAAACTCAACATTTGCGCCATTTTCAACAGCATTATTAACTGATTCTTCAACCATTTTAACAGCAGTATTATTTATAAGAGGTCCAATATCAGTACTTTTATCCATTGGATTACCCACTTTTAGTCTTTTAGTTGATTTTACTAATTTATCAGTGAATTCATCAAGAACTTTTTTATCAACAATAACTCTTTTTACACCCATACAAACTTGACCTGAAAAAAGATATGCTCCATTTACAACACCTTTTACCGCTTTATCAATATCTGCATCATCAAGCACAATTACAGGATCATTACCTCCAAGTTCAAGAGTTAACTTTTTCATTCCAGAGTTATTAGCAATATTAAGACCAGTAGGGACGCTCCCAGTAAAAGATATTTTATCAACATTTTCAGCAGTCACTAATGCATCCCCTATTTCTTCACCAAGCCCTGTAATAGAGTTAACAACACCATCAGGGAAATGACGAGCAATAATTTCAGCAAGCATAAGCCCAGATAATGGTGCTTCTTTAGATGGCTTTAAAATTACAGTATTTTTAGCTGCAATTGCTGGCCCCAATTTATGAATTGCAAGATTAACAGGATAATTAAAAGGAGTAATTGCCGCAACCACCCCTAAGGGAATTTTTTGTGTAAATGCATAAAACCCTTTACCACCAAGCCCTGCATCTAAAGGTACAGACTCCCCATAAATACGTTTTGCTTCTTCTGCAGCAAATCTAAGAGTTTCTACACTACGATTCATTTCACCAATAGAACCATTAATAGGTTTTCCTGTTTCTTTAGTTATTACTTTAGCTAATTTACCACTATTTTCTTTTAAATCATCATATGCATCAAAAAGTAAATTAGAAACTTTTCTTGATGAAAATTCCATTATTTTGCTTTTAGCATTATTTGCTGCAATAATAACATCATTAACATCATTTTTATCTGCAATAGGTATTGTATCAATAATACTATTATCATATGGATTCATAACATCCATTGTTTCATTCTTTGATACATATTTACCATTAATTAGAATATCCATATTAATACCTCAAAGAAATTTGAATATGAATTTTAAATAGTATAAAAATCAAAAACAAGCATATCAATTATAATTAAATTTTAAAACAAAACAATAATTATTTTAAAATAAAATACCCATCTTATCAAATTATATATAGAAAATAAAAACTATTTAAAAAATTCATAAAAATTTATAAACATAATTATTAGTCTAAATTTTAATTCAATTAAATATTTTGGATTAATAAATTATCTTAATTAGAAAAATTAAATACTGTTTTTAAATAAAAAGGATTCCTAAAATAAAATAAAGTAAATTAAATATTTAAAAATAATATAAAATTTAAAATTTAAATCTATCAAAGGTTAACCCCACATAAGAACCTAAAAACAAAAAATAAAAAAAACAACCTAACTAAAAATTAATCTAAGCGAATTTAATAAATTTAAATGAAATAAATTTTATCTTAAATTTAAAAAGAACAATGAATATTTTTAGATAAAAAGATTATTTCAAACTTAATAAATTAAGAAATATTAAAAATTTATACAAATTTATTAAATTTATCAGACAAATGATTTACAGAATTATTAAAATCATGAAGTTCTTTAGAATTTACATTATTAGATATATCATACAAATATCTTTTATAAAAATCTAGAAAGGCAAGCACAATAATCAAAATACCGCCAATTAATAATATAAGTTCTGCAGAAGATTGTGCATTTTCTTCAATCAAAATATTACTAAACATGATAAAACATCACCTAAAAAATATAAAATATAATAAATTTTATTTTAAATAGTAAACAAAGCAATAGCCAAATGAGAGACCAAATAAAAAATTAAATATGCAAATACAATAAGAAAAAATGAATAATAAAAACCTTTTTTAATATCACCATACATTATTAAACTTATAATAAAGCCAACTAAAAAAGAATGAATTAAAATATAAGAACTACTAACCATAGGTACAACAGAAAGCAAAGAACTGGTTTTTCCTAAAGAACCCATGAAATTAGAATAAATACAAATCATACCCATAGCAAAGGGAGTGGCGATAACTGCAGAAATAATCAAAAATATAATTGCCATCATAACAGACGATTTTCTTTCTTTAGATAGAATATTCATACTTCGTAAATCATAAGATAAATCATCAAGAATGTTAGCAATACTTCCCCCACTTTTTCTACCATCCAATATAATTTTAAATGAACGTTCCAAGTTTTTAGAATTTAATCTAGTGGCCAATTTCATCCATGCATCATCAAAATTAGCACCTAATTTAATTTCATAAACAGTCCTTTTAATCTCATCATATAATGGCCCCGAACCATAATTAGACATATATTCCATAGAATTTTCAAAACTTAAACCTACACGAAGCATAGATCCTAATTGTTTTAAAAAATCAGGAGCAGATTCTTCAATTTCTTTTTTTCTCAATTCAATTTTATAATTCAAATATGCGTAAAAAATAATAAATTGTGCTAAAAATAAAATTAAAATAATCAAAAAATCCACATTAAATAGATAAAAGACAACGAATAAAATTACCAGTAAAAAAACAGAGAATAAAGTAAAAATAGCTAAGACATCACAAGAATATATATTAATTCCGCCTTTAAGTAAAAAGTTTTGAAATCTCAAAATATGTTTTCCTGGGATTTTTTCACTATATGCTTCAGAAATTTTACTTAATAAGTTAATAAATTTCATAAATAATATAAAAAATAAAGTAATATTTAAATTCCAATTAATTAACTTAAAAAAATAAAATATAGTATAAGTATTCAATAAAGTTAAAAAAATTCTTAATTAATATAAAGAATAGCTAAAAATAAAAAAATAAAATAAAAAATTTAAACAATAAATTACGGTAAATCACCAATAACAAAATAAAAAATTTAAACAATAATTTGTGGTAAATCACCAATTATATGAGCACTATCATTATCTACAATAACAGTATCTTCAATTCTTACACCAAAATCTCCTTCCAAATAAATACCTGGTTCTACTGTAATAAACATATTCCTTTCTAATGATATATCATTTCTATAAGAAACATTTGGTTCTTCATGGATATCTAAACCAAGGCTATGGCCAGTACTATGAATATAATTATCACCATACCCATATTCAGTGATAATATCCCTCGCAACTTTATCTACATCAGATGCTTTCATACCAGCATGAATTGCCTTAATTGTCTTATCATGTGCCTCAAGAACAATATCAAAAATTTCTTGTTGTTTATCACTGAAAACTATTGTTCTAGTATTATCAGAACAATATCCTTTATATTTAGCTCCCCAATCAATTAATATAGGTGCTTCCAATTCTTTGTGTTGAGGAATAGAATGGGGCAAACTTGAATTACTACCACTCGCAACAATAGTGTCAAATGATTCTGATTCTGCACCATATTCTCTCATCAATCTACCTAATTCATATGAAACTTCCCATTCACTTTTACCTGCATCATATTTACGTAAAATATCAAGATCTTTAAATGCTTTTTGAGCAATCTTAGTAGCCTCTTGAATTTTAACAATTTCATCATAAGATTTTATCATCCTTTCATTTTCAATGATATTATCAATAGTTAAATCACATTTACCATCAAAATCTTTTGAAAACTTTTGATATAAACTAATAGGAAGTGATGATTCAATTGCAAGTTTAGTTTTACCTTCTTTTTCCAAATCCTCATTTAAACTAGACATAGATTCGAATTTTCTAACTTCAATTTGAGAATTGAGTTTAGCATTTTCATAGTCAAGTTCTGTTGCATATACCACAGGATTTTCACTTAAAACCAAGAATGCAAAACTTTGAGGATTATAATTAGAAACATACTTAATATTGTTTACATTAGTTAATAATAAACCATCATAATCCGCTTCTTGAGTTTTTTTAATTAAATGTGATAAATGAATAGAACTTGGACTTTCATATTTTGACATTAATATCCCCTTAAGATATATTATATATTATTTATTATATTTTAGATACTTATTAAATTTTTACATATTTTACTTAAAAAAGAGAATATAAATAAGAGTTATAAACTTATTGATAAAAAACCAATTTAATTAAAATATAATTAAATTAAAATTAAATTAAGATTTAAAATTAAATATAAACCATGAATCTAATAAAAATAAATTTATTTAAAAATACCTCCAAAGAAAGAGGGTTAAAATAAATAATAATATTTTTAAAATGGTGTAAAACCAAAAAGAAAGAATCAAGTTATCAAAATTATTTTAAAATTAAATACAAATTTACTTAAAAACAAAAAGACACATAAAACTTAATAAACCCACTTAAAAACAAAAAACACATTCTCTTTAGTTCAAAACAAACAATAAATCAAACATAAAAATAAAAAAACGCAAACAAAAACACCAAAAAAAATAATATCAAAATCCCAATAAAAGTATTAAAAGATATAAAATATAATAAAAATTTCCTATATTCAGTAAAACATATATAAGTAAAAGAATAAATATATTTTTTATGTTTAAAATTACAGGAAACGAAATAAGAGACCTCATAATCTCATTAATAGTAATTTCATTAGGTTTCAGTATACTTTATTGTAACCATAATTATAATTCAATATTTGGTATATTCCCAATGGTACTTATTGGTGTAGGATTGGGTTTCATATTACATGAGTTAGCACATAAATTTGCTGCACTGCATTATGGATATTGGGCAGAGTTTAAACTTTCACCAACAGGATTAATAGTATCTCTTATTACTTCCTTTTTCGGATTCATATTTGCTGCTCCTGGTGCAGTATATATCTATGGATATAATATGACTGATAAAGAAAATGGTATCATATCAATTGTTGGACCAATTACCAATATTATTCTTGCATTAATATTCTTAGCAATATTACTTAATTTAAAAACATTCTTAGTAGTAGGTTCAGCAAGTTATGTAATTGTAGGTATAGTATCATATTTAGGGTTCTCAGTAAATGGGTTTTTAGCATTATTTAATTTATTACCAATTAGTGTTTTAGATGGAACAAAAGTATTTAACTGGAATCCTATAATATGGTTAATTACAATTCTTTTTTCAGGAATTCTAGTATATATTTCATATACTGGCGGACTAAACATGTTAATGTAAAAACTTAATTTAAAAATTATTTCAAAGCGAAATAATTTACTTTTTTTAATTTTAATAAACTGTTTTTTATAAAAATAAATAAAAATCAAATATTGAATAAGATTAAACTAATTCTAAAAATAAAATATATACTAATAAATCAATAAATAGAATTATGCATAACATCAAAATAATTTAAAAATATGGTGATTAATTAATGTTTTCAGATATTCAACTTAAATATTTTGAAGGAGGTCATAGAATTTGTCAACCTTCTGAAACAATAAAACATAATGAAGACAAACTAAGAACCGCAGGTATAACACGTATAACAAATATTACAGATCTTGATAGAATAGGAATTCCTGTATTTTCTGCAATAAGACCAAGTGCTCAAGGAGGAAGTGTAAGTGTTTATGCAGGAAAAGGTGCTAAAAATGAACAAGCAGAAGCATCTGCAATTATGGAAGGCTTTGAAAGATATTCTGCAGAGATGAAAGAAGAAGATTATGATAAAATCATATTAAGTTCTATTGAGGATATGGACAAAGATTATATAGATCCAAGAACATTATATCTTCCTAGGAACATGAATGAAAACAAAATTAATAGTCTTAAATTAGAATGGTACCCTGCATTAGACATTATAAGTGAAAAAGAATATTACGTTCCAGCAAATGCAGTATTTCATCCTTACATACCCCACAATAAAGAAGCAACTGCAATATTTAAAGGAAATACCAATGGTCTTGCATCAGGAAACATCATTGAAGAAGCAGTTCTTCATGGAATATTTGAAGTTATTGAAAGGGATGCATGGAGCATATTTGAATTAACACATAAAAATGGGAAAGAAATAGATATTAATACAATTGATAATCCGATTGTCTTAGATCTTCTCAATAAATTCGAATCTGAATCAATTAATATTAAGTTAATGGATATAACAAACGATATTGGAGTACCAACAGTTACTGCATCAAGTGATGATAATATACTAAAAGATCCTGCATTGCTATGTTTAGGTGTAGGAACACACCTTGATCCAAATATCGCAATTATCCGGGCGCTTACAGAAGTTGCACAAAGTAGAGCTACCCAAATTCATGGAACTAGAGAAGACACCACTAGAGCAAATTTCATGAGAAAAGCTGGTTACGAACGTATGAAAAGAATTAACCACCAATACTTTGAAGAGGAAGAAGATAAAAAAAGCATTGAGGATATGAACCATTTAGGTACAACTTCAATTAAAAAAGACATAGAACAATGCAAAAAACATCTCCAGAATGCAGGATTTAATAGAATATTATACAGTGATTTAACAAGAGAAGAAATTGGAGTTAGTGCAAGTCGTGTAATAATACCTGGTGCAGAAGTTTATACCATAGACCCAGATAGACTTGGAAAGAGATATTTAAATTTTTTAAGAAAATCCAATGAAGAATAAATATCATGAAGAAATTTTACACAAATTCACTATAAAAATTAAAAAAAACAATAAATAAAGGACATTTTAATAAAATATCTTTGTTAAAATAAGATAAAAATTTATTCTAAATTTAAAAACAGTTTTTATAGAATTAAATTTTTAAAAAATGAAATTAACCAAAATAATTAAAACTATATAATCCATTTAATTTAAAAATCCAAGAATCTAAAAACCCAATTTTCAAGTAAAATAAGTTTTCAACATGAATAAAATAGATTTTCAGGAAAGTTAAAAATATATTGAAATTCTTAGATAATTTATAAAGGGATAAAATGAGTAATAAAAAAATAGTTATCTTTACTGGCCTATCATTAAGTTTTGATGAAGCTAAAAAAATATTAGATGCAGATTATCGCCCCCCAATTAAAAGAGGAGATATTATAAAAATGGTAGATGACAATAACTTACCAGACATTATTGGAATAATAGATGGACAATTCCAAAATACCCCTGCAGTTGCTCATAAAGAGATTATAGCAGCTATGAACAAAGGAGTTACAGTGGTGGGTGGCTCTAGTATGGGTGCACTACGTGCATCAGAACTTGATGATATGGGAATGATTGGAGTAGGCTATGTATACAAACAATATAGAAAAGGGAACATTAAATCTGATGATGATGTTGCAGTGATTCTTGATCCTGAAACTTATGAACCATTATCTGAAGCTTATGTAAATATTGAGTATAAATTAAATGGTGCAGTTAAAGAGGGTATAATAACAAAAAAAGAAAAAGAGGATTTACTCAAAACTACAAGGTCTATTTATTACCCCCATAGAACTTATCCCAGAATATTTAAAGAATGTAATTTAAATGAGGATAGGAAAAATGAATTAATTAGATATATCAATCACAGTACTAATATTAAAACTGAAGATGCTAAAGACGTTTTAAGATACATTAAAAAAATCACAGAAGATTAAATCTAAATTACTTGAGCAATTCAATAAAAATTTTATAGAAAATCTAAAAAATAGATAAAAACACGGAATAAAATATACAAGGTAATATTATGGAATATACTGAAAAAATAAAAAACATTGAAGAAATATTAAAAGATAAAAATATCTGCGTATGCTTTTCTGGAGGAGCGGATAGTTCATTAATAGCAGATATTGCAAGAAAGGTAAGTAATAAAACAATATTAGTCACATTTGATAATGGAGTATTACCTCGTGACTTTATAAAAGAATCCGAAAAACAAGCTAAAAAGTTTAATCTTGAACATATCATAGTAAAAGAAGATTTAATGAAAAATAAAGCATTCTGTGAAAACAACCATAATCGTTGTTTAATTTGTCGAGAAAATTTATATAATAAAATTAAAGAACTTGCAAATGAAAAAAATTTAGATTTAGTTGTTGATGGAACTAATATGTCTGATCTTGTAGATGACAGGCCAGGAGTAATAGCAAAATATGAAAACAATATTATAAGTCCACTTGTAGAATCAGAAATGGAAACAAAAGACGTTTTTAAATATCTTAAAGACAACAATATAGAATATTTAAAATCAACAACCTGCCTTGCAACAAGAATTAAACAAAACACTAAATTAACACATAAAAATATTAATCAAATTAATACTGCTGAAAGAATAATTAAAAACATTACAAAAAATGACATTGTTAAAGTTAGAAATATAGATGGAATGGCACTTATAGAAACAGATAATATTGACAAACTATTAAATAAAAGAATCATACAACTTATTGAACTACAACTTAAAGCCATTAGTTTTAATAAGATAGCATTGAATATATCTAAACTTGAAAAAAACAATGAAAAATTATTTATCTACAAACCATGTCAAGAAGAAGACAGCAAAATAATGTTTGAAAGAGAACTCCCATATAAGATTGATATTGAAAAAACAAAAAAATGTTTTGACAAAGAATTTAATAATGTAAAGTATTCAAAGGATATGGGAATCCTAATGTTTAATATAAATACACAAAATATTACAGTATTTAATACTGGAAAAATTGTTTTACGTAGAATAAATAGTAAGGAAGAAGGTGAAGAAATCTTAATGAAATTACTTCCATTAATAAGAAGAGAAATTTAAAATAAGAGTATAAAATAATTAAAAATTATATATTATCCGATTTAATGAATTTATTAAAAATAGTAATTTCACAAACTTAAAATTTAAATTTTTATTTAAATTTTTTACTAAAAAACATTTTAAATTTAAAAATATAATTTGATTCTAAATTAAATAAATAGAATTTAGAAAATAGAAACCCAATAAAATAATTATTTAAAAAAAGTTTAAACTTTATATAATCTTAGACATTGTATTAAAAAATTTTCAAAAAACCATATCTTAGATGA
The DNA here is from genome assembly GCA_051892775.1 of Methanobrevibacter sp. Taxonomy (GTDB): domain Archaea; phylum Methanobacteriota; class Methanobacteria; order Methanobacteriales; family Methanobacteriaceae; genus Methanarmilla. The sequence goes on along the minus strand of JBJFGN010000088.1, from coordinate 9,572 downwards.
TATAAAATATAATAAAAAAATAATATAAGTAATTGAATTAAAAAAAAATCCAAAAATTATAAATTTTCACCTACATACTGACGTTTAGGTTTCTGATTTTTTAACTCTTTTTGACGTTTATCATAAATTTCTTGATATTTTTTTAATACAATATCTGGAGTTTTAATAACCCGATTAATATTATTATCAATAGGAACTTTTTCATCAGAAGACTCTTCATTAAGATTTGAAATAGTGAATTCGCCATTATCAATGCGGAATTTAACATCATCTGCTTCAACATTCAATAGATTTATTGATAAAGTCGTAGCATGATCAAGGTCATCATCTGCAATATAATTATAACTAAGATTTAAAGATTTATGTGGCATGAATTCATTAATTGTTCTTTTAATAACAGATTCAAATAAATCTAAAAAGTTTTTGACAATATTATCTCCATTTCTCCTATACATAGCTAAAATTGGATTTAAAAGAATATCATTTTCAACATAATAATCATCAATTCTAGCTCTAATCGTAATTTTTAAATTAGATGTGTTAATTATTAAAATAGGTTCACATGACATTTATTTACACCAATATTAGTAAAATTAAAAATTTAAATTATAATAAAAATTCAATAATTTAAGATTATAAAATTATAATCGAAAAATAATAAATTAAATAAACTTTAATAAATTTAAATTATAAAAAATATACAAACTTTAAAAAAAATAAAAAAAATATTGAAAATAAATATTAAATTTAAATAAAAGATTATTTAAAATTAATCTTCATTATCAACAAATGCTTGTAATAAATCACTAGCACGAACAAGACCTAAAATTTCACCATCAACATCAGTAACAGGAATTTGTTCAATATTAGCTGATTTCATTTTTTTAGCACAATCAGATACTTTAGTTTTACTATTAGCAGTAGAAACATCACTTGTTGCAACATCTCCAACCACTTTATCAGTAAATTTAAGATGATTTTTCTCAATATAAAGAATTGAAGTACTATCCCAAGACCATTTATCACCTTCAGTACCTACAGTAGAACTATGTTCAGTCCTTTCAGATATGATTTCACTTTCAGCAATAAAATCAGTTTCAGTTAAGATTCCAGATAATTTACAATCATCATTCAATGCTAAAATTGATTTTAAACCAAAGAATTTCATAGATTCAAAAGCTACATTTAAAGGAGTTTGATCCCAAGTAGTAGGAACATTGGTAATCATATACTTTTCAACAGGAATATTAATATCTAATTTAGCAAGTGCAGACGTTACAAGATCAAAAGAAGTGATAATACCTACAAGATTATCCTCATCATCTACAACAGGTATCCTTCTAACATCGTTCTCCAACATTCTTTTTGCAACAGTTGTAACTTCCTCATTAGGTTTTGCAGTTACTAAATTTCTACTCATTAAAAGAGCAATTTGCTCTTCATCAGGATTATTAATTAAATCTGACCTAGTTAAGATACCGACTACTTTTTTAGTATCTCCTTTTGTGACAGGTACAACAGATACATTTTCTTTTTTCATTAAATCCAAAGCTTTATGTCTATTTCCAGGTACTGATACGTACACAACATTTTTAGACACCAATCTTTTAATTATCATAATTACACCATCATAAATTTTATAAATAAATTATTGAATATTTCATAAGTTTTTAAAAGAAGAAAAAATTTAATTAAAAATTAAAAAAAGTAATAATATAAAAATTACTATTAAATATTGAATTTAATTTACAACAAGAACTGAGCATTTAGCTGATTTAACAACTTTTGAAGCTACACTACCCATCAAGAATCTATCAAAACTACTTTTACCTGAACTACCAATTACAATTAAATCAATATCCTCATCTTCAGCAACATCAAGAATAACTGGAGCAGGAGATCCTTCTTTTACCATAGGAGTAAGTTTTATATTACTATCATATTCATTTTTAATTTCTTCTATTTCATCAATATTTGCTTTACTTTCTTTTTTAAGCATTTGATTTACTTCATATATAGTGTCATCAGATGGAAGACCAATAGAAAAACCATTTTCAATTACACTTAAAGTAATGACTTCAGCACCTGATTTCTCTGCTAAAAAGAATGCATGTTTAGCAGCGTTTTCAGAGTATTTTGAACCATCAGTAGGTAATAATATTTTTTTATACATAACAACATCTCCCATAAAACTTACAAAATATAATTAAAGATTTTTTTAAAATTTTATTAAACTTACTTGAAAAAAATCTTAATTAAATATTATATTTTTGTTTATTAATATAATCTATGTGTATATTTTTATTCATTATATGTAATATGTTTTGTGTATTACAACGATTGATTATACTAAGATAAGGATTGTTTGAAAGTTGACGAGAAATCATTAATTGTGCATCAAAGCCTTTTTCAATTATAGATTTATCTAAAATAGAATATAAATTATAATTTGAATTTTTTAACTTAAAAGGATTTACTGTAGCCATTTCAAAAAATAATTTAGGATTAAAGTATTTTCTATAATATGCTCTTGATAATTTTAGAGAAAATTCTAAATCCCTTAAAATATTTGGACTATTTAACATTATATTATCTGAACCTATAAATGAAACAATATCCCCAGAAATTATTTTATCGATTGGAGGAATACCCACATTTAAAGTAGCATTTGCACGAGGACATAAAACAACATTAGTATTTGTTTTATTAAGCTCAGACATGTCTTCTTCTGTTGCATTAGTACAATGTACTAACTGATCAAAACCTGCATCAATACCACGTTTAATTTCAGTGCATCCTGTTTTATTAATAGAATTAACTTGAGCATCACGAGATTCTGCTGTGTGAATTGAAGACATCTTACCTAATTTTTTACATTCTTTAGTTATAAGTTCAGCAACTTCAGTAGAAATTTCACCAAATCCGCTTAAGCCAACACCATCAGCAAATTTTAATAATTTTCTTAGATTCCTTCTTACAATATTCAAATCAGGATCATCGCCATAAAAACTATTATCCCTACCTAAAATTATGGGTTTTATTGGAATATCAGAAGATGCTTTTCTTAAAAGTTTAACACCCTCAAGTCCACCTTCCCTATAATCTATAAAATGACTTGTACCTGAATTTAACATATCCCACATAGATTTTTTCATAGAATGAATAATTTCTTCATCACCAACATTTTCTAAAGCTTTATGCTTAATTCCATTAGGTGGTTTAACCATTTCATCTAAACTTAAACCATCACCTTCATCTTTAATTATAGAATCCCCAATATGGACATGTGCATTAAGAAAACTAGGAGAAACAATACAATTAGTACAATCAATAATTTTTCCTTCCATAATATTAGGGGCAATATCAATTATCTTACCCTCGTCAATTACAATATTTTCTTTAGATGGACTAAGAGTAGAACCCTTTAAGATTAAAGCATTAGCTATAGTCAACATAATATAAGATATATAAAAAGATATTAATAAACTTTTAAAAAGATAAATTAAATTAAAATTATATGAAATGAATAAAATAAAAATAAAAAAATAAAAAAACAAAAATAAGACAAAATTTTAAAAAAACAAAAACAAATAAAGAAAAAATTTATCAAAAAATAAAAAATAAAAACTTTTAAAAAAAAATAGACAAATAAAACCAAAAAATAAATAAAAACTTTTAAAAAAAAAAGTAACATACGTGATAAAAGTATCTTTAATTTAAAGATAAAACAGGGTTTTAATATAATAATTATTCTTTCAAGTATGGTTTTAAAATGAGTTAAACTTTAATAATTTTTATAATTATTAAATTTTTTATAAACTTTGTTTTAAACCGGATTTTCAATATTTCTTAAAAAGGGTTAAATTTAAAGTTTAATAAGTCATGATTTTTTAATATGTTCAATTTCATAAAAATCATAGGTTCCTCTAAGATAATTATAATATTGAATTAAATTTTCATATATCTTACTAAATCCAATAAACGCATTTATTAATTTTCTTTGATTTAACTTTTCAAATGAATAAGTTTTAGAACATACCCAATGGAATCTATAAACATCATAATTTTTTGATAGTTTTTTAATTTCTATAGTTTCAGGTTCTGAAATATTTTTAAATTCACAATCAACATTATCTCTTTTAAGTGTATCAATTAATGCTTGACTAATTTTATTACTTTCACTTGCATTATTAATTCTATCAATATCTTGGGATATGTAAAATTTAATATTTTTTTCATCACATTCAAATGTAACGCCTAAAATTAACCCATTTTTGTAGAAAATACTTGAAGATATTTGGTTAAGATCCTCTGATAAATGGGGGGTCATTGAATATTCGTCATTTGATTTATCTATAGATAATCTTAAATCTTCTGGAATATCATTGTAGATGTAAGTCAATACTTCATTTAAATCATATTTCATATAAGTTATTAATTCATATGCTAATTTGGATTCAAAAAAATCATCCTTTTCAATAGGATATAACTTAAATATTTTTTCAATATCCTCCATTAAATTAATATTACTAATACTTGTATAGTCGTATAATAAATCAGTGTATATATTTAATAAGTTATCCAATTCATCAATAAGCATTTCTTCATTAATATTACTCATCATATTATGGAATTTAGATATTATGTATACTTCAGTAATATCATCCCAACATGATGTACCATAATAATTATTTAATTTTGTATAGCCATGCGGAATATTTTCAATATCATCTGCAAGTAACCTTACTATATCGTCACCTACAAATTTTGTTGTATCTTTAAATTTAGTCCAATCATGACCAATATATGTTAAAAAACCATTTGATTGGGGATCTATTTTTATTTTAACATAAAAATTAATATTAAATATTCTTTTGCTGAATATTTCAATTTCTGGTTTTTCATTATGTATTATTAAAATATTTGTTTCAGGAAATATCTTTCTAATTTCACTTTTAATGATTAAACATAGTTCTGATATGATTTCATTAACTTTCACTGTTTCACTGTTATTTTGTAAAATATCTATTATTCCATTAATACAATTAATTATCATTTATTTTTCCTCGTTTAATCATTATTAAAAAATTTTAAAGTTTTAATATTTTATATTTTATTAAAAAATAAGTTTTAAATAGTATTTATAATATTTATAACATTATTTAAGTTATAATTTTAAATTATTTAAATTTTTACTATACTAAACTCAATATTTACTTTTTTTTATTTTTTATTTTTTTAGAATTCATTAATTTTAATATAATTTAATTTTAAATTTAATAAATAGATATATTTTTAGAAAAAATTAGATTTTTAAATAAAATATTTTTGGAGTGTGTAATTTTAAAATATTTTTCTAAATGCATTAATTGTAATTTTATATAGGGACAATCGCTTTTTATTTAATTATATTCATCAACATTTATACCACAGAATGGACATATTTTGGTATTATCCTTTAATTTATTAGCACATTTTGGACAATACTTCGGAATTTTACGTTTTTTGGTTTTCGGTTTCTTATTATTTAATTCTTCTTTAATTTTATCTAATTTTATCAAAGAATCAGTGTCCCAATTATTTTCCATAAGTATCTTTTTAGCGAAATAAGCTTCAGTCATTGTATCATATTGCCCAAAGTTTTCTTCACCTTTTATTACTATGAATTTATTTGTTTTATGATTAAATTCAATTTTTCCTTCAATCTTAGATTTATCAATGATGTTTTTTATTTTTCCCCTAGGTCTTTTTTCAGGAAATGGTGGTAATTCTTCATTTTCATATTTATTTTCTAAATCACATTCTACAAGTAGATCATAATCGAAATTACAATAAACTAAACAATCTCTTTCATATAGTGCATCACTTAATTTACTGAATTCCCCATAATCTTTATTATTATGTTTTATCCGGTAATGATTTCCTACACGAACTATGAACCGGTAGAAGTATCGAATATTTTTAGTATTTATTAGAACACCTTCTTAAATCTGAGATTATTAAATATTCAACTTTAATTATATATAATTTATTTTGGATTTTCTAATAAATATTTTTCATTTTTTTGTCTTTCTGAAATTTTTTATTATAAAATTTATTTCTATTTCTAAATAATATGACTTTAGAAAAATTGGATTTTTAAATTAGAATAAAATTTACTAAATACAATAAGTCAAAAACAAAAAACTAGAAAAAATAGATCTAAATAAAAATGTTTGGTTAAAAGTTAAAAACAAAAATACAATCAATAAATAATCAAAAGGAATCAAAAATAAAGGTAAGATAATAAAAATTTTAACCAAACAAATTTATAAATATGATAAGCAATAAACTTAAAAAAATTAAGAAAAAATACTATTTAAATAGCATTTTCTCCACGTTCACCAGTTCTGATTCTAATAATTTCTTCAACTGGAGAGACAAATATTTTACCATCTCCAATATCGCCAGTTCTACCGCCATCACAAATGGCTTTTACAACACTTTCAACATCATCATCAGAAATAACAACTTCAATACGTGTTTTTGGAATTAAATCAATACAATAACTAGATCCCCTATAAGTTTCTTTTGTACCTAATTGTTGACCTCTTCCTTTAACTTCGGTAATTGTCATACCTTTACAACCAACAGTTTCTAAAGATTTTTTAACATCTTCAAGTTTTTGTGGCCTGATAATAGCAATTATTCTTTTCATTTTTATGACCTTCTATATTATTATAATTAATATTATAAATTTCATGTATAATATAACTTCAGATTAAAAATAAGTTAACTAACAATTTAAATATTGATAATTTAAATCATTAATTATTTACTCTTCTTAATAAAATTAATATTATTAACCACACACTTCTAAAATTAATAAGAAGATCAGGAGTTTTAAAAACTCCTTTTCCCCTTATAATCAAAGAAGATATGTTTTAAATACTACTTGTTTATACCAATCTGTATCCAGATTCTTCATGAAGTTTTTTATCTAATCCTTCAATCTCGGTTTTTTCGTCTACTCTTATACCCATAGTAGCTTTAATAATTCTAGCAAGGACATAACTTACTACGAATGCATAAACCATTGTAGCAACTGCAGCAATAATTTGGATTACAACTTGGTTAGGGTTACCATAAATTAAACCACTAGCACTATTAATTAAAGGACATGCGAAAATACCGGTAGCTATAGCACCCCATAAACCAGACATACCATGGATACCAAATACATCTAATGCATCGTCATAACCAAATTTAGGTTTGAGGTAGTATACTGCAAAGTATGAAACACATGCAGCACCAATTCCAATAATGATTGATGCAGGAACATCAACGAAACCAGCTGCAGGAGTAATACCTACTAAACCTGCAACAGCACCAGAAACTGCACCGAGTACAGTTGGTTTTCCTTCTTTAATTTTATCAATTACAACCCATGTAATTAAAGCTGCAGCAGCAGCAATATTTGTTACTAATATAGCGGAAGCAGCAAGACCACCAGCAGTTAAAGCTGATCCACCATTAAATCCTAACCATCCAAACCAGAGGAAACCTGCTCCTAAAACAGAGTAACCTAAGTGGTGAGGTAATAAGGAAGTATCTTTACGAGGTCCGAGAACAAGAGCTAATGCTAATGCAGTTACCCCTGAATCTATATGAACTACGGTACCACCTGCAAAATCAAGTGCACCCATATTCATTAACCAACCTCCTCCCCATACCCAGTGAGCAACAGGGACATATACGAGAGTAACCCATGCAATAATAAAGACTACCCAAGATGAGGTTTTCATTCTTCCAACAATACCTCCAGAAATCAATGCAGCAGTTAAACCACAAAATGTTAACTGGAAGATTACATACAGTACAGTAGGAATTGTACCAGTTAATTGATCAATACCCATTCCATACATGAATAGATTTTGAGGAGCACCAATTAGACCATTTATTGTAGATCCAAATGCAAATTGATAACCGTAACATACCCATATAATACTAGCAATAGAAAATGCTATAAGAGATAGGTACATTGTATTTAAAACATTTTTACTTTTACTTAAACCACCATAATAGAAAGCGATACCGGGAATACTCATAAGAAGTACTAAAACAGTAGCTGCAAGTATCCATGCAGTATCACCTGGATTTAAAACAACCATAATATCTTCTTCTCTATAAATATGAATTTTAATAAATAAAAAAATACCAACTATATAGTAATAAGAATTCAAATTCTAAATATATTAGAATACAAAAAGAATTTTTAAAAGGGCATTTTAAAATAAAAACTTTTTTATTAAGGAAAAGATTTCAAACTAAATTTCTTAAAACAAAATGTATATTTAAAATCCAAATTCTCATTAATCTTCTAAAAAAATTTTCACCAATCCTAAAAAATTTTTTAATTATAGTCGGAATACGGAAACCATGTTCCGATATAATAAGATTGTTTTTAGAGTATATAAACTTTTCGGAAAAACATTGAATAAAAGAGATAAAAATTCTAGAAAAATGTGAAATTTATTCATAAAAAATAAATAAAATATAAAAATAAATTAAAATAATTATCTAAAAAATAACAAACAAGTAAACATTAAAAAATAATCATGAAAAATAATGAACAATATGAAAAATTGATAAAAGTATAAAAATTAAAAAAATTAAAATAAGAAATAATAGAAAATAAAATAAAAAATAACAGTCAAAAAATAAATTAATAAATTAATAAAAGTTTTTAAATAGAAAGAATAATGAAAAAATGAAAAATAAAGAAAAAAATTAAAAAATAAGACATAAACATTGAAATAAAAAAAGTCTAAAAAAATCCACTAAAAAAATAAAACAAAATAATAAACATCAAATTAATATAATAAATTTTGAAATAATTATTAAATTACAATTTCAAAATATAAATTTTATATGTTTTTAGTAATCTAGCAGAAATACAACATAAAGAAAATTTAAATCAAAAAATAATTAAACACTTTAAAAATTAATACAAAATCTACAAATTAAAGAATATAAAAAATAACTAAAAACATGGCTACTTTTATTTTATAATGAAAAATTTAAATAATAAAATAATCCTTATAATAAGATCTATTTCTCCAATAAATAATAAATCATAAATTAAAATCCCCAAATAAAAATAAGAGGGTTATTAAAATTATAAGTATAAGATATAATTTATCCAATTAAAATTTTAGAAAAACAAAATTCCAAAAATATAAGTTTTTAAGAAAAAATTAATTTAATCTAAAATTTAGGAATTTAAATATATATAAAAAAATTCAATATAATATAAAAAATTATTTTAAATATTGAATTTTAAAAAAATAACCAATAAAAAAATCAATGAAATTAAAGTAATCTCTCATAATTTCAATAGATTATAAATTAACAATAAGTAAAATATAGCAATCTATTATTTAAATAATATATAACTATAACAGTAGATAAAAATATATAAAAGTATACATCAGAAATATAAAAATTTAGATAAAAAGAATATTTAAAAACACAAAAGAATATAACAACGTTATACAAAACAAGATAAAAAAAAGGCTAGCAGCGAAATGAAA
>JBJFGN010000087.1:9069-11020 GCA_051892775.1 Methanobrevibacter sp. | reverse complement strand
TTTTTTTAAGCGATTTTCTGCTTTTTATAATTTAGAATTAGATTCTAGATTAAAATTTTAATTAAATCAAGTTATTATTCAAAATTAGTGTATGTATACTATTTAACTAATTCATTGCTTTTTATTAATTTATAAATAACATTATCTTCATAATATTCTTATAATAAAATTAGGGTAAATAGAATGTCTAATGTTGTAAATGATATAAAAGAAATTTTTCAAGTCTATCCAAAAGTTTTTAACTATGAGTTTCCAAATCATCCATTAGCAGATAAAATGGATAATGACTATGTTGAAGATTTCTTTGAAGTTTTAAAAGAAATCGGTGAGGATCCTGAAGATTATCAATTTAAATTTGCATATGGTTTTGATTCATGGGATGAAACACCCTGCGTAGGTTTTGTAAATGAAAATCTCACTGGATCATTTGTTGATGGTTTGCTTTTTGGATTCCTGTTTAGTATTAAAGATAATCAGGTTTTTGGAAAATTGGCAGTGTGCTATAATCAATTTGAAACAGATGAGGAAAAAATAAAATATGCTGATATTTACAAGTCAGAACTAGAGGATATTCCAGATGGTTTTAATAAGCATTCTAAATTTTATCAGGCTGGAGATATTATATATAAAACCTATGATCTTAATAATTTAGACGAAGATGAATTTGAATCTGATTTCAATTATATTGTAAGTGCTTATAATAAGTTAATGCCTATTTATAGGAAACTCTTTGAGTAGTTAATATTTGTTATAATGAATTATTGGATAGCATATTAAACTCAAAAACGTTAATTTTATTGGATGAAAATTTAATTAATTTTCTTATTTTTTTATTTAAAATTTTGTAAAAACAGTGTTATTGGTTTTTTCTTATTTTTTTTATTTAATATTTGTAAAAATGGTGTTATTGATTTTTTCTTATTTTTTTTATTTAAAACTATTAAAAAGAGAAATTTTAGAATTTTTCAATTTTATATTTGATATTATCTTTATTAAGTGATATTCCAGTAGATGTTTTCTCAATTGTAATTCCACTTAGACTATCACATGAACATAATATATCTTGTTCTGGATGTGTACCTGGGGTGATGTTACAGTCAAATCTTACAGTATCCCCCACTGATAATACCATTTGTAATCTATTTGAGGTATTGTTTTCTTTAGGTAAAATAAGTATTGGTGATTGCATATCTCGTGTAAGGTATGTAAGTGCTCTTATACCTTTTTTGTATTTTTCTCCTTTTCCAAATGCAGACACTGCTATAATATCATCATTTTCAGGATATAATACTATCTCTTCATTATCTGATGTTTCAATAAATAGCATATCGCAGTTTGCCATTTTGCTTATTCCGACAATACCTGTTTCTCCTTCTAAAAATAGTATTTCATCATCTTTTAAATCTATATTCAAGGTTAAAACTTCCCTAAAATTAGTATATTTATAAATTCAATCATTATTTTACTTATTTTTAAAGAAATCTAAAAGTATTTTTTATAAAATTAATTGTAGTTTGTTTATTTTTAAAAAAATGTAAATGGGGTTTAGAGTACTTACTCTAAACATTCTGTGTCGTCACTTTTGCAGTTAGGGCAGATAATTTTTTTACCTATTCCTTTAAAGGTGTTTCCACATTTTTTACATTTATATTTTTTAGTTTTTAACTTTTTTAAGTTAACATCAGCCATTGGGCCTCCAGTAGAACACATATATTTCACCTTCTTAAAAATTTAAAGATAAAACTTATTGTTAATATTTTTATATTAACTGTTTTTTAGGTTATCTATAAAATATATTTATATTTTATAATTGTATTTATAATTTTTTAAATAATCTTGTATATATTTAAGTCATGTTTTAATTTAGTTGAAGATTGTTTATATTAATTATTTTTTTTAAAGTTTAATCTTTAAACTTGTTTGTTTAAAATAAGAGGATTTATTAAAATTA
>JBJFGN010000087.1:5967-8969 GCA_051892775.1 Methanobrevibacter sp. | reverse complement strand
GTATTTATTAAAATTATATCATTTTTTTTAAAGTTTAATATTAATGATAAAATGCTTTATAAAATTAAATTTTTAATTTTATATTTTATTTGAGAATTAGTATCGTTTTAAGAATCGGCATTTTATTGAAAAATAGTAAAATAAAACTTTTATTTTTAATAATAAAAGTTTAAAGCGTATAATTTTGTGATAAATCTTTATTTAGACTATTAATTATAAAAATTTTAAAATTATAAAAAGATATTTAAGTTTTATCTCTTATACTTGGATCTAAACTATCAATGCTTTTTATAAGTTTTGTAGTAACATCTAACTTATGTTGTTGGCTTTCACCTTGACCATATTCAAATAGAATTGTGTTGAATCCTTCATTTGCAATCGGTTCTGTTACCCATTGTGGGGAGGTACCTTCAGTAAAGTTGTATTCTGCAATTCCAGTATCTTTCTCCATTTTATGGGCATAATCAAATGCTGCAGGTTTATCTGGACTCATTACCTGTATATACCTATCAGGATCCCAATATTCCTCCATTTCATGAACATCTACAACCACATATGGGTTGTATTGTTTAAGATCTTTTACAATATAGTCATATGCTAACATTTCACCCATATGTCTATTTGTTTGATAGTCGCTTGTATTAAGGTCAGTTTGGTTAAGGTTTAATTTAATAAAGTATACAACATATTTTTTAGATAAGTTGTTGTTATTTGTCATGTTCATTATTGTTTGGTTGGTTGCATTATGTGTACCATTTTCAAAACTGTGAACACCTAAAATAATTACAGCTGTATCATTTGTTGACATATTTCCACATATTGTTTTATATACAGTACCATTTGAGTTTTGTCCTGTAATATTTGTCTCAGGATTTTTAATATCATCAGTATGGTCTGAGAATATAAATACGAGATTCACTAGAAATATGATAATTAATATAATTAATAGAATTTTTAAAGTCTGTTTTTTCATTCTATCATTTTAATTAATTTTTAAATTATTATATCTTTGATTAAGTATTTAATATTAATGTTTAAATTAGTTTTAGTTAATGTTTGTTTAAATTTATAAGCTGTTTAATTTATTTTAAGTATTGGGATATAATTTTATTTTTATATTATTATCTTAGTTTTGAGTATTGAATATATTATATTGTATTATCTCCTGGATTATTTTCTTTAAGTTTTAATTATTTTACTTTCTTGTGGTTTTTTTCATTGTTTTAGTATATTTAAATAAATCATTTCTATTATCTTATATTTTTCTGCTATATTTATCCAATATTTGTTAAAATTAATAATTGTTATATAATACCAATTACAATATATTACTAGTCGTCTAGTTTAGATAAAATTATTTATATTAAGAAAAGTTCTATGTATGGATAATTTTATTTAAAGTTTAAATAGAAAATTACGAGGTATAATATGGATAGAAAGTATCAGATTATTATGGCAGTACTTGTTGTTATTATAATTGCTATTGGTGCTTCTTATGCTTTAGGTTTCTTGAACTTTGGTCCAAGTACCCAATTTGATAATAAATTCATGAAAGGTACTTTCCAGGGGGAAGTTGTTGAACAGACTATTCATACTAATAATTCAACTACTAAGGATTGGTCAAAATCTTACAAGGATAAAACTAATGGTATTGAATATAATATGTCCTCACTTGACAATGTTAGTCTTATTGTAGATATTATGTCTCTCCAGGCAGGTCTAAAAGAGCCTGAGGTAAGGGAGTATAATGGCATTAACTGGACCATATATTATTCACAGGCTGTTCCCAATACTAATGTGTCAGTAAACAATTCATCTAAAACCCAACAACATACCTATGATGTATATATTTGTGAAGCATTTAAAGATAATCAGAGTTATCTTATCTATGTAGTTTCTAATGGTACTGTAAAATGTGATGGTTCAACATATTGTGATTTATTTACTAAAAATATTGAGCCCTTATTGAAATCAATTGAGCTTAAACATAGTAATGATGTACCTAAGATTAACGACACCCTTGGTGTAAGTAGGAGCGATTATAATAAACTTGTAAAATATGTTGCTGCATACAAGGCAGGTAATATTACTAATAATACTCAAGTTTCACAATAATTTTTCTCTTTTTTTCTTTTTTTAGCTATGATGTTTTCATTACTTTAACAATTTTTAACTATTTTAAGTCTATTTGTTAATCATGATTTTTTGCTGGTACATTTATTTTAAGTCTATTTGTTAATCATGATTTTTTGCTGGTACATTTACAAATTTATTTAAACTAATTTTAATAAATTAATTATAAACTAATGTTTACTAATTTAAGTCAAGGTTTTACTATGGATGTAACAATTTTTCATGCAAATGAATGTGATAAGAAAAAATGCACTGCTATTAAATTAGAAAAAGAGGGTAAAGCTCGTTTAGTCTATAAGATACGTAAAATTCCAAGAGGGGCAATCGTATTAAATCCTTTTAGTGATAAGGCAGTTTCATGTGAAGATAGAAAATATATCGAGAAAAAGGGTGTTGTAGGTCTTGATTGTTCATGGAACAAGATAAATAAATCTGCTACTTTCTTTTCATTATCAAAGTATCATAGATCACTTCCATTTTTAATTGCTACAAATCCCGTAAATTATGGTAAACCATGTACATTGTCAACTGTTGAAGCTATTGCTGCAACATTTTATATTGCAGGATTTAAAGAGAAAGCAAGGGATTTAATGGATGGTTTTAAATGGGGTCACACATTTATTGAACTTAATTATGAACTTCTTGAGGCTTATAGTGATGCAAAATCCAGTATTGAAGTTGTTGAAGTTCAAAATGATTTTTTAAATAATCACAAATGAGTTTATATATATCTGTTAATTAGAATTGGTATACTATAGAATTATTTGGTTTTTATATGTGGGATTTGTATATTTATTATTGAAACTTATTATTCTATTTGGTTTTTATATGTGGGATTTGTATATTTATTATTGAAACTTATTATTCTA
>JBJFGN010000087.1:0-5867 GCA_051892775.1 Methanobrevibacter sp. | reverse complement strand
TATTTGGTTTTTATATGTGGGATTTGTATATTTATTATTGAAACTTATTATTCTATTTAGTTTTTATGAAATTTGCATATATTTAATTAAAAAATATCTTAAATAGAATCATTATGTGATTTAGTAGAATTTAAAACTTTTATTTTTAAAAGTTTCATGTGGATTTTAATAAAAATATTATATTTTTAGCTTATTTTATGTTAAAATCCTTAATATTTAAATACTATTAAAATGTAATATTTTATTAATATAATATTTATGAATTTACTATTTTTTTCATAATTATTTATACATTATATTTATTTACTAGTTTCTAATCATTTGATTAGATGTATCGATTTATATTTACAAGGAGGATTAATTATGGCAAAATTTGAAGAAGCTGAAGAAAGACTTTTCAATGTAAAAATTTGCTTAAAATGTGGAGCTCGTAATCCTGCTGCTGCTACAAATTGTAGAAAATGTGGTTACAAAGGATTAAGATTCAAAGCAAAAGAACCTAGAGGATAATCTTATTCTCTATCAATTTTTATATTTTGACTATTTTTTATTATAATTTTATTTCATATTCTATTATGTTTGGATATTTTTTTTATTGTAATTCTAGTTTCCTGTTTTATAGCTTTTGGCTATTTATTGGATTTTAAGGAATTTTCTGTTTTTTATTAATTAATAATCTGTGTTTTAATTGATTTTGGCTACTATTGTGCAGTATTATTTTTTATGTATTATTTAATATGTGTTTTCATTGACTTTTGGTTATTATGCAGTACTATCTTTTACTTATCTATATGACAATGGTATATTCATCCTTACTTTCAATTCTTCTTTTAGAATCCATATCAATAATATTATAGACTGCAGGATTTTTGATTAAAACTTTCCATACCTCATAGGTAACTTCAATAAAGTCTTTATTAAGTTTATTTTCATCATGCACTAATGGACAGGTATATGGAAATTCCGCTTCATCAATTATTAGGTGGAATCTATTATTCTCAATGTGTGGTATTAGTGGAAAAGTTCTACATTGTATTGGTCTTATATCACGATTGCAATGTGGTGGGTTTATGCATTTTACAAGATAAAGTCCATAATTATATGTTTCATCTGGAGGAATATAATATAATTCAAAATCCTCATCATCATCATCCTCGTATAATAATTCTTCACCAGGTAATAGGTATAGCCCTACTTCCTCATCAGAATTATATTTGTCATAGACACAACATATTTCTCCACACAATTTTCCACAGTCATAATCAGTAGGGGAAACTTTATCTAATTTATTGTATATTTCTTTAATGCTTTTTATCATGGCTTTTTTAGTGTTTTTCATAGATTAACCTTTCATTTTAATATTGGGATGTATCTTAGAGACACCTATATTATCAAATCATATAGTTGATATTACAGTTTAAACATATGGATTTAATTAATATATAAATAAGAAGTTTTATAAAATATAATTAATTAATATAATTATATTATATTTTAAATTTTTATGAATTTTATTTTTTAATTATTATGTTTTAAAAAAAGGGATATAAATGAATATAGTAGAAGAACAACTGAAGGAAGCAAGAAAAGATCATATTTTACATTTAACATTAATTGACCCAGATGAACAAAGTCCAGAAGAAGCATTAGAAATCGCTAAAGCAGCAATTGAAGCAGGTACTGATGGTATTATGATTGGAGGTTCTACTGTTGATCAATATGATGTGGATTCCACATGTAAAATTTTATCTGAGAATATTGATTCACCAATTATAATATTCCCTGGTAATTCATCAAATGTTAGTAAATATGCTGATGCTATATTCTTTATGAGCTATTTGAACTCAAACAATCCTTATTATTTTATTGGAGCTCAGAGCTTGGCTGCATATAACGTTAAAAAATCTGGTATTGACATTCTTCCAATGGGTTATATTGTATGTGAACCTGGAGGAACTGTTGGTTGGGTAGGTGATGCTAAGCTTGTTCCACGTAATAAACCTAAAATTGCAGCTGCATATGCAATGGCTGCAGAATGTTTTGGTATGAGATTTGTATATCTTGAAGCAGGTTCAGGTGCCGATAAACAGATACCTCCTGAGATGGTTGCTTATACTAAAGCTGCAACTGATGTTATGCTTATTGTTGGTGGGGGTATTAGGGATGCTAAGGCATCTTACACTGCAGCAAAAGCTGGAGCAGACATAATCGTTACTGGTACAATCGTTGAAGAGTGTGATAATGTTAAATCTAAAATTAGTGAAATTGTATCAGGTATTAGAAAAGCTCAAGATGATTAGTTATTAATTATCTTTACTATTTTTTTTCACTGTTTTTATATGTTCTAAGTATTCTTTGATATTTTAAATATTTTATAGCTATTTTTAATATTGTTTAACTATTAATTAATAAAAAATTTCTTAAAACTTTATTAATCCACAAATCAGGTATTCATTAACATTTCAGTTTTAATTTTAGATTATTTATTAATTTTTCTATTAATTATGTATTTGTTAGCTATTTTAGATTTAATTTTAGATTATTTATTTGCTAATTAATTCAGTTTTCTATTTAACTTATCTAAAAATTCTTGAAATTATTAAATTAGCCAATAATTGATAATTTTCTTAAAAGATTAATTAACTAATTTTATTAAAATATTTAAAATACTTTATATATTTTATTAAAATAATATTATTATATTAAACTTCTATATTCGGAGGGTTAAATGTGTTAACTTCATTATATGAAGAGGCAGCTAAAAAGAAAGGACTTATTCAAGAGGAAATACAGGAAATAGATAATTCTGATTTTGATATTAATAAGTTCTGGAACTTTGATTATATTGAACCATCAAATGATAATAAACTTAAAATCGCTGCAGGTGATGGCAGCTATTCTTCAAAAAAGTTTTTAGGCTTTAATATCTATGCTGTTGCAGCACTTGGATTAATATTTGATGGGGACAGACTAGATAATATTGAAAATATTGAATTAGATGCAACTTATCATCAGAAGTTTCTTACAGATAAACTTAGGGCTAAAATGAGTATTTTTGAAATTGAAAATGCCATTATGGCTATTGAAGAAAAGGATGTAGACTACTATATGATAGATGGATCATTGCTTGGTGACATAATAAGACCTGCACCTAATGATAAAGATCTTCAGAAATTATACATTGAGAAACTTGATAATCTTGCAAACATCTTAAAATATAAGGATAAAATGATTGCAATATCAAAAACATCAACTTCTAATGATTATTTTAATAACAATATTCCTGACATGTCAATATTTGAAAGATTTAATAAGATGGAAGGCTATTCAAATCCAAAATATATTAATGTTAACAGTCAGGTAAAAAGGGAATTCATGATTCATGATAGCTTCTTTAAATCATTGGATTTTACTATATTCTACATTCGTCTTGATGACTATAAAAACATTTTGAAGGTGGAGTTACCTTATAAGGCAGATAATGACGAGGTTGAAGAAATCATATCTATTATAAAAAGAGATTCTGTTGAAGGATATCCATATCTTCTTAAAAAGGCTCATCAGGATGTTATCATCAGAAATAGTGATATAAATGATTTGTCTAAAATTTTAGGTTTATATGAGAAAACAGGTAGGGAAATGTTAAATTAGTTTAAAGCTTGAGAGTTATAATATTTGATAATAATTTAGCTATTGATAATAGACAATAGTTAAAAGTTTATCTAATTAAACATGATTGTTACTATTAACATTAAATCTAGTTTAAGTTTATTCTAAATCTAGCTATTTAATAATTTTAATTATTGATTTTATTTATTGGTATCTACATTAAAAGGTGTGAAATATGGAAAATAATGTGATTGGTAGATGTGTTGGCGAAACTTCATTAACTGATGTGAGTTTTGTATCAAAAGAAATGCCGAAAATGGGTGAATATGTAACATTGGAATATGATAATAAGATTATACTTGGGATGATAGAATCATTAGTACGTGGAAGTGTAGCTCTTAATAATGATATCTATGACCCTGAAACAATTGAGAGAATTAAACATATTGAAGGTGATGACTACTATATTAGGGGTAATGTTAAGATTTTAGGGGATATTGATTATCTTAAAATACCCCGTACACCAGCACCACCTGGAACTGAAGTTAAACTTGCAAGTAGTGAAGTTTTAGATAAAATATTTAGGTTTAAAGATGGACTTAAATTAGGTCATTTAATATCTAATGAGGATGTTGAGGTTAATCTTAATATTAATAAAATGGTTTCAAGGCATTTAGCTATTTTGGCAATGACTGGTGCAGGTAAATCTAATACTGTTAGTGTTATTATAGATGGTTTGCTTGCTAATAATGGCTGTCCTTTAATATTTGATATGCATTCAGAATATGTAAGTGCAGAATTTCCAAATGGTAAGGTCAATAAAATAAATCCTATTATTAATCCATTGTATCTTGAATTTAGTGAGATTTTACAACTTGCAAATATTAATGGTAAATCCTTTGTTCAGGAAAGATACTTTAGAAAAGCATTTAACCTTGCAAAAGAAGATTTAAGGGCAGGTGTTGAATCATCCCATGACTTCATTCGTTCAATCCGTTCTAAATTAGAGTCATGGTATCGTGATGAGGAGACTTATACATCTAAAGAAAGAAACACAATGATGGATGTTATAAATAAACTTGATGATATGGATTCCAAATACATTAATCTTTTTGATTCAAATGCTGCCAATATTCTATCTAAGATTAAATTAGGCATGGCAAATATTATTGACTTAGGTCAAGTTGATGAAAGCACTGCAGAGGTGTTAGTTGCGCATGTCCTAAGAACAGCTCTCAAAAGCAGGAAGAATTTCGTTCATGGAGACAAGAATGCACTTGGTTTTCCTGTATTTTTTGTCTTAGAGGAGGCACATATTTTGGCTCCTAATTCACGTAATACTAAATGTAAATATTGGGTTTCAAGGGTTGCGCGTGAAGGTCGTAAATTCGGTTTAGGTCTTTGTTTGGTTAGTCAATCTCCAAAGTCCGTTGATCCTGATGCTTTATCACAAGCGAATAACATGATTATTCTAAGACTTGTAGAACCTAAAGATCAAAGACATGTTCAAGCAGCAAGTGAAGCTTTATCTGATGATTTGGTAAATCAACTTCCTTCATTAAATATTGGTGAGGCTTTAGTTTTAGGTCTTATGACTAAAGTTCCGACACTTGTAAAAGTAGATGAGTTTAAAGGAAGGATGGTTGGAGATGACATTGACATTTTAGATCAATGGAGACAATCCAAAAAGGATGATGAAGAGGAACTTGAAAGACAAAGGGCTGAATCAAGAGCTTTGGATGGTTTTTATTAGCTTAAAGAAACAATAAGTTTTTAATTTTTAATTTATTACTTTTTTTAGTTTTTTGTTTTTATTTTCTCCCTTTTTTTACTTTGTTTTTTATTTTTTTATTTATACTTTCCAGTTTTTTATTAAATTATGTATTTCATTGGTTTTTAGTGTTTTTAATGTTAGTTAATTTATTTTCAATTTTTCTTTAATAATATTGTTATTTTTTATATTTAATTAATTTTTTTTTAAAATTTTTATAAAATTTTTTATTATTTTTCTTAATTTTTAATACTTTATTTATAAAGGTCTCAAAATTTGTATTACTTTTTCCTATATTTGTTGTATTTTTTGTTTAGTTTTAGATATATTTATATGTTTAAAAATTATAATTTTTATATATAAAATTTGTTTATGTAGCATAAAATATTTTTTTGATTGTATAAAAAATTATAAATGAAAAAATTAGTATAATTGACTTAAAATTAGTATTATAAATAATTTTATTAATATGTTATTTTTTAAGAAG